>DAIPIQ010000013.1:0-28015 GCA_036770745.1 Opitutaceae bacterium | reverse complement strand
GAGCCGGAGGACGCGCACCCCGCCGAAGGCATGCGCCACGCCGTCGAGCACGCACCGTCCGGGCTCGGCTCCGATCTCGACGAACTCGTGCGCGCCTGGATCGGCTCCTCCCAGCAGGCGGACGGCGGCGGCCGCGACGAGCGGACCGAACGCCGCCCCGAACATGCTCGCCGTTACGAAATCCGTGCCGGCCTCCCCGCCCACCCGGTCGCGACCGCGCGCGTAGTAGCCCGTCTCGGGATCATAGAGGGCGAGGTCCATGAACCGCGCGAAATCCGGCGCGCCGTCGGGGCCGAAGCGCGCGCGGAAGCGGGCGGCGAACGAACCTCCCCCGACCTCCTGCTCCGGCGACGGCTTCATTTACAAGCGGCGTGAATCCCCCAAAGTGCCGGGATGTTCAAACGCCTTTTGATCGTCGCCGGCGCCGCCTTCCTCCTCGGGCAGGTGTTGATGCTCGGCGTGCAGGTCGTGCAGGGGCGCGGCCTGTTCCCGGCGAGCGAGGAGAGCCGGCGGGCCGACCAGTTCCGGCAGGTGCTCCGCCTCATCCAGGAGAAGTACGTCTCCGAGGACGCGGCCGATCCCGGGGCGCTCGCCGAGACCGCGCTCGAGGGGCTCCTCCGCTCGTTGGATCCACATTCCGAATACATGTCGGCCCGCGAGTTCGAGATGTTCCGGGCCGACACGAGCCAGGAGTTCGGCGGCATCGGCGTGCAGATCGAGATGCGCGACCGCCGGCTCACCGTCGTCGCCCCGATCGACGGGACCCCGGGCGCGCGGGCCGGGCTGCTGCGGGGCGACCAGTTCCTGAAGATCGACGCCACCGACATCTCGACCACCTCGCTGGAGGAGTGCCTCCGGCTGCTGCGCGGAAGGCCGGGGACGACGATCGAGGTGACGGTGTTCCGGCCGAGGTCGGGCGAGACCTTCACCCGCTCGATCACCCGGGAGATCATCAAGGTCGAAAGCGTGCGCGACGTCCGCCTTCTCGGAGACGACATCGGCTACGTGCGCGTGCTCCAGTTCGGCGAGCGCACGGGCGAGGAGTTCCTGCGCGCGCTCGAGGACCTGGAGGGGCGGGGGATGACGTCGCTCGTGCTCGATCTGCGGGACAACCCCGGCGGGCTGCTCGACAGCGCGGTCGCGGTCGCCGGGCCGTTCTTCTCCGAGGGCGAGCTCCTGATGTACACGCAGGGCCGTCGAACCGACTCGCGCGAAGACATAAAGGCGCGGTCGAAGCGGCCTCCGCGCAACCTTCCGATCGCGGTCCTGATCAACTCCGGCAGCGCGAGCGCCGCGGAGATCGTCTCCGGGTCTCTGCGGGATTCCGGGCGCGCCGTCCTCATCGGCGAGAAATCGTTCGGCAAGGGCTCGGTCCAGACCGTCCTGCCCATCCGCGGGGGCGACGCGATCCGCCTGACCACCGCGCTCTACTACCTGCCCTCGGGCGCGGTGATCAACGGCCGCGGCCTCGAGCCAGACATCGCGGTCACCCTCTCGCTCGAGGAGGACCGCAAGCTCGCGATCCAGCGCAACCGCCTGCCGCTGATGAGCGCGGAGGATTTCGCCGGGCAGTTCGAGTTCGAGCCGATCGAGGACCGGCAGCTCGCGGCGGCGATCGACGCCCTGCGCGGCGTCGCCGCGGTCGACAAGACCCTCGCGAACGCGGCGCGGTGATCCTCGCGATCGAAAGCTCCTGCGACGAGAGCGCGGTCGCGCTCTTCGATCCGGCGGCGGGCCTGGTCGGCGAGTGGGTGAACAGCCAGGTCGCGCTCCACCTCCGGCATGGCGGCGTGGTGCCGGAGCTCGCGGTCCGGGAGCACCTCGTCCGCCTGCCGCTCCTGCTCGCCGAGGCGGGCGCGCATCCGGCGTGGCCGTCGGTTTCGCAGGTGGCCGTCACGATCGGTCCCGGTCTCGCGGGATGCCTCGCCCTCGGACTCGCCGCGGCGAAGGCGACGGCGCTGGCCGCCGGCGCGACGCTCGTCGGAGTGAACCACCTGCGCGCGCACGCCTGGTCGGGCTTCCTTCCGCTGCACGCGGCGGATCCCGCCGGATTCGAGGCGGCGCTCGAGTCGGTCCTGCCCCACGCGGGCCTGCTCGTCTCGGGCGGAAACACGGCGCTCTTCGTCATCCGGAGTGACCGCACGATCGAGCTGTTGGGCGGGACGATCGACGACGCGGCCGGGGAGGCGCTCGACAAGGGCGCGAAGCTGCTCGGGCTCGGTTATCCCGGCGGCCCGCTCGTCGAGCGTCTGGCCGTGGGAGGCGATGCGGGCGCCTTCGACTTCCCCCGGGCGCTGCCCGGGCGCGGCGACCTCGACTTCAGCTTCTCGGGACTCAAGACCAGCCTCCGCTACCGTATCGAGAGTCTGGGGACGGAGGGGACGCGGGCGCGCCTCGCCGACCTCTGCGCGGCCTACCAGGCGGCCGTGCTCGACGTGCTGGAGCGCAAGACCGCCTTCGCCCTCGAGCGGGTCGGCGCGCGCAGCCTCGGGCTCTCGGGAGGAGTGGCCAACAACCGGCTCCTGCGCGCCCGGCTCGGCGCCCTCGCCGCGCGACGGGGGCTGCCGTTTTTTCCGGCCCTGCCCGCGCACACGGGCGACAACGCCGGAATGATCGCCTTCGCCGCTTGGATCGATCCCGAGCCGGTCGGGGCCGGACCGCACGGATGGACGATCGCGCCTTCGCTCGCGCTCGATCGGCCGCCCGCGGTCAGCGGGTGACGCCGACGATCCGCGCGGGATTGCCGGCGAGGATCGAGCGGGGCGGCGCGGCGAAGTCGACCACCGCCCCGGCCCCGACGACGCAGCCCTCGCCGAGGTCGGCGCCCGCGAGAAGCGTGGCGCGCATGCCGATCCAGCAGTTCTCGCCGATGACGATCCCGCGCGTGTCGCGGCCGCGGGCGCCCGCTTCCGGCGGGGCGGAGTCGGCGGCATCCGCGAGCACGACCTCGTGGGCGAGGAAGCTGTAGCTCCCGATGCGCACGCGACCGTCGGTGCGGATGGTCGCGCCGACGAGGGTGCAGAAGTCGCCGATCTCGACCTCGGCGTCCTCGCCCAGCTCGAAGAACGTGCCGTGGTAGACGCCCGTGTCGTTTCCGATGCGGATCGCGTCGGGCCGCGCGGCGCGGGCGTGGAGGAAGGCGAAGGCGCTGTAGATCCACGTCCGCTCCCCGCAGCGCAGGCACGCCGGCAAGGCGCGTGGAAACCAGTCGTGCTCGAGCCGCGCGCCGTCCATCACGCTCGAGCGTCGGGCTCGACGATGCGGGCGGGATTGCCCGCGACCTTCGCGCCGGCGGGGACGTCGCGGACCACGACGGCGCCGGCCCCGACGGTCGCGCCCGGGCCGATGCGCACGCCCTTGAGGATGATGGCGCCGATCCCGATCGTCGCGTCGTCGCCGATCCACACGGGCCGGCTCGGGTAGGGAGGACGGGCGGACTTGTCGCCGAAGGGCGCGTTGGCCACGGCATCGCGCCGGCGGGCCTCGGGATCAAGCGGGTGGAAATCGGAGTCGGCGATCGTCACCTGGTAGGAGACGAGGACGCGCCGACCGATCTCGATGCGCTCCGCGCACATGAACGTCGCGCCGACGAGGGTGCTGTCGTCGCCCACGAGCAGCGTCCCGCCGGGTTCGAGGTTGAACGTCGTCCACGTGTAGACCCGCACGCGATCGCCGAGGACGAGGCCGGGCTCCCGCGTGCTGCGGAAGCGGGCGAAGCTCGCCTTGCGTTCGATCCAGACCCCGGCGCCGAGGCGGACGTTCTGGGGCAGGGTGGAGTGGTCCCAGTCTCCGGTGATGGCGGCGAGCTCTTCGGGGTTCATGCGGGCAGGGGGCAGTCGATGGCCTCCAGCATCTCGCGCAGGACGATGTCGGAGGCGAAGGTGGAACGGGCGAGCGCGCGGGCGGCGCGGGCATTCTCGACGGGTGCGCGTTCGACCGCCGCGATGGCGGCGAGGGCGTCGTCGGCGTCGGTGAAGGCGTGGAGACCCTCCCCGCAAGCGAGCCACTCGGAGAAGCCGGTGTCCTGGACCACGGCCGGTCGGCCCGAGGCGAGGTAGCAGACCGTGCGGCAACTGAACCAGCCGCAGCGCGTGTCGACGTAGATGTTCTTCGCCACGCTGAGCTCCCCGCGGGAGGAGAGGATGTAGTCGCGGTAGACGTCGACGTCGGCCGTCACGGCGTGGGCGTCGAGGACGCGCCAGCCGAGCGCGGACCAGTGTGCGCGGGGCGCCTCGTTGCCACCGACCGCGACTTCGAAGCGGCCGGGGTGGCGCGCGGGGATCGCCTCGATCTTGGGAAACTCGAACTCCTTCGCGCCGTACGTGCGATCGCCGTGGGCGATGAGCTTGGGGAAGTTCTTCCAGGTCATCACCGTCGACCACGCCCCGCCCGCGGGCCGATCGTCGGCCCATGCGTCGAGCACCACCGGCGGTCGGGTCGGGCGCCAGCGGAGGCCGAAATCCGGCAGCGGACAATCGGCCCGGCCAAGCCGGGTCGCGTAGGTGAAGAAGTGGTCGTGCGCGCGCCAGCCATGGGTGCCGAGCCAGCCCGGGCCGGCGTCCCATTTGGGGTAGTTGAGGAAGTGGTTGAGGCCGGGATCGGTGTCGACGAGCACGCGGCGCCGGCAGGCGAGGTAGGCGTCGCGCAGGAGGGCGGAGTTGGAGACGTTGAGGAACAGCTCCGCCTCGCGCAGCGCGGCGGCGAACGCCTCCTCGCCCATCCCGTGGGCGCGGCCGTCGGCGTTGACGAAGCGCCAGCTCCGCGCGAGCCGCGGCGAGAGGCGGGCGAGGGAGCGTTCCAGAAACCCGACCGCGTAGCTGCAATCGTCGCCATATTCGCCCCGCGTCGGATCGTAGACGGGCGTGCCGGTGTCCTCGAGGTAGACGACGTCGAAGCCGAGCCGCTCCAGCGCGAGGGCGTACTGGCCGTAGTCCCAGGCGACGCCGCCGACCGCGTAGTTCGCGATCATCCCGGTGACGATCGCCTTCATCGCGCGGCGGGTCGGGAGGCGAGCGTGCCGCCGGCGATCTCGAGGCGGATGTCGCAGAGGTCGAGCGTCGAGAGCCGGTGGGCGATCATGAACGAGGTGCGCCCCTCCATGAGGCGCTCGAGGGCCTCGACGATCGCGGCCTCGGTCGTGACGTCGACGGAGCTGGTCGGCTCGTCGAGCACGAGGATCGGCGCGTCCTTGAGGAAGGCGCGGGCGAGGGAGATGCGCTGGCGTTCGCCGCCGGAGAGCTGCATCCCGCGCTCGCCGACCTGCGTCTCGTAACCGCGCTCGAGGCCGGCGATGAAGTCGTGGATGTTGGCCGCCCGCGCGGCCGCGACGACCTCCTCGCGGGCCGCGTCGGGCCGCGCGTAGGCGATGTTGTCGCCGATCGAGGCGGAGAACAGCACGGGCTCCTGGAGGACGATCGAGAACTGGTTGCGCAGGTCGTTGAGCGCGTAGTCGCGCAGGTCGACGCCATCGAGCAGCACCCGCCCGGCGGTCGGGTCGTAGAGGCGCAGGAGCAGGCTCATCAACGTCGACTTGCCCGCGCCGGTGTGCCCGGAGATCCCGACGCAGGCGCCGGGCGGGATCGAGAAACTGATGTCGCGCAGGGCCGGCCGGTCGGGGCGGTAGGAGAACGCCACCCGATCGAACTCGACCGCGCCGCGGGCGCGGGAGAGGCGGCGCGCGTCGGGCCGCTCGGGCACCTCCTCGGCCTCGTCGAGCAGGGCGAAGGCGCGCTCCGCGCTCGCGATCGAGCCCTGCAGGCTGCCCGCGCTGCGGGTCAGCGTCTCCAACGGTCCGTAGAGCATCGCGAGGTAGCTCATGACGAGCACCAGATCGCCGAGCGTCATCGTCCCCGACTGGACGTCGCGCGTGCCGAGGTAGAGCACGAAGGCCGTGCCCGCCGCCATCGTGATGCCGATCACGAGCGAGAAGCGCCCGCCGACGAGGGCGAGGCGCACCTGTTCGCGCAGCGTGAGCGCGGACCGGTGCTCGAAACGGGCCTGTTCGCGCTCCTCGGCGGCGAACGCCTTGACCACGCGCACGGCCCCGAGCACCTCGTTGACCACCGAGTGCGCGGCGCTCTCGAGCTCCTTCGCGTCGTGCCAGTGGCGCTTCAGGCGGCGGCTGTGGAAGGAGGAGGCCGCGTAGAGCGCGGGGACGATCACGAGCGCGACCGCGGCGATCCTCCAGTTGATCCGCACGAGCACCACGACCATCGCCACGAGCATGAGCGCCGAGGTCGCGAGCGGCACGAGCGCGTCGGCGACGATCCAGCGCACCGCGGGCGCGTCGTACTGGATGCGGTAGGCGGTGTCGGCCGCACCCTTCGTGTCGTGGAAGGCGAGCGAGAGCCGCTGGACGTGGCGGAAGAGCCGCGAGCGGAAATTCAAGACGAGCCGCTCGGCGATCCAGGTGCGCAGCATCGAGGAGCCGAGCTCGGCGAGGTGCCGCACGATGGCGACCGCGATCATGATCGAGGCGATGACCGCCACCGCGAAGGCCGAGTCCCCGGCGACGCCCGCCGGGAGGAGCGCGCGGATCGAACCCGGGAGCGGGGCGCCGCCGACGACGTTGTCGACGACGAGCTTGAGCGGGATCGGGTTGAGCAGGGCGAGCGGCGTGGTGAGCAGCCCGATCAGGAAGAGAGCGAGGAGGTGCGGGCGGTGGCTCCGCGCCTCGGCGAACACGCGGCCGAGCGTGTGGAGGCTGGTGGGTTTCGCGGGGTCGGCCATGGGGCGGCGGCGCGGCTCAGCTCCGGTCGGGAGGGGTGGTGTCCTGATCGAACGGATACTGGAGCGCCCGCTCGATCGCGGCGATCGCGACCGAGCCCTCCTGGAGCAGGCGGAAGGCGAACACCGCCGTGAGGATCGTGAAGAGGAAATACGCGGGCACGGCCCGGTCGAAGATCGCGCCCACCGCGAGGGCGGCGAGGACGAAGACCGTGACGAGCCCCTCGACCGAGTAGCGCGGCCAGATGAGGAAGCGGAAGAGCTGCCGGCCCGAGCCGTGCTCCTCCAGCGTCATCAGGACCTGGGCCGAGCCGAGCAGGCCGGCGCGCACCGCGAAATCCCACCGGTCGTAGTCGCCGCCCGAGACGATCGTCGCGCCGTCGCCGCGGAGTTTCGCGGTGAGCCGCCGGATCTTGTCCTCGGGCGCCTCCCAGCGCTCGCGCCAGACGGTGACGGTGCGGGCGACGGGCAGTGCCATCCGCATGGGCAGCCGGAGGCGCCCGGCGTGGAGCCCGTGCCGGAGCCGGCCCCAGAGCCGGGCGATCGGCTGGATGATGTGGAGCCACGCCGTGACGGCCCGCAGCTCGAGCAGTTTCGCCCCGCGCGCGGGCGTGCGGAAGCGGGCCCGGTTGGCGCTGAGGACGGCCTGCGCGACGGTGAGGCCGGCCGCGAGCAGGAGCAGCGGGAGGACCCACGCGAGGCGGCTCCAGAGCCCGGCGAGCGAGGAAAGCAGGCCGAGCCCGAAGACGATGAGGTACCACTCGGGCATCGTCGGGAGGACGCGGAGCAGGCTGGGCTGCGTCTCGTAGCGCGCCTGGAACGCGGCCGAGCCCCACGCGCCGTGGTAGATGCGGCTGACCCGCCCGAAGACGCGGGTGAGCCCCTTGCCGTAGAGGCGGCCGCCCCAGGCGACGTGGCCGACGGCGTTGTATTTCTCGGGCCACTTGCGCTCGAGCAGCGCCTCGGCCTTTCCGTAGCCGCGCTGCTGGCGCCAGTAGGCCCCGATCGTCTTGCGCCGGTGGTGCCAGACGCTCGCGACCGGGCTGAAGCCGATCGTCCAACCGCGCTCGAGGATGCGCCAGCACACGTCGACGTCGTCGCCGGCGGAGCGGAACTGCGGATCGAAGCCCCCGATCTCCTGGAGCCGGCTTTTCACGAAGGCCATGTTGCAGCCCGGCACGTGTTCGGCGCGGCGGTCGTCGATCAACACGTGCACCGGTCCGCCGGGCGCGTTGTCGACGCAGTCGGCGATGTCGCCGGTGAGCGGCGGGGAGAGGTTCGGACCACCGACGCAGGCGTGGTTGCCGGTGAGGAACGTCTCGGCGAGGTAGCGCAGCCAGTTCGGATCGGGCCAGGCGTCGTCGTCGAGGTAGACGATGAGCTCGCCGCGGGCGGCGTCCATCCCGGTGTTGCGGGCCGAGCTCAGTCCGCGGTTGGGCGTCGAGACGACCGTCGCGCCATGAGCGGCCCCGATCGCGGCGGAGTCGTCGGTGCTGCCGTCGTCGACGAGGACCACGTCGAAGGACGGGTAGTCCACCCGCCGCAACCCCGCGAACGCGTCGCGGAGGGTCCGCGCGCCGTTGTAGGTGCAGATGATGACGGTGAAGTGCGGCAGGTCGGTGCGCGGCGGAAGCGGGGCGAGGGCGAAGGCGCGGGCCACCGCGTCGAGCGCGGGTTTGGGCCGGCGGTCGCGGGTGACGAGGCCGAAGTCCCAGTCGTCGATGTCGTGGCCGCCGCGCCACCACTCGTCGGTCCAGGAGAACAGGAACGCGCCCGAGCAGCCCGCGCGGAACGTCGAGTCGACCTGCCAGGCGAGGGTGGCGGCCTGCGCCTCGAACCCGTTGCGGCGGGAGTCGAGGCCGATCTCGGCCATGACGAGCGGCCGGTCTCCGGCGATGTTCTGGAGCCGGTGGAGGTAGTCGTTGAGCGCGCGGCGGTTCTCGAGGTAGACGTTGAAGGTGACGAAATCGAGGAACGTCAGGCGCAGGTACTCGGTGGAGGGGAAGTTGACGTAGGTGACGAGCGCGCCGGAGTCCTCCTCCTTCACCGCGTGGTAGAGGCGGCGGAGAAACGCGTCGATCCTGCGCGGGCCGTGCCAGCGGCAGATGTGCGAGGGGATCTCGTTGCCGATCGCGAAGCAGAGCACGGCCGGGTGGTCGCGGCAGGTGCGCACGGCCGCGCGGACGCGCCCTTCGATCGCGGCGGGCCGGCCGGGGTCGTCGAGAAAGGCGATGTGCTGCTCCCACGGCAGGCCGATCATCACCTTGAGGCCGGCGGTCTGCGCGAGGTCGAGCAACCAGCGCGGCGGCGCGGTGTAGACGCGCACGGAGTTGAAGCCGTTGGCCTGCATCTGCGCGAAGTCCGCGGCGACGCGATCGGGCGCGGGGAAGTTGAAGCCCTCGGCGTCGGGCGCGAACGTCCCGTAGGTGACGCCCTTCACCCAGAAACGCTCGCCGCCGAGCATGAGGAACTTGCCGTCGACCTGGAGGCGCGGCGCGGCCGGCGGGCCGGCGTCCGGGAGGGCGGGCGCGGGGATTTCCTGCGCGGTGGTTTCGGAGGAGGTGCTCAAGGCGGTTCGGTCGGTCTCGGGCGGTCTTCGAATCACCTGCGACCGCCCGGTCGGGAAACCACCGACAGCGCGGGGCCGCCTGGGTTGCCCGGAGTTTGTCGACCAGCCGTGAGCGATTCCGTCCTTCGCTGCAATCTCCGACCGGCCGGATGGGCCGCGGAGGAATTCGGCTCGCCCGGGCCCGGTTTTCGCGTCGACTCTCGGCCCGCGCCATGCGACCGCTCCGCCACCCCGACGACCCCAGCGAAGGCATCGCGGAATTCCAGGGGCTTTACGGCACGTTCCACGTGAGCGAGCTGCTGCTCCAGCGCATCTGGTTGCGCGGCGAGTTCGCGACCACCCGCGCGCGGACGACGGCGGGGCAGGCGTTGGAGGTCGTGCATCCCGGTCAGTGGAACCGGCTCGCGGGCCCCGATTTCAAGCGGGCGCGGCTGCTGCTCGACGGCAGGCCGGTCACGGGGGACGTCGAGGTGCACTTTCACGCGGGCGACTGGCGCCGGCACGGCCACGACGCGGATCCGCACTACGCGGAGGTGGCGCTGCACGTCGTGCTTTTCCCTCCCGAGCCCGGCGAACCTCCGATCGTCACCTCGACGGGACGCGAGGCGCCGACGCTCGTGCTCGTCGATCTCCTCTGGCACGACCTCGAGGAATACGCGGCCGAGGAGTCGTTGAACGCCCTCAACGGGCGCGATCCGTGGCCGGTGCTGGAGGCGCTCCTCGCGCTTGCGCCGGAGGCGCGTGCGGCGCGGCTCGAGGAGGCGATGCGCCGGCGTTGGGCGGAAAAAACGGGCTTCGCGCGCCTGCGGATCGAGCGGCTCGGTTGGGACGAGGCCTGCCACCTCACGACGCTCGAGATCCTCGGCTACCGTGCGAACCGCGGGGCGATGGTGCGGGTCGCGTCGGCCTTTCCGCTCGCCCGTTGGCGTGCCGGGAGGCCGTCGCGCGAGGAACTCGTCGAGGCGGCCGCGGACTGGTGGTCGAGGCGCGGCGTGCGCCCGTTGAATCGACCCGAGATCAGGCTCGATCAGTACCGCGACTGGCTCGCGCGCGTGCCCGACTGGCCGGAACGGTTGCGGACGATCGCACCTCCGGCCGCGGCGGATGCGTCCGCCCACGGAGAGGTCCGCGCGGTGCGGTCACGACTGGGATTGGGTTCGTGGCGCTCCGGGGTCGCCCGTACGGTCTGCAGCGATGCAATCGGCGGCGCCCGGCTCGACACGTGGTTCATCAACCTCGCGCTGCCCTTTCGGGCCGCGTTGGAGCCTTCGTCGTGGACCGCGACCGCGTGGTGCGCGTGGTGGCCGGGCGACGTCCCCGACCGGATCCGCACGGGCGTCCGACACCTCGCCGTCCGGGAGACCGAGCCGGCGGCCAACGGGCCCGTGCAGGCGTTGCTGGCCCTCCAGATGGAGGCGCAGGGCCTGCAAAGTGAGGCCGCCGACCCGGGGACCGGGCACCGTGCTTGACAGGTAAAATCCCGGGAAATTTAGTCTCTCCCTTTTAACGCCGGTCCATGGGTGGGTCTTTGGCCCACCTTTTTTTTCCTCTGTTTTTCCACCCACTATGAGCAGCGAAATCCTGTCCGTTCTCGAATACATGGAGAAGGAGAAGGGGATCAGTCGTGACGACATGATCTCCACGATCGCCACGGCGATCAAGCAGGCCGCGGCGAAGGGCCCCAACATCGGACAGGAGCTGCGCGTCGAGATCGATCCGAAGCACGGCACGCTCCGCGCCTGGCAGGTCTACAAGGTGGTCGATTCGGTCGGCGACCCGCACACCGAGATGCACCTCGAGAAGGCCGGTGTGCTCAAGCCCGGCGCAGCGCTTGGCGAGACGGTCGAGAAGGAGATCGATCCGTCGCTGCTTGGGCGGATCGTCGCCCAGGTCGTCCTCCAGGCCATCCGCCAGCGCGTCCGGCAGTTCGAGAAGGACCGGATCTACGACGAGTACAAGGACACGGTCGGCGACATCGTCAGCGGCACCGTGCGCCGCCGCGAACGCGGCGACCTCATCATCGATCTCGGCAAGACCGAGGCCAGCCTGCCGGCCCGCGAACAGGTGCAGGGCGAGGACTACGCCCCCGGCGAACGCATCCGCTGTCTCCTCCTCGCGATCGAGTCCGGCAATCGCGGGCCCGAGTTGATCCTCAGTCGTTCGAGCCCGCGCTTCGTCCGCCGGCTCTTCGAACTCGAGGTCACGGAGATCGCCGACGGCACGGTGAAGATCGAGGCCTTCGCCCGCGAGCCCGGTTACCGGACGAAGATCGCCGTCACCAGCAAGGATCGGAAGGTCGACCCGGTGGGTGCGTGCGTCGGGGCCCGGGGTGCCCGGGTGAAGAGCATCGTGCGCGAGCTCGGTGGAGAGAAGATCGACATCATGGAGTACAAGGCCGATCCTCGCGAGTTGCTCGTTGAATCCCTCAAACCCGTCGTCCCCAAGACCGTCCATCTCGACGAGCGCAACCGCCGCATCCAGATCCAGGTGAGCGAGGCCGACCTCGCGCTCGTGATCGGCCGTCGCGGGCAGAACGCCCGCCTCACCTCCCGCCTGATCGGGCTCAAGCTCGACATCCTCAAAGAAGAGGCCGCCATCCCCGACTTCGACTCCAAGAAGGCCGGGGCCGCCGCCTCCCTCAGCCAGATCCCCGGGATCGAAGGCGACATCGCGACCCGCCTCGTTTCCGCGGGGCTCATCTCGCCGGACGCCTTCGCCGGCGTCGCCGCCGAGGACCTCGTGGACGAGGGCTTCACCCCCGAAGAGGCCCGGGGGATTCTCGAGAAGGTGCACGCGCACCTCGGAGACAAACGCAACCACTCCTGATCCGCCAAGTAACCGGGATCCGCTTTCGTCCGACCCGACTGCACCCATCGATGAGTATCCGCATCCACCAGCTCTCCAAGAAAATCGGCATGGACAACAAGGACCTGCTCGCCCTCCTCCGCGAGCGGGGCTACTCCGTGACCAGCGCCTCCAGCACGGTGGACAACATCTCCGCCGAATCGCTCGTGCAGGAGTTCGGAGAGAAGGGGGATGTCGCGGTCGAGGCCCCGGCCGCCGACGGCGATGACGCCGCGATCGAGGGCGAAGCGCCCGCCGAAGAGTCGGAGCCGAGCATGCCGACCGGCGCGTTCGTGAAGTCGGTCGATCAGATCGAGACCGAACGCAAGGAGCGCGAGGCCGCCAAGGCCGCCGCGCGCGCCCCGGCCCCCGTCGCGCCGCCGCCGTCGCCCGTCGCTCCTCCCGCACCTCCCCGTCCCGCGCCGGTCGCACCGCCTCCGCGCTCGGGCCCCGCGCTCGCCATCCCGCCGCGCCCGGGCCCGGCCCAGGCGCCCCGACCCCCGGCGGCCCGCGTCGCCCCGACCCCGGCCCCGACCCCCGCCCCGGCGCCTGCGCCGTCGCCCGTGGTGAGCGTCGTGCAGCCCCCTCCCGCGCCGGTCGTGCGCGCGGCGCCTTCCGCGCCGCCGGCCGCTCCGCCCGTGGCGCGGCCTCCCGCCCCCGCCCCGGGCGCCCCGCCGCCGCCTCCGCGCCACGTGAGCGCTCCCCCGACCGCCTCGGCCCCGATCACCGAGCTCGCGAAACCCGCCGGAGTGGGCGCGGGCGAGACCAACGTCATCCAGATCAAGCCGCCGATCGTGGTCCGCGACTTCGCGACCCTCCTCGGAATGAAGCCCTTCAAGCTCATCTCCGAGTTGATGGAGATGGGCATCTTCGCCGCGCTCAACCAGAGCATCGACGAGGCCGTCGCCTCCCGGATCGCGGTCAAGCACGGCTTCCTCCTCGACATCAAACACCGCGGCGACCAGCAGCCCGCCAAGCCCGTCGAGAAGAAGCAGGAGCCCGCGGTCGACGAGAGCAAGTTCCTCGAGCCCCGGCCTCCGGTGGTCTGCATCATGGGGCACGTCGACCACGGCAAGACCTCGCTCCTCGACAAGATCCGCTCCACCAACGTGGTCGCCGGCGAGGCCGGCGGCATCACCCAGCACATCGGGGCCTACACGGTCTCGCTGGAGGGCCGCGAGATCACATTTCTGGATACGCCGGGCCACGCCGCCTTCAACCAGATGCGCGAACGCGGGGCCAACGCCACCGACATCGCCATCCTCGTCGTCGCCGCCGACGACGGCTTCATGCCGCAGACGGACGAGGCCCTGAAGTTCATCCGCGCCGCCGGCGTCACCCCGATCGTCGCGATCAACAAGATCGACACCAAGGGCGCCGACATCGACCGGGTGAAGCGCCAGATGCAGGAGCGCGACCTCATGCCCGAGGATTGGGGCGGCGCCACGATCACCGCCCCCGTCTCGGCCACGAAGGGCGACGGCATCCAGCACCTTCTGGAGATGATCCTCCTCCAGGCCGACGTGCTCGAGCTCAAGGCGAATCCCAAGGCGCCCGCGCGCGGAGTCGTCATCGAGGCTTCGATCGAGATCGGCCGGGGACCGACCGCGACCGTCCTCGTGAAACAGGGCACGCTCAAGACGGGCGACTCGCTCATCTGCGGCCAGTTCTACGCCAAGGTGCGCGCGATGTACGACCACCTCGGCAAACCGGTCAAGGCCGCCACTCCGTCCACCGCCGTGCGGGTCGCCGGCTGGTCGGGGACGCTCGAGTGCGGCGCTATCGTCGAGGCCGCGAAGAACGATCGCGAGGCCAAGCGGATCGCCGAAGAGACCGAATTCGAGATGAAGAAGAAGGCCGCGGCCCTCGCTTCTCCCTCGGCGAAGCCCGCCTCGATCGAGGTCCTCTTCGAGGCGATCGCGGCCACCCGCGCGAAGTCGCTGCAGGTGGTCGTCAAGGCCGACGTCTACGGATCCTCCGAGGCGGTGGTCGCCTCGCTCTACGGGATCAAGAGCAGCAAGATCACCCTCGAGGTCGTGTCCTACGACGTGGGCCCGATCAGCAAGAACGACGTGCTCATGGCGAGCGCGGCCGGGGCGGCGATCATCGGCTTCAACGTGAAGCTCGAGAGCGGGGTCGAGGCGCTCGCCAAGCACCACGGCGTGAAGATCATGCCCTTCTCGATCATCTACGAGCTCGTCGACACGGTGCGCGACACGATGGCCGACCTGCTCGAGCCCGAGCTCAAGGAGATCAAGCTCGGCGCCGCCGAGGTCCGCGCCGTCTTCCCCATCGCCAAGGGTTTCGCCGCCGGCTGCCTCGTCACCGAAGGCCGCGTCCAGGTCCTCGCCAACGCGCGGCTGCGACGCGCCGGCAAGGTCGAGGCCGAGGGCCGGATCGTCTCGCTGCGCCGCGTGAAGGACGAGGTGAAGGAGGTCCGCGCCGGCACGGAGTGCGGCATCCATCTCGAGGGCTACGAGGGCTATCGCCCCGGCGACCTGATCGAGTGCTTCGAGGTCCAGAAGATCCGCCCGAGCCTCTGACCGCCCGGGCGCCGCCGGCCGGTCCGCACGAGGGCCGGGCGTCTTGCGTCGCCGAATGCGCGCCGGATACTCCCAGCCATGAGCAACCGCAATCTCCGGGTCAACGAGCTGCTCAAACGCGAGGTCGGCGGCTTCATCCTCCGCCAGCTCGGCCGCGAGGCGGTGGGCGTGACGATCACCGACGTCGAGAGCAGCGGCGACTACAAGCACGCCACCGTCTACTTCTCGCTCGTGGTCGAACCCGCGCGCGCCTCCGAGGTCGAGGCGCTCCTGAACCGGCACGCCCAGGCGGTCAACCAACACCTCCGCGCCGCGATCACGCTGCGCAACATCCCCCGGATCCGTTTCAAGCACGACACGTCGATGGATCGCGGCAGCCGCATCCTCCGGATCCTCGACGGGATCGACGAGGAGCAGAGGAGCCGCGGCGCATGAGCCACTTCCCCGAATTGCGCGCGCCCTTCGCGGCGCTGCTCGGCGCGATCCCCGAAGGGGCCCGCGTCGCCGTGCTCGGCCACGCCCGGCCCGACGGGGACTGCATCGGCTCGCAGGTCGCGCTTTGCCGCACCCTCCGCGCCCGCGGCGTCGAGGCCGTCTGCGTCAACACCGACCCCGTGCCGCGGCGCCTCGCCTTCCTCGTCGGCGACACGCCCTTCGTCGTCGGGCGCGAGTTCGTCGGCGACGGTCTCGACGACGACTGGTGGGCGATCCAGACGGATTGCGCGGATCACGAACGGGTCGGCGATCGTCTGAAGGCCGCCTTCCCGAGCCCGCTCGGCAACATCGACCACCACCTCTCCAACCGGGGCTACGCGGTCCACAACATCGTCGACGCGGCCGCGGCGGCGACCTGCGAGATCCTCGCGGGCCTCCTGCTCGACGCCGGTCTCGCGATCGACCCCGCCGCCGCGCAGGCGCTCTACGCCGGCATCGTCACCGACACCGGGCAGTTCCGTTTCGCCTCCACCTCCCGCCGCGTCTTCCAGATCACCGGAGGGCTCATCGACGCCGGGGCCGATCCGGTCGCGGTCTCCACCCAGATCTACGAACGCGAGTCCTTCGAGAAACTCGAACTGCTCGGTTGCTTCCTCGCCTCGCTGCGCCGCGAGTGCGGGGGGCGGGTGTGCGTCGGCTTCCTCCCGCAGGATGCGTTCACCCGCACCGGTGCGCTCCGCGAGGACACCGAGGGCCTCGTCGACTACGCGCGCGCGATCGACGGCGTCGACATCGGCGTGCTCGTCGAGGAGCGGCCCGGCGGCGTGAAGGCTTCGCTGCGCGCCAAGGATCCGCGGATGCGCGTCGACCTGATCGCCGGGCTCTTCGGCGGCGGCGGGCACGCCTGCGCGGCCGGCCTCAACACCACCGGCACGATCGAGGAATTCACCGGCCGGCTCGTCGCCGCGATCGATGCGCGCCTGCGCGGCCCCGGGGTCGCGCCCTCGTTTCCATGATGGACCAGAACGATCTCGAAGGCGTGCTCCTCGTCGACAAGCCCGGGGGCATCACCTCGCACGATGTCGTGGATCGCGTGCGCCGCATCCTCCGGATGAAGCGCATCGGCCACGCCGGCACGCTCGATCCGATGGCCACGGGGCTGCTCGTCATCCTCGTCGGCCGGGCCACGAAGCTCTCGCAGTTCCTGATGAGCCTCGACAAGGAGTACGAGGGCGCGATCACGCTCGGCGTCTCGACCAACACCCAGGACGCCGAGGGGGATGTCGTCTCGACGCGCCCCGTCCCGGCGCTCACCGAGCCGGAGCTTCGGGGGCGCCTCGCCGGCTTCGTCGGCGACCAGTACCAGATCCCCCCGATGTTCTCGGCGAAGAAGCAGGACGGCGTGCCGCTCTACAAGCTGGCGCGCAAGGGCGAGGAGGTCGGGCGCGAACCGCGCTTCATCCGCGTCTCGTCGTTCGAGTTGCTGCGCTTCGGACTGCCGGCGTTCGAGGTGCGGCTGCGTTGCAGCAAGGGCACCTACGTGCGCACGATCGCACACGACCTCGGCGAACGCATCGGCTGCGGCGCGCACCTCTCGGCGCTCCGTCGCACCGCCTCGGACCGGTTCAACGTCGCGCAGGCCGTCACCCTGGAGGCCCTCGCGGCGATGGATCACGAGGCCGTCCGGCGCATCCTCATCTCGCCGCACGACGCCACGCCCGGTTCGCTCGTGGTGTGAGCACACCGCCGCCCATCTTCAACGGGCTGGAGGATCCGGGGCTCCCGACGCGGCCCTGTCACGTGGCGGTGGGCATGTTCGACGGCGTCCACCGCGGCCATCAGGCGGTGATCGAGGGGGCGGTCGAGGCCGCGCGGCGCTCCGGGGCGCTCTCGGCCGTGCTGACCTTCCACCCGCACCCGAGCCGGCTCTTCCGGCCCGGGGATCCGACCCGCCTGATCTTCGGCGTGGAGGACCGGCGGGCGCTCCTCTTCCGCCTCGGCGTGGATTTCCTCGTCGAACAGCCGTTCACGCGCGGGTTCGCGGGCATCGAGGCGGAGGCCCTCGCGGCCCGGTTCAAGACCGCGCTCAACGGTCTCGACACGCTCTACGTCGGCGGAAACTGGCGCTTCGGCCGGGGGCGTCGGGGTGACGTCGCGCTCCTCGTCGAAACCGCGCGACGCGAGGGCGTGAACGTCGTGAGCACGGACCGGCTCAGCTTCAACGGCCGGCCGATCAGCAGCACGCGTATCCGGGAACTGCTGACAGGCGGCGACGTCGCCGCGGCGGCCGAGCTGCTGGGTTTTCCCTACTTCGCGGGCGGCGTGGTCGTGCCCGGGCGGCAGCTTGGCGGGAGGATCGGCGTGCCGACGCTCAACCTCGACTGGCGGCCCGATCTGGAGCCCGCGTTCGGCGTCTACGCGGTGCGGGTCGGCGGGTCGGAGGGGGGCGTGATGCGGGAGGCGATCGCGAACTGGGGCGTGCGCCCGACGGTCGACGGCGCCGGAGCACCCGTGCTCGAGGTGCACGTGCTCGGCGACTGCCCCTTCGGCCGCGGCGACACCCTCCGCGTCGACTGGCTCGCGCGGCTCCGGGAGGAGCGCCGCTTCGGATCCGTCGACGAGCTTCGCGCGCAGATCGATTCGGACCGGGAGGCGGCCCGCCGGTTCTTCGCGGAGGCCCGGCCGTGAGATGGCCCCGGTCCGCGAACGGCTCGACCAGGCGCTCGTGAGCCGCGGCCTCGCGGCCTCGCGGGCGATCGCGCAGGCGCTCGTGCTCGCGGGTCGGGTGCGGGTCGACGGGCGGCCCGGCGACAAGCCCGGCCGGGTGGTCGCGGCCGATGCGGTGATCGAGCTGGAGGCGCGACCACGGTTCGTGAGCCGCGGCGGCGAGAAGCTGCTCGCGGCGATCGAGGCCTTCGGCGTGTCCTTCGCCGGCACGACCGTGCTCGACGTCGGGGCCTCGACCGGCGGGTTCACCGATTGTGTGCTCCAGCACGGCGCGCTCCGGGTGACGTGTGTCGACGTCGGCCGGGCGCAGTTGCACGAGAGGATCCGCGCCGACCCGCGGGTGACCAACCTCGAGCGGGTCAACGCCCGCCACCTCGCGAGCGGGGATCTGCCGCTGCCCGTCTACGACCGCATCGTGATGGATCTTTCGTTCATCTCGCTCCGGAGCGTCCTGCCCGCGGTCTGGGGCTTCCTCGCTCCGGGCGGGATGCTGATCGCGCTGGTGAAGCCGCAGTTCGAGGCCGGTCGCGAGGAGGCGTCCCGAGGTCGCGGCGTCATCCGCGACGATGCCGTGCGGAAGGCCGCGCTCGCCGCGGTCCGGGCGCACGCGACCACGAACCTCCCGGGCTGCGAGGATCGCGGGGCGATCGACTCGCCGGTGCATGGAGCGGATGGCAACCGCGAGTTCCTCCTCCTGCTCGCGAGGGCGGTGCAAGAAGCTTCCCCAGCGGAGGCCTGACGCGTAGCCTCGGCGCGAGTCCTCGACCATGCCCGAGATCCGATCGCTCGCCCTCGTCATCAACGACACCAAGCCCGGGGCGCGCGTCCTTGCCGATTCGATCGGGGCCGCGTGCCGCCGGCGTGACGTCGCGCTGAAGAGCACCGGGACGTTTCCCGTGCCGGCGGGATTCCTCGACGGCGTCGACGCCTGCTGCGTGATCGGCGGCGACGGCACGCTGCTGAGCGTCGTGCAGGAGGCGGCGCGGGCGCGGGTGCCGATCATCGGCGTCAACCGCGGCAGCCTCGGCTTTCTCACGACGTTCACCGGCGAGGTCGCGGAGCAGGGGTTCGACGCGGTCCTCGCGGGCGGCTTCTCGGTCGATGAGCGGGGATTGTTGGAGTGCCGCACCGAGGACGGCGTCGGCTACGCGCTCAACGACGTCCTGATCAAGGACGAGGTCACCTCGCGCATCGCGCGGCTCGAGGTCTACGCGGACGACGAGCTCGTCACCGATTACTTCTGCGACGGCCTGATCTTCAGCACGCCGACCGGCTCGACCGCCTACAACCTCTCCGCCGGCGGCCCGCTCATCCACCCGAACGCGGAGGCGATCGCCCTCACGCCGATCTGCCCGCACACGTTGAGCAACCGCGCCGTCATCTTCCACGACGGGGTCAACCTCCGCGTGGAGAACCGGCAGGACTCCGGCCGCCTCCTCGTCGCGCTCGACGGCCACAGCAACCAGGTGCTCTGCCGCGAAGGGCCGGTCCACATCCGTCTCGCGGAGCTCACGCTGCCGCTGGCGACTCCGCCGGGCTACGAACACTTCCACGTCGTGCGCTCCAAGCTCAAGTGGAGCGGTGGCGTGCGCGAGGCGCGCGGGTAGGGGCCGCGCCGTCAGTTGAGGAACATCGCCTCGTTGGACTGGAAGAGCGCGTGCGCGAGCTTGGTCCACGCATCGAGCGGCTCGCGGTTCGTGAACGCCGCCCCGCCGGGCTCGGCCTGCATGCCGCGGCGGTTCATCGGGTTCGCCCCGGCCGCCTCGGCAAGCCGCGCCTGGCGGCGCGCCGCGCGTGAGTTCAGCTCCGAGAACAACGTGGCCGGCGGCGCCTCCAGCGAGGCTCCGCCCGGATTGGCGCGCAGGTAGTCGAGACAGAGCGTCGTCTCCCCGGCGGTCGGCTGGCGCTGGAAGATCGCGAGGTAGAGCGCCTCGACCCGCTCCTCGTCGGAGGCGAGCGCCTCGAAGCCCTCGCGCCGGACGAGGGCGCGCGCCGTCTCGATCACCATCGGGCTGTTCATCAGGAAGAGCGCCTGTTGCGGGACGATCGTCTCGTGCCGCCGGCCCGAGGGCGTGTTGGGATCGGGGAAGTCGAACTGGGTGAACAACTCCGCCGGATTGCGGCGGTCGATGAACGTGTAGACCGCGCGACGCTCCAGGAAGTCGGCGCTTCCGATCGGCACGGGCCGGCCGCCGAGCCTCGCCGGGTCGAGCGTGCCGCCGATCAGGAGCAGCGCGTCGTGCAACTGTTCGAAGGTGAGACGGCGGAGGTTCGCGCGCCAGAGCAGGCGGTTGTCGGGATCGATCGCGGCGTGCCGGGGGTTGTTGTCGACCGACTGCCGGTAGGCGCTGGAGAGCACGATCTCCCGGTGGAGCGCCTTGATCGACCAGCCGCTCGCGACGAAGCGCGTGGCGAGATGGTCGAGCAGCCCGGGATGAGAGGGCGGGGCGGACATGTTGCCGAGGTCGTCGGGAGTCGGGACGATGCCCTGCCCGAAGTGCGCCTGCCAGACGCGGTTGACGAGCGTGCGGGCGGTGAGCGGGTTCGCCGGATCGGCGATCGCACGCGCCAGCTCGAGCCGGCCGCTGCCGTCGCGGAAGACGGCCCGACCCTCCGGCGAAAGGACCTCGAGGAAGCGGCGGGGGACGACCTTGCCGCGGTTTCCGGCCTCGCCGCGGATCAGGACCGGGTGGTCGCGCGGTCGCGGCACGTCGACCACGGCCATCGCCCGCGGCGGCGCGCCGGGATGCCCGGACTCGAGGTCGCCGAGCTCGCGTTGCACGCGGGTCTGGGCGCGGATCAACTCGCGGCGTTTGTCGGGGTCGCGGTCGCGGTTGCGGCGCATCTCCTGGTAGGTCTTCTCGATCTCCGCGGCGCGGGCGTCGAGGGCGGCGCGCTGCGCGAGGTAGTCCTCCACCTCGGGAGTGCGTGACACCGGGCGCACGGTCGGGAGCCGGCCCGGCACGGCCGTGTTGGCGAAGACTCCGTAGAGCGAGTAGTAGTCCTCCGTCGGGATCGGGTCGAACTTGTGGTCGTGGCAGCGCGCGCACGAGACCGTGAGGCCGAGGAAGGCCTTCGTCGTGACGTCGATGCGGTCGTCGATGATGTCGTTGCGCATCCCGTTGAACTGGTTGCCGACGGTGAGGAAGCCGAGCGCGGCCAGGTCGGTCTGGTCGGCTTCCTTCGGCGGGGCGCGATGGTCCTCCCGTGTCCGGGTTTCGAATACACGGTCGGCGGCGAGCTGGAGGGTGATGAACCGGTCGTAGGGAAGGTCGGTGTTGAACGACTCGATCACCCAGTCGCGATACGTCCAGGCGTGCGGGTGGCGCGGATCCTCGCGGCGCGGCGGATCGCCCTTGGTGTCGGAGTAGCGGACGACGTCGAGCCACTGGCGGGCCTGGTGCTCGCCATAGGAGGGCGAGGCGAGGAGTCGGTCGACGACCTTCTCGAAGGCATCAGGCGAGGTGTCGGCCACGAACCCGGCGAGCTCGCGCTCGTCCGGCGGCAGGCCGGTGAGGCCGAAGGTCACGCGGCGGAGCAGGGTGCGGCGGTCGGCCTCGGGGTTGGGGGTCAGGCCCGCGGCCTCGAGTTTTTCGAGGATGAAGTGATCCACCGTCGTGCGCGGCCAGGTCGCGTCCGCGACCCGTGGCGCCCCCGGGTCGGAGACGGGTTGAAAGGCCCAGTGTCGGCGGCCGATGCCGCCGTAGGCGGGCGAATCGCCCGTGGCGGCGACCGCGACCCGGGGATCGGGCGCGCCCCGCCGCACCCATTCGGTGAGGTCGGCGATCTGCTTGTCGGAGAGTTTGCGACCCTTCGGCGGCATCCGGAGGTCTTCGTCGAGGTAGGAGACCGCGGTGACGAGCAGGCTGCCCGCAGGATCGCCCGGGACGACGACCGGGCCGGAGAGGCCGCCCTCGCTCACGCCCTGGGCGGAGTCGAGGAGGAGCCCGCCCTTGACCTCGTCCGCGCCCTCGCCGTGGCATTTGTAGCAGTGCTCGGCGAGGATCGGGCGGATGCGACTTTCGAAGAACTGCAGGTCCTCGTGCGCGATCGGCGTCATCCCGGGCATGGCATGGACCGGCCGGGCCGCCGGGAGCAACACGCAGGCGGAGGCGAGGCAGGCGACGAGGTGACGAGGCGTCGCCATCTTCAGGCGAGGATCGGCCGGACGACCTCGCCCGAGACGTCGGTGAGGCGGAAATCGCGACCGTTGAAACGGTAGGTGAGTCGCTCGTGGTCGAAGCCGAGGCAGTGGAGGATCGTCGCGTGCATGTCGTGCACGTGGACCTTGTCCGTCACCGCCTCCTGGCCGAACTCGTCGGTGGCGCCGTGGACGATGCCGCCCTTGATGCCGCCGCCGGCGAGCCACATCGAGAACGCCCTGGCGTTGTGGTCGCGACCGGGGCTGTCGGAGCTGTTGCGGTCGCGCGTGGGTTTGCGGCCGAACTCGCCGCCCCAGATCACGAGCGTCGAGTCGAGCATCCCGCGCTGCTTGAGATCGGCCATGAGCGCGGCGAGAGGCTGGTCGATCTCGGCCGCCTTGGCGGTGATGCGTTCCTCCAGGTCGTCGTGGTGGTCCCAGCCGTCGTGCCAGACCTGGACGAAGCGCACGCCGCGCTCGACCAGCCGGCGGGCGATGAGCAGTTGGCGACCTTGCGGCGTGGGGCCGTAGGCGGCCTTCACGTCGTCGGGTTCGCGGTTGAAGTCGAAGGCGTCGGTCGCCTCGGCCTGCATCCGGAAGGCGATCTCGTAGGACTCGAGGCGGGTCTCGAGCGCCGCCTCGCGCTGGAGGTTGCGGGCGTGGAGTTCGTTGAGGCGGTGGACGAGGTCGATCTGGCGGCGTTGTTCCTGCTTCGGCAGGTATTGGTTGCGGATGTTCTGGATCATCTGCTGCACCGTCGGGGCCTGCACGTTGACGGAGCTGCCCTGGTAGATGCCGGGCAGGAACGCGGCCTGGTAGTTCGAGGCGCCCCCGGCCGGGAGGCCGCCGTTGCGCAGGGCGATGAAGCCGGGAAGGTTCTGGTTCTCGGCGCCCAGCCCGTAGACGACCCAGGAGCCGAGGCTCGGCTTCGCGACACGCACCGAGCCGGTGTTCATGAAGATCGTCGCGACGTCGTGCGCCGGGATGTCGGTGTGCATCGAGCGGACGATCGCCATGTCGTCGACATGGGCGGCGGTGCGGGCGAAGAGGTCGCTGACTTCCACGCCCGATTTTCCGTGGCGCGCGAAGGCGAAGGGCGAGCGCATGGCGACGCCGCCGCCGGGGAGGGACTTCCCGTCGAAGCGGGCGAGCGCCGGCTTCGGATCCCACGTGTCGACCTGCGACGGCGCGCCTTGGGCGAAGATGTGGATCACGGCCCTGGCCTTGCCGGGAAAGTGCGGGGTGCGCGGGAGGAGCGAGCTTGGTCCGCCGGTCGCGGCGCTCAGGTCGGCGCCCGGAAGGATGCCGCCGAGGCTGAGGGCGCCGAAGCCGAAGCCGACGCGTTCGAGGAACTGCCGCCGGGTGAGGAACCAGTCCTCCGGGCGGGTGGACACCCCGGTGCACGGGGCGCCCGGCGGATGGGCGTGCGGATCTTGTGACATGGGGTGAAGTCCCGGTTTGAGATGACGATCATCCTCCAGACGGAGTTACGCGGCGCCTTCCCGGGAGGTCCCTGGCGATGCGCCTTGCTGGCGACTCTGTTCACGATTCTGTAACGATCATGGAGTCCTCACCGAACCCTCTCCTGCGGACGATCCTCCTGCCCGCGTCGGCCGCCCTGTTGGCGCTTGGACTGGGGATCGTCGTGGGGGTGCGTTCGGCCTCGAGGTCGAAACCGTCCGGCGAAGATGCGATCGATCGGGCGATGCTTGCCGAGCTCGCCGGGCAGGTCCGCGCCTTCGCCGCCCCGAGCGACAAGGCGGGGGAGACTCCGGTCCGCTCGGTCGAGGCGATCGTCCGTGAGGACGGCGCGCGCGCGACTTTCGGCGATCCGGTCGAGCGGAGTGCGGCCCTGGTCTCCCTGTCACGCGCCGAGTATCCGCGCCTGATGGCGGAGGTGGGCGCGCTCGACTCGGGAGAGGTGCGCTCGCAGTGGAGTGGGTTTGCGATGGCGCACTGGCTGTCGGCCGATCCGGCCCGGGCGGTGGGTTGGTTGAGTGGATCGCTGAACGAACCCTCCTCGGCGGGAGCCGTCGCGGAAACGAAGCGTTGGGCCGCCGAACAGCCCGAGTCGGCCCTCGTCGCCCTTGTCGCGCAACCTCCGGGGGCGTTGCGCCGCTCCGTGGCGGACGTGCTTGCGCCGGAGCTGGTCCGACTCGGACCGGGCGAAGTGTCGCGACTCCTCGAGGCCCTGCCGCCGTCGGCGGCGGGCGACGAGGCCCGTCGCGAGGTGCTGCGGCATTGGGTGACGAGCGAGCCCGAGGTCGCGTTCAAGCACGCGACCGAGCGGATCCCGCGCGCCGGCATGGTGGAGGCCGCGGCGGAACTGTTTCACGAGTGGTGGTCGCGCGACGCGCGCGCCTCCGCCCGGGCACTCGGGAGGTCGACGGCGCACGAAGCCCTGCTGCGGGAACTGGTGAAGCGCGTCCCGCGCGATGCGCTCCCCTCGTTCGCGCGCGGTCTCGTGCGCGCTTGGAGCGACGAACTCTCTTCCGGTGAGCGCGAGGCCCCGGCCGCCCACGCGCTGGCTTCGATCGCCGCCCTCTCGCCGCTGGCCGCGACCGACGCTCTCGCCGAGATCGGCGACGGCTTCGAACGGGCGCGGATCGCCGCGCGTGCGGTCCAGATCCTCAGCGCCCGCGACATCCTTGCGGCGGCCGCGATCGCGCTGGCGATTCCGGGTGGCGAACCGCGACAGTCGGCGTTGCGTTCGGTGGGCGCCGCGATGGCGCGCACCGATCCCGAGGGCGCGGTGCGCTGGGCGCTCGGATTGGAAGACGGGAGCGCGCGCGACGCCGCGCTCCAGGCCGTGTTTTTCGCGGTCACCTCCGTCAACCCGCGCGAGTCGGCCCGGCTCGCCGAGCTGCTTCCGGAAGGTCGCGAGCGCGAGGCGGTGTACGTTTCGATCGCGACGGCGTGGAGCGCGACCGATCCCGACGCGGTCGGAAAGTGGCTGGAGACGTGTCCTCAGGGGCGGGAGCGCGACGCGGCCGCGAGCGTGTTCGTGAAGCGCGTGGTCTCCCAGCGGATGGACCTCGCGGTCTCCTGGTCGCGACTGATCGCCGACGCGGCCCGCCGGCACGAGGCGATCGAGGCGGTCGGTTACGTCTGGCTGGCGCGGGATCGCCCACGGGCCGAGCGATGGCTCGCCGCGTCGGATCTTCCCGAGACGCGATTGCAACTTCTCTTCCGCACCGTCCGGCCGGAGGCGAACGTCGGCGCGGACCTTTAGACCGCTCCCGCCGGCTCGAGCGCCGGGGAGACTCCGACGGGCGCGCTCTCCGCGAGGCCCTCGAGGAGTGTGCGGGCGGAGTCGTCCCACGAGTGCGAACGCGCCCAGCGGCGACCGTTCTCGCCCATCGCCCGGCGGAGTTGTTCGTTCTCGATGAGCTGCCCGAGCGCCTCGCTCAACCCGCCGGGATTGTCCGGGGAGACGAGGATGCCGGTGTGGCCGTGTCGGACGGCCTCGGGTACGCCGCCGACGGCGTGGCCGATCACGGGGAGCCCGAACGCGGCGGCTTCGAGGTAGGCGAGGCCGAAGCCCTCGAGGCTGTGGCCATGGTTCACGCTGGTCATCGCGAAGATGTCGGCGCGGCGGTAGATGTGCTCGAGGTCGTCGTCGTCGATGTTTCCGAGGAAAGTCACCGGGATCTTCGACTGGTCGGCCCGCCGACGAAGTCGCGCCTCGTAGTCGCCGCGGGCGCCGCGCCCGACGATCCAATACTCGACCCGCGCGGCGATCGGATCGGGGAGGGCGTCGAGTGCATCGAGCACGTGGTGCTGGCCTTTGCGGGGGTGGAGACGGCCGACGGTGAGCACGACGATCTTGCCGCCGTGGCGCACCGGCGGCATCGCGCGATGCACGAACGAGCGACGCACCGCACCATGGGTGACGACCGTCTTGTTGGCGGCCCCGTCGAAGCGCTCGACGAGCAGGTCGCGGACGAATCGCGAAGGCGTGGAGATGCGGTCGGCGGCGCGGATCAACTGCCCGACCATCATGCGCGCGGCCGGGCGGGCCGAGAAGCTCTGGATCTCGGATCCGTGGAACGTCAGCAGCAGCTTCGCGGGTTTGAACGCGCGGAAGAACTGGAGATACGTCATGGCCAGTAGTGGCCCCGGCTCGGCAAGGTAGACCATGCAGTGCCGCAGGCGACGGCGGTGCGTGATCATCTCACGGGCCATCCGGAGGTCCTGGGTGCCGCGCACGGCGACTCGCCGGACCGGGAAGGGGAACGTGCGCCCGATCGGAGAATGCGCATGCGGGGCCCATACCTCCACCTGGGTTCCGAGGCTCTGGCAACCCTGCGCCATCTCCTCGACGAACGTGGCGATGCCGCCCTTCATCGGGAAGAACTCGTGGGTGATGATGGTGAGCGGCAGGGCCGGAGGCGTGACGTTCATTCAGGTTCGTTTCGAGACTCGCGATCGTTTCGCCATCCCGCCCGGGTCAGCGGAGCGGAACCGCCAGGCCCGACCGCCGATGCCGCGACCCGTCGATGGACATCGGCCGGCGACGCGGGCTCCGTGGCGTTGCGAAAAACTTCGCACGATGCGGCACGGGCGTGACCTTGAGCGCCGCGCGGGCGAGTCGTCAAGCGGTTTGAGTTCAGGAAATTACCCCACTTTGCGCGGGTGAAATTTGGCGTTGTCATCGCTTTCGACCGGCCCTTATTTCCTCCGCCCATGCCTCCCGCTTCGCAGAACGAACCCATCGTGCCGGCCGCCGCCGCCTTGTCGGAGGAAAGCCAACTGCGGGAGTCGTTGAAGCGGTGTTCCGAGGCCACGATCGCGGCGGCCATCCGTTTTCGCGCATCCAAGGATCCGGCGCTGATTCCGGTCATCGTCCTCGGCGTGATCGAGCGTTTCCTCGAGCCCGCCTCCGCGGCGCGGCTTCGGGAAGGGGACGACGACCTGCGGGTGATGGAGGATCTCGGCCTCGATTCGCTCACGCTCATGGAAGCGGTGATCCTCATCGAGGAGGTGGTGCAGATCTCGATCAACAACGACGAGCTGCGGAACCTCCGCACCGTGGGTGACATCAGGATCTTCATCGATCACAAGGTGCGCGGCCTTCCCCCGCCTCAGCCTTCGAAGTTCCTCCCGGTCGAACAGGTCGCCGCGGTGATGCCGCAGCAGCATCCGTTCTTGTTTCTCAGCGAAGCCACGCTTGCCGGCGGCTGGGCTTCGGGATCCTACACGATTTCCGGCAACGAGGCGTTTCTCGTGGGCCACTTCAAGGACAACCCCATCTTCCCCGCCTCGATCCTGCTCGAGGCCCTCGGGCAGCTCGCGGTCTTGTATCTGTTGCAGGCCCCGAACTCGCAGCTCGAGACCCCGGTCGATCCGAAGACGATCCTCTTCACCGGTTGCGAGGGTGTGCGGTGCCACCGGGTGTGCCGCCCGGGCGACGTGCTCAAGCTGAGCGTGAAGCCCAAACGGCTGCGCATGCCGATCGCGACGTTCGACGGCCAGATCCGCGTCGGTCAGGAAAAGGCGGTGGTCGCCGAGGAGATCAGTCTTACCTTCGGCTTCATGGTCGGCGGCGCCGAAGAGGCCCCTCCGGCGGCCAGGGCGTAAGTCCGGCGATCCGGCCGGGCGCGCGCGATCGTGTGGCGCGACCGGCGCGCTGGCGGGCCTCATCAAGAGTGGTTGCATCCTGCTGCTCGTGGGCCGGGGTTTACCCCCGGCTCCAGCGGCTCTCGCATTTGGAAGTCGGGGATCAACCCCGGCCCACGAGCACGGCATGGCGGGTGTGATCGAAAGTGGTGGGAGGGTGCGGTCCC
Source organism: Opitutaceae bacterium (assembly GCA_036770745.1). GTDB lineage: Bacteria > Verrucomicrobiota > Verrucomicrobiia > Opitutales > Opitutaceae > DAIPIQ01. The sequence continues at coordinate 244 of DAIPIQ010000013.1, read as the reverse complement.
GCCAAGGACCGGCGGCCCATGGCAGCAGGATGCTGCCACTACTTTGGGTTCCACCCGGCGTGGCGGGCCTGCCGCTGTCGCCTTGCCTCGCCGGACCCTCCGTCTAGAGATTTCCGCAGCGATGGCGTCTCCACGGGTTCTGATCACAGGTCTGGGGTTCATCACCAGCATCGGCAACGACGGCGACACGGTCGCCGAGAGCCTTCGAAGCCTGCGCCACGGGATCGTGCGGTATCCGCCGTTC
>DAIPIQ010000176.1:0-8502 GCA_036770745.1 Opitutaceae bacterium | reverse complement strand
CTTCGCTCCCCTACACCCCCTCAAAGACAATGCCGGTTTCTGATTGTCGTCGTTGCCGGATTCAGTTCGTCGTTGACCAGGCATAGATTCCGACGGGCAGTGAACCGGTGGAAACGGACGTAACAGAGGCAGGGATTGCAGGCATATTTTGGTTCTCCTTTTGCGTCGGGGAACCGGCGGCCTGATCCGATTCGATGCGACGTTTTGCTGGGGAAAATCTTCGCAGAGCCCGTCCGAAAATCAACGGCAGGATTTTAACGGTAGCGCACGCGACGGTCCTGCGTGTGCGATTTTCTTCCTCGTTTTTCCGCGAAAAACCGAACCTCGGTCAGGCATGTTGAAACACACTTACTCGCGTGCCCTTTCAATTTCAGCGACTTGCGCCGATTTTAATGATCGGCCGCCGGGTTCGCTAACAATTGAAAGTGGCGGAGAGGGTGGGATTCGAACCCACGGTACCGTTTCCGGCACGCCTGATTTCGAGTCAGGTACAATCGACCACTCTGCCACCTCTCCGACTCAGGACGGAAGATTTGGCGGACGCGACCAATCCGGCGCAAGCCCGGAGTTCCATCCTCGACAAAGCGCGACGGTCCCATTCAGGACCTTCCAAGAGGGACTTGGAACCCGCGGACGAACCGCTAGCTTCCCGGCCCTCCGCCGCCCATGCCCGCCGTCCCCACCTCCCTCCAACTCTGGTCGCTGCGCGATCTGGTGAAGGAAGACTTCGCGGGCACGGTCTTGCAGGTCGCGGCGATGGGCTACGCGGGGATCGAGACGGCGGGCTTCGGCGACCTCGCCCCCGCCGAGGCGGCGAAGGCCGTGGCCGGGGCCGGGCTCGCCTGCTCGGGCATGCACGTCGGGATCGACGCGCTTCGCGGCGGGATCGGCCAGGTGATCGACAACGCCCTGCTCTTCCAGACGCGCCACGTGATCTGCCCCTCTTGGCCGGCGCGGCAGTTCCTCTCCGCCGCCGCCTGCCAGCGCGTCGGCGAGGAGCTCGACGCCATCGGCGCCACGCTCCGCGCCTTCGGCCTCCAGCTCCACTTCCACAACCACGCGGCCGAGCTCGCCCTCGTCGAGGGACGACGCGTCTTCGACTGGATGCTCGACGCCGCCGAGCCGCGCAATCTCGGTTGCGAGGCCGACGTCTACTGGATCCACGCCGGCGGGAAGGATCCGGCGGAGTTCCTCCGCGAACAGGGTCGCCGGGTGCGGCTCGTCCACCTCAAGGACGAGGCCGAGCTCGGCGGCGGCCCGGTGGACTTCGCGGCCGTCTTCGCCGCGCTCGACGCGGTGGCCGCGGTCGAGTGGCTGGTCGTCGAGGTGGAGAAATACAACCATCCGCCGCTCGATTCGGTCCGACTTTCCCTCGAACGACTCGGGACGTGGGGCCGCGCCTGAGCCGGGCCCGCCGAGACTTCCGCAAATGAAACCCGCCAAGGACACCTACTCCATCGCCGTGATCGGCGCGGGCGCGATCGGGCTCGACCACATCGCGTCGTTTCAACGCCACGCCGCCGCGCGCGTCGTCGCCCTCGCCGAGGTCTCCGCGGAGCGCGGTCGCGAGGCGGCCGACAAGTTCGGTATCCAGGAACTGACGACGGATTACCGCAAGCTGCTCCGCCGGGCCGACATCGACGTCGTCTCCATCGCGCTGCCCAACCACCTCCACGCGAGGGTGACGCTGGAGGCGCTCCGCGCCGGCAAGCACGTGATGCTGGAGAAGCCGATGGCCACCCGGGCGGTCGACGCCGCGCGCCTGGTCGTCGAGGCCCGCCGCCGGAAGCTCCTGCTGATGGTCGGGCAGAACGTGCGCTTCACCCCCGAGGTGCAGACCGCGCGGCAACTCATCGATCGCGGGGTGCTCGGCGAAGTCTACCACGCGACGACGGCCTGGACGCGGCGGGCGGGGATCCCGCGGATCGGCTCGTGGTTCACCCAGGCGAAGTTCGCGGGCGGCGGCTGCACCTACGACATCGGGGTGCACGCGCTCGACCGCTGCCTGTACCTGATGGACGAGTTCGACGCCGCCGCGGTCTCGGGACAGACCTTTTCCAAGTTCGGCCCGCGCGGCCTCGGCGACGGATCGTGGGGCCGCGGCGAGATCGACCCCGGCAGGCCCTTCGACGTGGAGGATTTTTCGGTCGCCCTGATCAAGCTGCGAAGCGGGCGCACGATCGTGCTCGAAGCCTCGTGGGCCGGCCACCAGCCCGAGCGCGACTACAACGGCACCCGCCTCTTCGGCGCCGAGGCGGGCCTCGCCCTGCCGCCGCTCCGGCTGTTCCGGCCGGGATCGCACGGCTATTCCGACGAGCTCGTCGACCACCTGCCGCCGTTGGTGGACACCAACCGGATGGTCCACTTCATCGATTGCCTGCTGGGCAGGGCGGAACCGTTCGTGAAGCCCGAGGAGTCGCTCGCCGTGCAAAGGATCCTCGATGCGATCTACCGCTCGGCGCGGACCGGCCGCGAGGTGCGGCTCAGTCCGGATCGAGGTCGAGCTCGGAGAAGTCGTTGACCACGCCCTCGTGGCGGCGGTCCTGTTTGAAGAGCCGCAGTATCTCGTTGTGCTCGTACAGGCTGGTCGGGAACTTCTTGTAGTAGTCCCCGCCGAGCATCAGGACCGTGTAACCCCCTTCGCGGGTCTCGAGTCGACGGATGACGAGCATGGTCGTCGGGAGCTTGTCGCGCTTCGGCGGCCGCGCAAGGCGGGCGCCGCGCTCAGACGTTGTCGTCCTCCCCCCTGGCCAGCGCACGCCGGTTCGCCGGCAGCTCGTGCGGGAGGAACAGGTAGAAGGCCGCCAGCCACCAGCTCCGCGACGACCGGTAGAACGCCACCGGAAAGACGAGCGCACCGGCGACCGCCAGACCGACCGCCCATCCCGCCGGCAGCACGCCGGTGAGGAAGAGGACGAGGACGGGCAGGTGATACACGGCGAGCGTCACGCCGTAGTTGATCGACATCGACCCGAGGAAAAAGCCCTCGCCGCGCTCGAGTTCGAGCCCGCAGCCGGGACACTGCCGATGCAACGTGAGGCCGCGGACGAAGAGCCCGCACCCGCCGCAGTTCGGGCAACGGTTGCGCAGGCCGCGCGCAAGGATCCGCGACCGAGTCACGGCTGGATTGTCCATCGCCCCACCCCACCGCGGCGCCCCCGCGCTGGCAATCCGAGAGCTCGGCGGCGTGTTCGAGGCTCGCGCATCGGCTCGGGAGGGGGTAACCACGAACATGACCTCGCCCCTCACCCGACGCTCGGCCCTCCGCACCCTCACCGGCGCCGCCTCGCTCGCCGTCCTCGGCGGGCCCGCCGCAACCGCCCAGGCCGCCATGAAAGGAAATCTCCGGCACTCCGTCTGTCGCTGGTGCTTCAAGGACATCGAGCTCGACGCCCTCTGCGCGAGCGCCCGCTCGCTCGGCCTCGCGTCGGTGGAGCTGCTGCACCCCTCCGAGTTCGCCGTCGCGAAAAAGCACGGCCTCGTCTGCGCCATCGCCTTCGGTCCGACGGCCGATGTCGGCGGGGTCTCCGTCGGCGGCATCCCCAAGGCATGGAACCGCCTCGAGTACCACGACGCCCTCGTCGCGGCCTACGAGACGCGGATCGAGGCCGTGGCCGACGCCGGCTTCGACCAGGTCATCTGCTTCTCGGGAAACCGCGACGGGATGGACGACGAGACCGGCCTCGCCAACTGCGCCGCGGGCCTCGAGCGCATCATGGGTTTCGCGGAGCGCCACCGCGTCACCGTGACGATGGAGCTGCTCAACTCGAGGGTGAACCACAAGGACTACATGTGCGACCGCACCGCGTGGGGCGTCGAGCTGGCGAAGCGCGTGGGCTCGGAGCGCTTCAAACTCCTCTACGACATCTACCACATGCAGATCATGGAGGGTGACGTCATCCGCACGATCCGCGACAACCACGCCTTCATCGGGCACTACCACACCGCGGGCAATCCCGGGCGCAACGAGTTCACCCGTCCGGAGGACACCCAGGAGCTCAACTACCTCGCGATCATGCAGGCGATCCGCGACACCGGCTACCGGGGCTTCATCGGCCAGGAGTTCATCCCGAAGCGCGATCCGCTCGTCTCGCTCCGCGAAGCCGTCGCGCTCTGCGACGTCTGAGGCGTCGACGGGTGGTTGGAGCGGCGGCGAGTGCACCGTCCGCTCGCGGGAAACGCCGTCCGGAGGCCGGCGTCCACCTCTCAATGCATCGGTGCGGCCGAGGTTCGCAGGCGGCCGCGATCCGGTGGCTTCCGCGGGACTAACCTCGCGGCTCCTCGAGACTCCACGACACGTCGCCGCGCTTCGTCCGCGCGGGCCGGCCGACCGCGACGACGCCCGCCTCGATCGCCCCCGTCACGACGGAACCCGCCCCGATGATCGAGCCGTCGCCGATCGTCGCGCCCTTGAGGACCGTCGCGCCGGCCCCGACCCACACGCGCTCGCCGAGGGTGATGTCCCGGGGCGCGTTGAGCAACCGCCCGCTCGAGACCTCGCGGATCGAGTGGCCGTCACAGTTGCGGATCTCGACCGCGTACGAAAGCAGCCCGCCCCGGCCGATCGCGACCCGCCGCCCCTTCCCGCGCACGAGCACGAGCGTGGTGCCGAGCTCGGCGTGGCCGAAGATCCGGGTGCCGTCCCCGATGATCAGCTCGCTGTCCCAGGCGTGCACGTCGAGCCAGGTGGTCGTGAAGTGGCAGCCGTCGCCGATGCGGACGCGGTTGCCCGAGCCATGGATCAACGCCTTGCCCTCGAGCAGGCGGGATCGACCGATCCGCAGCTCCTGACCCGAACCGCGGAACTCGACCGCGAGCCCGCGGGTCCGGCGCACCCACCAGCGCTTCAGCACACGCTTCGGCCAGGGTTCATCGCTGCGCAGGATCACGCCCCGCTCGCACACCGAACGGAACGCGCGAAAGGGATTCAACGCGCTCAACATGCGTCCGGGTTAACCGCCCCCGACCACGAGGCAAGGGCAAGGCGCGCCGAAGCCGACGGACCTCGCCTCCTCACCGCCGGGTCTTCGCGGCCCGGCGCAGGCACAGCGCCACCGCGAGCACGATCCCGCCTGCGATGGCCGCGACGAGGAGCGTCCCGAAGTTCAGGAAACCCGCGCGCGGAGCGGTGAGGATCGCGTAACCGAGCGCCCCGGCCATGAGCGCGTAGTAGACGAAGGGCGCCAGGGTCTTGCGGATCACCGCGCCCTCCTGGCCGACCATGCCGACGACGGCGGCCGCGGCCACGACGTTGTGCACGCAGATCATGTTGCCGGCCGCGCCGCCGACCGCCTGGAGCGCGACGATCCAGCCCGGGTCCATCCCGATGCGCTGCCCGACCTCGAATTGAAACAGGGAGAACATCATGTTGCTCACCGTGTTCGAACCGGCGACGAAGGCCCCGAGCCCGCCGATGAACGGCGCCATGACCGGCCAGGCGCCGCCGGCGAGCGCCGCCGCGCCCTCGGCCAGCGCGATCGGCATCGGCTCGTAGCCCGCGGCGCCGCCCCGGCTGTTGATGAACACCTGCACCATCGGCACGGTGAAGACCAGCGCCGCCGACGCCCCGATCATCGTCCGGCCCGAGCGCCGCCAGGCCGCGGCGAAATCCGCGCCACGCATGGCGTGCAGCCGCCACGTGATCAAGGAGACGAGGATGAAGACCGTCCCCGGCAGGTAGAGCGGCTCGACCCGGGCGTTGACGCCCGCCCCGAAGATGTCCGTCCACGACAGGCTGAAGCCGCGGAGCCACGCCCCGAGCGAGCGCACGTCTTCGCCGAAGAGGGCCTCGGCGCCAGGGATCTCCCGCAGGCGCGTGAGCACGAGCAACGCCGCCACGATCAGGTACGGGGCCCAGGCGCGGAGCAGCCCCATCGGGGCCGCGACATCGGGTCGCTCGCCGCTCTCGAGCGAGCCGCTCCACTCGGGCTTCCATTCGGAACGGGGCGCGAAATCCCACGTCGCCGCGCGCCCCGGCAGGAACCACCCGCGCCGCGCCGCGGTGACCACGAGCACGAGCCCGATCAGCGAGCCGAGCATGCTGGGGAACTCCGGCCCGAGGAGGTTGGCGATGAGCACGTAGGGGACGTTCATCGCGAGCGCGGCGAAGAGCGCGAACCGCCAGACCGCCAGGCCCTCCGCGAACGAGCGCCGCGCCCCGAAGAACCGCGTCATCAACGCGACGACCGTGAGCGGTATCAACAATCCGGTGACGCCGTGGAGCAGCGCCACCCGGGTGCCCACCAGGTGCAGGAAGCCCGGGAACGAGCCCGCGACCTCCTCGGCGTGCGCCGCCACTTCAAGGCTGCCCGAAAGCCCGGTGCCGAGCCCGACCAGCACCGGCGTGCCCACCGCGCCGAAGGAGACCGGCGTGCTCTGGATGAGCATGCCCGCGACCACCGCCGCCAGGGCGGGGAAGCCGAGCCCGACGAGCAGCGGCACGGCCACCGCCGCCGGCGTCCCGAATCCGGCCGACCCCTCGATGAACGAGCCGAAGAGCCACGCGATGATGATCACCTGGATGCGCCGGTCCGGCGAGATGTCGGTGAAACTGCGGCGGATGGTCTGCATCGCCCCGCTTTGCTGGAGCGTGTTGAGCAGCAGGATCGCCCCGAAGATGATGAAGAGCAGGGTCGCCGCCACGATCAGGCCGTTGACGCTCGCCGCCGCGACCCGCGCGAACGGCACCTTCCAGACCAGGAGCGCGAGCAGCAGCGCCGCGACGTAGCTCACCGGCATCGCCCGGCTCGCCGGCCAGCGCAGCCCCACGAGGAGCACGCCGACGACGGCGATCGGCAACAACGCAAGCCAGGCCTGGACGGTGACGCCGAGCGCGGCCGACACCGTGGGAAAGAGAACGATCGAAGTCATGGGTGGGGGGAAAGCGCGCGCCGCCGGACGAGCCGCGCCCGCGACGAACCGCGCGAGGCCACAGACGACGCCCCCCTGCGTCAACCCCGGCCTCTGCGCAAACGTTTGAAAGGGTGCGCGCCGCCGTCGTGGCCGCGGTCGCGGGCCCGTGGCCCGCTTCCGCTCAACACATTGAACGAACGCGGGGTTTTTTCCTCGTGCCTGAACCCGCACGCTTCTCCCTTTCCACCATGAGCGAGCTCGCACGCATCACGATCGGCGGCCTGCAGGTCGCGGAGGTTCTCGCGGAACTCGCCGCGGACCGCGTCCTTCCCGCAACCGGCGTCACGCCGGAGCGATTCTGGGGAGGGCTGGAGCGGATGATCGCCGGGCTCGGCCCGCGCAACCGCGCCCTCCTCGCCCATCGCGACGCGTTGCAGGCGAAGATCGACGCGTGGCACCGCGCGCACGACGGGCCCATGATCCCGCGGGTCGAGTACCGGCGTTTCCTCGAGTCGATCGGATACCTCGTGCCGCCCCCGGCGCGCTTCTCGATCGAGACGGAAAATGTCGACGTCGAGATCGCCACCCTGGCGGGTCCGCAGCTCGTCGTGCCGGTCTCGAACGCCCGTTACGCCCTCAACGCCGCCAACGCCCGCTGGGGCAGCCTCTACGACGCGCTCTACGGCACCGACGCGATCGCGGAAGACGACGGTTGCACGCGCACCGGCCCCTTCAACCCGCGGCGCGGCGCGAAGGTCATCGACCACGCCCGCGGCGTGCTCGATCGCGCGGCGCCGCTGGCCCGCGGCGGCCATCGCGAGGCCGTCGCCTACCGGGTCGTCGACGGCGCCCTCGAAGTGACCCTGCGCGACGGCTCCGCGACCCGGCTCGCGAATCCCGAGGCCTTCCGGGGCTGGCAGGGCGATCCCGCCGCGCCTTCGGCCGTGCTCTTCGTCCACCACGGGTTGCACGTCGAACTCCTCTTCGACCGCAACCACCCGATCGGCCGCGACGATCCCGCCGGGATCAAGGACGTCGTGCTCGAATCGGCGCTCACCACGATCCAGGATTTCGAGGACTCCGTCGCCGCGGTCGACGCCGCGGACAAGGCGCTGGTCTACGCCAACTGGCTCGGGTTGATGGACGGCGGCCTCACCGCCGCGTTCGACAAGGGCGGTCGCACGGTCGAGCGCTCGCTCAACCCCGATCGCACCTACCATCAGGCCGGCGGCGGCGCCCTCACCCTGCCCGGCCGAAGCCTGCTGCTCGCGCGCAACGTCGGCCTGCACATGGAGACCGACGCGGTTCTCGATCCCCGGGGCGCCCCGGTCCCCGAGGGGATGCTCGATGCGCTCTTCACGGTCGCCATCGCCCTTCACGACCTCCGCTCCGAGGGTCCGGTCCGCAATTCCCGACGCGGAAGCATCTACGTCGTGAAACCCAAACTCCACGGACCGGAGGAGGTCGCCCACGCCTGCGAGATCTTCGCGCAGGCGGAGGAGATCCTCGGGTTGCCCCGCAACACCGTGAAGGTGGGCGTGATGGATGAAGAGCGCCGGACCACGGTCAACCTCGCGGCCTGCATCCACGCCGCCCGCGAGCGGCTGATCTTCATCAACACCGGCTTCCTCGACCGCACCGGCGACGAGA
>DAIPIQ010000175.1:0-8503 GCA_036770745.1 Opitutaceae bacterium | reverse complement strand
GCGCGAGGAGGCGCGGCGTCCGCCATTCGAAGAGTCCGCCCACGGGCAGGCGCACGTTGTGGAGCCTTTCGATCGCGGCCATGATCTCCGTGGCGAGCAGCGAGTCCCCGCCGCATGCGAAGAAGTCGTCGTCGGGGTCCGGATCGGATCGGCGGAGCAGCGAGCGCCAGAGCTCGAGGATCGATGCCTCGACCCCGCCCGTTCGGGCCGGTGCGGCGGGCGCGGCCCGCTCCTCGCGCGGCACGAGGCTCGCGAGGTCCCGGCGCGCGACCTTGCCGGTCGCGGTGAGGGGCAGGGCCTCGGTGAATACGATGCGCGCGGGGATCATGTAGTCGGGCAGGCGCGCGCGCAGGTGCGCCTCGAGCGTGCGCGCGTCGCACCCGGCCCCCGCCCGCGCCACGACGAGGGCCACGAGCGTCTTGCGCTCCTCATCACCCGCGACCAGCACGGCCGCGGCGGTGCGCACGGAGTGGTGCGCGAGCAACGCGCTCTCGATGTCGCCGAGCGACACGCGGTGTCCGCGGAGCTTCACCTGATCGTCGTTGCGACCGAGATGGAGCAGGTCGCCGCCGGGCAGACGTCGACCGACGTCGCCGGTGCGGTGCACGGCCGTGCGCGGCCCGGGAAGTCGCAGCCCCGGCAGGGTCCGCAGCTCCTCCCAGCGTCCGGGGCAGATGAACTCGCTCTCGATCACGATCTCGCCTTCGGCCTCGCCCTCGACGGGCGTTCCGTCCGGCCCGACGAGCCGGAGCGACTTGCCGTCCACCGGGCGCCCGACGCTCATCGCGGCGGGCATCGGGCCTTCGCCGGGATGACAGATCTGGGTGATCGTCCGGGTCTCGGTCGTCGCGAGCGCGTTCTGCAGGATGGAGCCCGGTTGGAAGTGCCGGCGGAACGTCGCGAGGTCCTCCAGGGCCAGCGGCTCCGCGCCGACGGAGAGCGCGCGTAGATCGGGAAAACCGCGCTCCGGCGGGAGCACGCCCGCAAGATGCCGGAAGCCCGAGACGCTCATCGTCGAGATCGTGATGCGGCTCCGCTCGAGGCGCTCGCGGAGCTGCGCCGCGGTGTGCGCCTTGAGGTTGAAGGGATGGACCGAGGCGCCCGTCAGCAGCGCCCCGAAGACCGGCGAGAGGAAGGCGCTGAAGGAGGCCGAAAACAGCAGGTCGAAGCGATCCTCCGCCGTCACGCGCATGTCGCGAGTCTGCCGCCCGATGTCGAAGAGGATGTTGCGGTGGGTGTGGGCGACGGCCTTGGGCGCGCCGGTCGAGCCCGAGGTGAAGTAGAGGCAGGCCAGCGCGAGCGGCGAACCGGGCGGGCGCGAAGGTCGCGCCGTCTCCGTCGTTCCCGGCGGCGCGTCGAGCTCGACCACGGCCGCACCGAGGCGTTCCGCGAGCGCGGCGTGCATCCGGGTGGTGCAGACGTGCGTCGCGCCCGCGATGCGGATCATCTCGTTGAGCCTCGTCTCCGGATAGGCGGGATCGAGCGAGAGGTAGACGTGGTCCGCCTCGAGCACGCCGAGCACGGTCGCGATGTGCAGCGCATCCGTGGGCATGAGGATCGCCACGACGGAGCGGGGGCCGGCGAGCCGGCGCTCCAGCATGGCGGCGATGGCCCCGGAGCGGGCCGCGAGTTGTTCGTAGGTCCACCTGGTCGTGGTGTCCTCGACCGCCGGCCCCCCGGGCAGCGCGAGCGCGATCGCACGGAAGCGGGAGGCGAGATCGTCTCGCTCGAGATCGAACGACGAGGGCGGGGTGGAATCTGTCGACTGCACGGCGTCGAGGGAAGGTTGGCCTTTGATCCATCGGATTCCCTCAGGGGGGGCCTTAACCCTGCTCATCGGGAATCCGTAGGATGGCTCATGGAGTCGTCGGGGCCGAGCACCCGGCTTCCCGACATGCCAAACCCACATCTCCCTCCGGCGCGGAGCGCGCTGCTCCCAGAGGCCGTGCGCGCGGTCGACGTCATCCGGTCGTACGACCTCCTCCGCGTATCCACCTACCGGGCACGACCGGGCAATCCCGATCGCATCGAGATCCGAGGCTTCGGATCCGCTGTCGCGACCCGCTTTCCCGCGGTCGGCTACTTCAACCAGGTCTACGGTCTCCGGGAGGAGGATCTCGGCCGGCTCCCGGAGATCCGGGCGTTCTACGCGGAGGAGGGTGTGGGATTCAAAGTCCACGTGGCGCCGGACACGGAGCGGGGGCGGGTCTTCGCCAACCTTGCCGACGACGGCTTCCGGATGGTGGAGCACCTCGCCCGCTACGTCGCGCCGGCGGGCGGCGTGCGGGTGCGGCGGAGCCCCGAGCGGGTGCGTTTCGAGCCGCTCCGCCCGGACGGGGTGGACGCGTTCTTCCGACTCTACCTGACGTGCTTCGGGGCGGAACCGGCGGGCCACGCGGCGGCGATCGCCAACATGCGCCTGCTTCCCTCGCTGCGGCCGGTCCACTGCCACGTCGGCCGGGTGGGCCGCACCCTCGCCGGGATCTGCATGCTCTTCGTCCAGGGTCGCACCGCCTGCCTCTGCGCCGGAGCGACGGCGCAGGCGATGCGCGGCACCGGGGTGCAGATGGCGGCGATCCGCCACCGGGCGCGGCTCGCGCGCTCGATGGGTTGCGATCGGCTGGTGAGCTGGACGGAGGGCGGCTCGTACAGCGGGCGCAACCTCGAGCGCGCCGGCTTCAAACTCGTTCTTCTCGATCCCGTCTGGTTCCTCCCGCCGGCCGCGGCGCGGGCGCCGGGAGGCGTGCGATGACGCCGCTGCCCTCTCGTCTGCGGATCGTGCTCGGACGGATCCGGCGCGAGCGCATCCACCTCACCGTGCGCGGCGCGGACGGGACCGCGTTCGGCGTCCTCGGCAGTCCGCATGTCGCCCACCATTTCAGCCGGCTCTACTGTGGAGCGCAGGAGCACCGGGCGAGCGGCGGTCTTCATCTCGACGACGGGTCGCGTTTCGCGACGGCGGCGACGCGACGGCACGGACTCACCGTGATCTCGGAGGTCTCGCCTCCGGCCGCGCTCGCCGCGGACACGCTGCGGATCCCCGAGTGGGTCGCGGTGAACGCCCCGATCCCGGCCGATGCGCTCGAGCACGAGGCTTCGCTCTCCCGGACCGCGCGGAGCAATCTCGGCCGGGTGCGTCGGAGCGGCTTCACCCGCGAGACCGGGACGGATCGCTCGTGGGCCCCGGAGTTCCTCGCCCGCTACCATGCGGTCGCGATCGCCTCGCGACACGGGGCCGAGGGGTACGTCGACGACCTTGCGGCGATCGAGCGCGCGCTCGCCTCCGCCGACGCCGAGTTCATCCGCGTGATGCGGGGCGGCGCTTGCGAAGCCGCGCTCCTGGCACACCGCGACGGAGAAGGCTACCACCTCGGACGCGTCGGTTGGCGCGACGGCGACCCGGCGCTGGTGAAGGACGGCGCCCTCGCCGCGATCTACTGGTTCGCCTTCGAGCGCGCCCGTGAGCTCGGATGCACCGAGCTCCGCCTCGGCGGGACGCCGCCGTATGTCGGCTCCGGCGTGCTGCTCGCCAAGACCCATTGGGGCGGGCGCTTGAACCGCGCCCACTCGACCTTCCGCGAGCGCCTCCTTCACCTTGATCCGCACCATCCCCATTGTCGGCGGCTGTTCGCGAACCACGCCTTCATCGCCTTCGGTCCCGGGAACACGTTCGTCGGGGTCGGCGGGATGGCGGTCGACGACGCCTCGCTGCCCGCGTCCGTGACCGGGCAGCTTTCGGCCTGGTACCGCCTGCGGGAGACGCCCGCGCCTTGGATGCCGTGCGAAGATCCGGTGTTGCCGGCCGGTCTGCGACCGTGGTTCGAGCGCACTCCGGTCGTTGCAAGGACGGACGCCGAAACCGCGCCCGTCGCGGCGCGTGCCGGCCGGCGACGACGAGGAGTGGAGGCGAAGGCGCCGTGAAAGCGATCACCTCGCGTCTTCGCATCCTTCTGGGTCGGCTGCGGCGCGACCACGTCCATGCGGTCGTGCGGACGGGCGACGGAAGCGCCGCGTTCGGCGTACTGGGCAGTCGTCACGTCGCGGCGCACTTCAGCCGGCTCGTGTCCGGAGGTCGCGGCCATCGGCTGTGTCCGGGATTTCATCTCGGCGACGGTTCGCGCTTCGTCCGCGAGGCCACGCGGCGGCACGGTTTCACCGTCATCTCGGAGGTCGATCCGCCTGCGGGTCTGGAACACGACACGCTGCGCCTGCCGGTGTGGGTCGCGATGAACACCTCGATCGAGGACTATCCGGACGGTTTCGCCGCGCGCCTGCCGCGTTCGGCGCGCAGCGATCTCTCCAAGGTCCGCAAAGGCGGCTTCACCCACGAGGTGACCACCGATCCGGCGTGGGCGGCGGAGTTTCACCAGCGGTTCCACGAACCCTCGGTGCGCGGCCGGCACGGCGAAGAGGGTTTCGTCCTCGGAGCCGCGGACATCGAGGCGATCCTGGCGAACCGACGGGGCGAGATCCTCAAGGTCCTGCGCGGCGACCGCTGCGAGGCCGCGCTGCTCGCGCACCACGAGGACGAGTCCTACCGCTTCGCGCGCCTCGGATGGCGCGACAACGATCCGCAACTCGTGAAGGACGGCGTGTTGGGCGCGCTCTACTGGCTGGCCTTTGCGCGGGCGCGCGAACTGGGCGTGAGCGAGATCCGTTTCGGCGGCACGCCTCCGTATCTCGAGGACGGACTCCTTCACTTCAAGGCCAAGTGGGGCGGACGGCTCTCGCGGAAGGACTCGATCTACGGCGAGCGGCGACTCCACCTGAACCCCGCGCATCCGACGTGTCGGCGGATGTTGGCCGAGCGTTCCTTCATCGCCTTCGGGCCGGGCGATTCGTTCGTCGTCTTCAGCGCTCGCAACCCCGAGGAGGTGAAACCGCCGGCTTCACTCCTCGAGCAGCTCTCGGCCTGGTACCTCCTGCGGGAAACGCCGGCTCCGTGGAGCGTGGATCCTGGATTGCCGGCGGGGCTCGCCCCGTGGTTCGAGAACGTCCTCGCGCGGCCGCCCGTTCAGGCCCCGAGGGCGCCCGCGAGCGCCTCCTTGTAGTGGCGGCGGCAGAGGGCGAGGTAGCGCTCGTTGCCGCCGATCTCGACCTGCTCGCCCTCGCGCACGGCGCGACCGCCGGGGTCGACCCGGAGGTTCATCGTGGCCTTGCGCCCGCAGGCGCAGATGGTCTTGAGCTCGTTGAGCTCGTCGGCCCAGCCGAGCAGCTCCGCGCTGCCCGGGAAGAGTTCGCCCCGGAAATCGGTGCGCAGCCCGTAGCAGAGCACCGGGATGTCGAGCAGGTCGGCGACGTCCGTGCACTGCCGCACCTGCGCCCGGGTCAGGAATTGCGCCTCGTCGATCAACACGCAGGCGACCGGCCCGGTCCGCGTCTCCGCCACGACCCTCGCGTGCACGTCGGCGTCGGGCCGCAGCAGGATCGCCTCGGCGTGGAGTCCGATGCGCGACCGGATCACCCCGGCCCCCGCGCGGGTGTCGATCGCCGGGATGAACTCGAGCGTGCGCATGCCGCGCTCGCGGTAGTTGTGGCTGGCCTGGAGGAGCACCGTCGATTTCCCGGCGTTCATCGCGGAGAAGTAAAAATAGACTTTGGCCATCGACGCAGGGTTCGTAGGTTCGGCCCGCGCCGGAAGCAACCGGCGAACATCCTCCCGTGAAAGCCGTCGGCCTCATCCGTTACCTTCCCGTCAGCGACCCCGAATGTCTGCTCGACTTCGACCTCCCCGAACCGGTGGCGACCGGCCGCGACCTGCTCGTGCGCGTCGAGGCCGTCGCCGTCAATCCGGTGGACACGAAGATCCGCCGCTCCCAGCCGGGGAAGGTCGAGCCCGCCCCGCGCATCCTCGGCTGGGACGCGGCCGGGGTCGTCGAGGCGGTCGGCGAGGGCGTGATCCGCTTCAAGCCGGGTGACGAGGTCTTCTACTCCGGATCGATCGGCCGCGCGGGCTGCTACAGCGAACTCCACCTCGTCGACGAGCGCAGCGCGGGCCGCAAGCCGGCCACGCTCGACTTCACCGCCGCGGCCGCGCTTCCGCTCACCGCGCTCACCGCCTGGGAGTCGCTCTTCGACCGGCTGCGGATCGATCTCGACGGGCGTCACCGCGGGCGGACCGTGCTCATCCTCGGCGGCGGCGGGGGCGTCGCCTCCGCCGCGATCCAGCTCGCGAAATACGCCGGTCTCGTCGTGCTCGCAACCGCTTCGCGCCCGGAGACCGCCGAATGGGTGCGCCGCCTCGGCGCCGACCACGTGATCGACCATGCGCGGCCCATCCCGCCCCAGGTCAAGGCGCTCGGGTATCCGGGAGTCGACTACATAGTAAACGCCGCCGATACCGACGGACACTGGGACGCCATGGCCGAGGTCATCAACCCGCAGGGTGCGATCGTCCTGATGGTGAGCAGCGCCTCCCCCCGGAACATCGAGCTCTTCAAGTCGAAGAGCGTCACGCTCGCCTGGGAGTTCATGGCGACGCGGCCGATGTTCGGAACGGCCGACATGGGCGAGCAGCAGGCGATCCTCGACAGCGTGGCGGAGCTCGTCGATTCGGGGCGCCTCGTCTCGACGCGCACGGAGGTGCTGGAGCCGATCTGCGCGCGGACGCTTCGCGAGGCCCATGCCCGGCTCGAGTCGGGCCGGACGATCGGAAAGCTGACCCTTCGCGGCTGGGCGTGACCGGGTGAAATCGAAAGTGGTGGCAACCTGCAGTCGTGGGCCGGGGTTTATCCCCGGCTTTTTCGGCTTTCTCAGTCGGAAGCCGGGGATGAACCCCGGCCCACGACCACGGCATGCAAGGTCACCGTGGTCGATGCGTCCGAATCGGCCGCGCAGAACCCCGTCGGTCTTCAGCAGAACCGAGGCATGCCACCACTTTTGATTACACCCGGCGTGACCGCGATCTCGCGAAGAGGCTTGGCCCCCGGCCGCGGGTCGTGGCACGCTTCGCGGTGATGACCCCCTTTACCCGACCCCGGATGATGGCCTGGACGATGGCGGTGGGCGGCTCGATCGCCGCGGCGACGGCGGGCCCGGTCCCGGTTTTCTTCGGCACGGGCGGCCCGGGGGCGAAGGGCATCTACCGAGCGACCTTCGATCCTGCGACCGGCAAGCTCACGCCCGCCGAGCTCGCGGCCGAGGTGGGATCGCCGGGCTTCCTCGCGCTCCATCCCGACGGCGCGAAACTCTACGCCGTCGCGAATTTCCCGGGCGGCCCGGGCGCGATCGGCTACCGCATCGGCGCCGGCGGGGCGCTGGAGCCGTTCACCTCCGCGCCCACGGGCGACGGGGGCGGAGCACACATCGCGGTGCATCCGACCGGGAAGTTTCTGCTGACCGCGCAGTATGGCGGCGGGTCGGTCGCGCTCTTTCCCCTCGATGCCGAGGGCCGGCTCGGAGCCGCGTGGCTCGTCGAGCACGAGGGCGGGTCGGGCGTGGTGAAGGCGCGGCAGGAGAAGCCCCATCCTCATTGGGTCGGCTTCTCTCCCGATCAGCGTTTCGCGCTCGTGCCCGACCTCGGGCTCGACGGGATCGTCGTCTATCGCATCGACCTCGACGGGCCTTCGATCGCGCGCCACGGCTTCATCGCTTCCGTGCCCGGCGGCGGACCGCGCCACATGCGTTTTTCGCCGGACGGCTCGTTCATCTACCTGCTCAACGAGCTTTCGCTTTCCGTCACCGCCTACGCGTGGGATGCGACCGCCGGCACGGCCCGCCTGCTCGCGACAACGCCCGCGCTGAGCGAGGACGCGAAGGCTGGCGAGGCCTTCAACTCCGCCGCGGAGATCCTCGTGCATCCAGGCGGC
Organism: Opitutaceae bacterium; assembly: GCA_036770745.1. Classification (GTDB taxonomy): domain Bacteria; phylum Verrucomicrobiota; class Verrucomicrobiia; order Opitutales; family Opitutaceae; genus DAIPIQ01. Next base: position 695 of record DAIPIQ010000175.1, on the reverse strand, counting down.
CGCTTCGTCTACTCGTCGAACCGCGGCCACGACACGGTCACGGTCTTCCGGGCGGATCCGGCGACCGCGGCGCTGGGGGTGATCCAGGTGCAGCCCGTGCGCGGGGCTTTTCCGCGCAACATCAACCTCTCGCCCGACGGCGGCTGGCTGCTCGCCGCCGGGGCGGACTCGAACACCGTCGCCGTGCACAAGGTCGACCCCGAGACGGGCCGCCTGACCTACCAGACCAAGGGCGTGATCAACGTTCCCGCTCCGATCTGCATCCTCTTCGCGCCGAACTGAGCCTCGCCGCCCGACTCGCGCCCGGCGGTGGCGTGCTTTCGTTTTGCCGGCAGGCGGACCGGGCGCACGCTCGGCCGCAACCCCAGCGAATTCATGAGCCTCTTCATCGGGATCGATTCCGGAACGCAGTCCACCAAGGCGGTCGTGCTCGACCTCGAGCGGCGCAAGGTCGTCGCGGAGGCGCGGGCCCCGCACCGCCTGATCGAGGGCCTGCCGGCGGGGCACATGGAGCAACATCCGCAGGAGTGGGCCGCCGCGCTCGATCAGGTCGTGGGTGAAGTGGGGTCGAAGATCGAGCGGGCCCGGGTGCGCGGCATCGGCGTCTCGGGGCAGCAACACGGCTTCGTCCCCCTCGACGCGGCGGGCGAGGGGATCCGCCCGCTGTTCCGCTCGGCCCTGCTGGTCGAGGCGAA
>DAIPIQ010000262.1:0-1866 GCA_036770745.1 Opitutaceae bacterium | reverse complement strand
CGGCGAGTGGGTGGAGGCCCGCCTGCACGCCGACCGCGTCGAGATCTGGTACGCGGACGTGCTGGTCGACGTCGGCGGATCCCATCTGCGCGCGCGCATCACGCGCGAAGCCGTCGATGCCCTCGGCCTGGCGATCGGCATGCCGGTATTCGCATTGGTGAAGAGCATGGCGGTGGATCGCCGGGTGCGGGCGCCGGGTGCGGGCGCCGGGGCGGGCTTGCCGTCGAGGCGGGCCTGGAGCGCCTCGATCCGCGCCGCCACCTCGGCCACCTCCGCGGCGAGGGGCGCGACCGCGGGATCCTCCGCCGGGAGCGCCGCCAGGCGCTTCTGAACGGCGGGCAGTCCCTTGACGGCCCCCTCGAGGCGCGCGCGCGTGAGGCCCGCCGCCGAGCGGCCGACGGGGCCGGAACCGGCGCCGGCGCTCTGCTCGGCGAGTTGGAGATTGGCCGCCACGGGACGGAGGGCCGAGCGGATCTCGGCGACCGCCTTCTCACCGGCGGCGTCGAGCGCGAAGCAGACGGACGGGAGCAACGCGAGGATGGCGACAAGGATGGCCCGATTCGGTCGTCGGGCGCGGATCGGACGAAAGATGAGCGGGGCGTCTCGTCGCATCGGAGGAGGACCGCCACGGGAAGAGGACTGCGGCGGGCAGCCCGGGGCGCGGCGAGGGCGGGAAGTTAGGTCGCGAACGGCGCCGGTCAACCCCGGAGTCGGGTGATCGTGTATCCGGAAGGCGGAGACGCGGCGGGGAGCGGCGGCGTCCCCGCCGCCGGTCGGCCGTCGCTCTCGGCGGCAGGGATGCCGCCGCTCCGGGTCCGCCCGGGTCAAAGTTGTCGCCGGGCTCAGGCGAACCCGGCGAAGACCTCGGTGGCGTGCCGCACGCCGAGGCGATGCGCCTCCACGACGGTCATCGTGTGCGGCGATCTTTCCTCGACGGCCTGCTCCAGCACGAGGTGTGGGCGCAGCCCGCGGGCCGCGAGCCATGCGGCGAGGCGCGCGTAGTCGATGTCGCCCCCGGCCGCGAACGCCTCCGTCCAGACGCCGCCGCTCGACTGGCGCAGGTGCAGCTCGACGATGCGGTCGCCGTGGAGCTCGAGCGCGTCGAAGAGCGCCACCTGTGAATCGCCGCAGCCGCGGAACACCCAGTGGGCGTCGAGGCAGAACCGCACGTGCGCCGGATCGGTGGCGGTGAGCATGTGGTGGAACTCCCGCGCGCCCTCGCGCAGCTCGATGTCGTGGTTGTGGTAGGCGAGCGCGAGCCCGAGGGCGGCGAGCTCCGCGCCGAGCCGGTCGAGCGCCGCTGCCTGGGCGAGGAGCTGCGCGTCGGTCTTGTTCTCCGGGCCGCCCCAACGGATCGGCGAGGGGTTGGTGACGATGATCTTCACGCCCATCGCCGCCGCCGGCCGTGCGATCGCCAGCACCGCGTCGATGCTCTCCTGCGCCCGTGCGGGTTCGTGGAGCGTGCTGTTCACGTAGAGCGAACGCATCTCCAGCCCGTGTGCGCGCAGGCGGGCGGGCAGCCCGTCGAGCCCGGCCGGGTCGAGGATGATGGGCTCGTAGCCGCGGACGCCCGCGGCGGCGATGGCGGCGAGGGTCTCGTCGGAGTGGGGGACGAACGTCAGCCCTTCGCGCTTCGCGAAGGTTCCCCACGGGTAGGTGTTGGTGGCGAGGTGCATCGGTTTCAAGGAAGCGGGGAGGGCGCCGGCGGCGGACAACGCGCATACGGCGGACGAGGCGGCGAGGAACGATCGTCGGGTGAGGCGCGGGGGTTCTGGCGGAACGGAAGCGGGATTCATGGGGGTGTGATCAAAAGTGGTGGCATGCTTCGGTTCTGCTGAAGGCCGACGGCCATCTCCGCGGTCATCC
>DAIPIQ010000174.1:0-8556 GCA_036770745.1 Opitutaceae bacterium | reverse complement strand
CTCAAGGGAGGACGTTGCGTCCGACTGCTCCAGGGCAGGGCCGACGCCGAGACCGTGTACTCGACCGATCCGGCGGCGGTGGCCGCGGGCTTCCGCGACGCCGGAGCCTCGTGGATCCACGTCGTGGACCTCGACGGCGCCTTTCGCGGCGAGCCGGCGAACCAGGCCGCCGTCCGCGCCATCGCCGGGGCCGGCCTTCGCGTGCAGCTCGGCGGCGGGCTGCGCGACGCCGCGACGGTCGCGCGCCTGCTCGAGGGCGGCGTCGCACGCGTGGTCATCGGCACGCGCGCGGCCGAGGATCCGGCGTTCGTCGAGGGCCTCGTCCGGGCGCACGGGGATCGCATCGCCGTCGGGATCGACGCCCGCGACGGTCGGGTCGCGGTCAAGGGCTGGGTGGAGACGACCGGCCTGGGGGCGCTCGATTTCGCCCGCCGGATGGAGGCGATCGGAGTCGCCACGATCGTCTACACCGACATCGCGACCGACGGCATGCTGAGCGGTCCGAACCTGCCCGCGCTCGAGGCGATGCTCGGGGCAGTCTCCTGCGGGGTGATCGCTTCCGGCGGCGTGGCCGCCCTTGGCGACATCGTCGCGCTGCGCGCGCTCGCCCGCCGCCATCCGCACCTCTCCGGGATCATCACCGGAAAGGCGCTTTACGAGGGATCGCTCGACCTCCCCGCGGCGCTCCGCGCCGCCGCCGCGCCCTGATCGCGGCTCCGTCGCTCCTCGATCTCCTCGAGCGGATAGGTGAGGACTTCCGCGAGCGTCGGGTGGAACCACGGCGCGCGGAGCAGCCGCTCCGCGGTCAGACCCGCCGCGATGGCGATCGAGAAGACGTGGATCAACTCGCCCGCGTCGCGGCCGACGATCTCCGCCCCGAGGAGTCGACCGGTCGCGGGATCCGCCACGACCTCGACGTGGCCGAGGTGCGCCTCCATCAGGATCGACTTGCCGTGATCGTGGTACGGATACGAAGCCGCGAGGTGGGCGACGCCCTCGCGCTCCAGATCCCGACGCGCGCGTCCCGCCGTGGCCAGTTGCGGATCGGTGAAGACGACCTGCAGCAACTGGTCGTGATCCACCGGCTCGGCGGCGCGTCCGAAGGCGTGCCGCACCGCCGTCTCCGCCTGCTGGATCGCGACGTGCACGATCTCGTGCGGGCCCGAGCAATCGCCCGCCGCGTAGACGCCCTCGACGGAGGTCTGTTGACAACCGTGCGTCACGATGTGGCCCGAGGGAAGGGTTGCGATGCCGGCGGCTTCGAGGCCGAGCGAGCGGGTCGAGGGGGTGCGGCCGAGGGCGTTGAGGCAGTGCCGCGCGCGACGCGTCAGGACCTCGCCCCCGTGCTCGAAGGTTGCGACGAACTCCGCGCCGTCGAAATCCACCCGCGTCAACCGGGTGCCGGTGAACAGCTCGACGCCCTCCTCGCGAAAGGCCCGGGCGATCACCGCGGAGGCCTCGGGCGAGTGGCCCGTCAGCAGTTGGCCGCTTCGCTGGATCTGCACGACATGCGAGCCCATCCGCCGGAGGAACTGGGCGAGCTCGCAGGCTACGACGCCGCCGCCGAGGACGAGCACGCTCTCGGGAAGGAAATCCAGCTCCAGCACGTCGTCGCTCGTCCACGGTCGCGCCTCGCGCAGCCCGGGGACCTCCGGCCACGCGATCTCGGAGCCGGTCCCGATCAGGATCCGGTCGGCGGTCACGCTCGACCCGTCGGAGAGGGCGAGCGTGCGCGGACCGGTGAAGCGGGCCCGGGCGCGGATCAACTCGAAGTCTCCGGAGCGGAGCTGCCGCTCCCGGTGCTCCGCGAATTCGCCGATGATCCGTCGTTTCCGGGCGTGCACCGCGCGCATGTCGGGCGCCTCCGCGACGATGCGCAGCCCGAGCCCGCCCGCCCGGCCCGCGTGGTGTTGCACGTCCGCCACGTGGATCAGCGTCTTCGAGGGCATGCAGCCGCGCAGGATGCACAGCCCGCCGAGCTCGGCCGCGCCGTCGATCACCGCGACCCGCTCCGCAAAGGTGCGGGCGATGCGGGCGGCGTTGAAGCCGGCGCTGCCGCCCCCGAGGGCGACGAAGTCGAAGTGACGTGCGTTCATCGACCGGCCCCCGGATGACAGATCGCGGCGGCCACGACGTCGGCCGCCGCCGGCGACACGAGCGCGGCGATCAGGGCGAGCGAGAACTCCAGCGCCGTGCCCGCACCCCGCGAGGTGAGGATCCTCCCGTCGCGCACGACGACCGCGCCCGGATACGCCTCCCGCAGTTCGGTCACCACCGACGGATGGGCGGTGTGGCGCACGCCGGCGAGCAGGCCGGCGTCGGCCAGCAGGGTCGGCGCGGCGCAGATCGCGGCGAGCATGCGGCCCCCGGCATGGTGACGTCGGATGACGTCCGCGACCGCCGGGTCTTTCCGCAACTCCTGCACGCCCGGTCCCCCGGGAAGCACGAGCGCGTCGAACGTCGCGCCCCCGATCTTCTCCAACGTCGAGTCGGCCACCAGCGTGATCGCGCTGCGGCCGGTCACGGAGGTGGTCGTCGTCGGGGTCGCGGTGACGACCTCGCAACCCGCCCGCCGCAGCAGGTCGATCGGCGCGACCGCTTCGACCTCCTCGACTCCGGGAAACAGCAGCACGAGCGCGCTTTTCACTGGGGATGACATGCCCGACCTTTGACACCGCCCCGCCGGATCGACAAGACCGCCCCTCGTTTTCATGGACGCCGCCTCCGATCCGATCCCTTCCCACCTCGTCGTCCTCGGCTGCGGCTATGTCGGCTCGGCCGTCGCCGCGGAGGCGCGGGCGAGAGCGTGGCGGGTCACGGCCCTCACCCGCAACCGCGAGCGCGCCGCGGCCTTGCGCGCCGACGGTATCCACGTTCTGGAGGCGGACCTCGCCTCGCGCGACTGGCACGCGCAGGCGCCGCGCGACGCGGCGTTCGTCCTCAACGCCGTCAGCTCGGGCGGCGGCGGAGCCGCCGGCTACCGCCACTCCTACGTCGAGGGGATGCGCAGCGTGGTCGAGTGGGCCCGCGGGGCCGCGCCCGCGACGTTCGTCTACACGAGCAGCACGAGCGTCTATCCCGCCTCCGAAGGCGCGACGGTCGACGAGGGGAGTCCGGTGGGCGACGGCTCCGAGACGGTCGCCGCGCTTCTCGAAGCGGAGTCGCTCGCCCGGGGCGCCGACGCCTTCCGCCGCGCCTTCATCCTGCGGCTCTCCGGAATCTACGGGCCCGGTCGACACCACCTCCTCGACCAGTTGCGCTCCGGCGCGAAGATCCTGCCGGGCGCCGGGGGGCATCGTCTCAACCTGATCTTCCGCGACGACATCGTGCGGGCGGTTTTCGCCTGCTTCGAGGCGCCGCCCCGGGTCGGAGGCCGGACCTACAACCTGTCGAGCGACACCGCCCCGACGAAACGGGAGGTCGTCGCCTGGCTCGCGCGGGAACTCGGAATCGAACCTCCGGAATTCGCCGGCGCGACCGGCCCCGCTCCGCCGGGCCCCGTCCCGCGTCGCGCGGGTCGGGTCGCGGATCGCTTCATCTCCAGCCCCCGGATCCGCGCCGAGCTCGGCTGGTCGCCCCAGGCGCCCGACTTCACCGCCGGGTACCGACGGATCCTCGCCACCGTGGCGTGATCGACGCCCCCCGAGGAGGACGCCGGCCTGGACGGCGTTCTCGCGGTCGCCCTGCACGCGAACGGCCTCACGCCTCTCGGCGAGAGGCGTGCCACCCGACCGAACCACGGGGAACGCACACCGGTGGCGTGCCTTTCACTGAAAGGCATGAGCCCGCGACGCGGTCGGGAGGCCCGCGCCGACCTTCGCCACTGCGCACCCTTGCCGCGGAGGGGATGGTCTAATTCCTTGACCCGTCCCGGAGCCGTGGGGACGTTTCCGCGCATGGCCGGAGTGGGAAAACTCATCAAGCAGGCGCAGAAGATGCAGCGGCAGATGGAGGAGACGCAGGCCTCGCTCGCCGCGCGCGAGCTGGAGGTCTCCAGCGGCGGCGGGGCCGTCGTGCTCAAGGTCAACGGTGCGGGCGAGTTCCTCTCGTTGCGCCTCGCCCCGGAGTTCCTGCGGGAGGATGCGGAGCTCGTCGCCGAGACGATCCTCGGCGCCGTGCGCGAAGGCGCGGCCAAGGCGAAGGCGGTTCACGAGGAGGCGATGCGCAAGGCGACCTCGGGCTTCAACATGCCCGGGATGTTTTGATCCCGCCTTGTGACGCCGAGTTTCGAGGACCTGGTCCGTAACCTGCGCAAGTTGCCCGGCCTCGGCTACCGCTCGGCCGAGCGCATCGCCCTCCACGTCCTCGTCGAAAAACCGGGCGCGCTCGAGGAGCTGATCCTCGCCCTTCAGGCGGCCGGGGCGCGGGTGCGCCGCTGCCCGGTGTGCGGCAACCTCGCCGAAGAGGAGCTCTGCGAACTCTGTCGCGCGCCTTCGCGCGACGCCTCCCGCATCTGCGTGGTCGAGCATGTGCCCGACCTCGTCGCGTTGGAGCGATCGGGGTCCTTCCGCGGGCTCTACCACATCCTCCACGGCAAGCTCTCGCCGATCCGCGGAGTGGGGCCGGGCGATTTGAACGTCGACGCGCTCCTGCGGCGGCTGGAGTCGGGTGGGGTCGCCGAGGTCATCCTCGCACTCTCCAACGACGTCGAAGGCGAGGCGACCTGCCACTACCTCGGGGAACGCCTCGCCGGCTCGGGCGTGCGCCTCTCGCGGATCGGCTTCGGCCTCCCGAGCGGCGGCGGCGTGCTCTACGCCGACTCCGTCACCTTGAAGAGCGCGCTGGAGAGCCGGCGCACCTATTTGTGATTGCGGGCGCCCGGCGCACGCATAGGGTCGCGTCTTCCTTCGGGCGGGTGTAGTTCATCGGTAGAATGCGAGCTTCCCAAGCTTGAGAGGAGGGTTCGATTCCCTCCACCCGCACCACCATGGTGCCTAGTGTCCTCGTGGTGCTTTTCGCCCCCCGCCTCAAACCGGCCGCACCGCGAGGATCTTCAGTTTGCGCAGGGCGTGGTCGGCTTGGAAGACGTAGGCCACGCCGCCCACGGTGGCGATCTGGTTGATCCGGCCCGCGGCGTCCACCGCTTCGCCGATGCCCGGCGAGCCGGGGTCCATGGTCAGGCACTGGATGGCGGCGAGAACGCGGCGGCGATCGGTCGCCGCGTCGAGGGCCGCGAGTTCGTCGAGGATCGGGTCGGCGAAGACGACGGTGTACATCAACCCGGGTCCATCGTGCGGACGAAGGCCTCGACCGCGGCGAGCGAAACGCCCGCGGAACCCTCGAGGGCGTCGTGACGCCGGGCGAGCTCGTCGCGCCACTCCGGGCGGTTGAATTCCTGGTGCGCGCGGATCATCGCGGCGAACACCGCCTGCTCGGTCGGACCGAGGCGCTGGTAGGCGGTGAGGAGGGAGCGGACGTCCACGGGGGCGGAGTCTCGCACAACCGGGATTTTCAGCAACCGACAAGACCGGTCTCGTCGTCGGACCGTGCGGATTCTTCGCAGGGCGTGAGCCGAGGCGGCGGCGCACTTCGGTCCCGTCGAAGCCGGGTGGGGCTTCTCCGGCCGGGTTGCGTGAATCCGGGGTGGAAGTCCGACCTGCCCGTTCGTGGGTCGGGCTTCATCCCCGACTTTCGAGCGCGAGACGCCGCAGAAGCCGGGGGTAGACTCTGGTCCACGGCTGCGACGGCGCCGCCACTCCTGATTGTGCGCCTTTTCGCGCGGCGCGGGGTGAATCGGTTGCCAGAAAGGGATAGATCCCTAGAGACCTCCCGCCGCTCCTGCACGTCCCGGTGTCCTTCCTCCGCAACCTTCGCCCAGCGTCCCGCCCGTCCCGCGCCCGTCGGCGCGGCGGATTCACCATCATCGAGTTGATGGCGGTGATCGCGGTGATCGCCGTGCTCGTCACCCTCACGGTCGGGGTGACGCGCGGGGTGCAGGAGCGGAGCCGGATCGGGCGGGCCAAGTCGGAACTCGCGGCCCTCGCCGCCGCCTTGGAGAACTTCAAGCTCCACCACGGCGATTATCCGTGGACGCCGGCCTCGCCGCCCGCCGGCATCACCGAAGGTGGGGAAATCCTCTTCAACGCCCTCGTCGGCAACCTCGGTCCCCGGGCCGACGCCGCGCTCGCGACCAAGAACCGCACGTTCATCGAGACCTCGCGGTTCGTCCTCGCCTCGAACGCGGGCGGAGACCAACCCGACCCGACGGCCACGACGCTGCGGGCCAACCGCTTCGTCGATCCGTGGGGCGAGTCCTACTACTACCACTACCGCAAGAGCGCGGCGGATGCGGTCTGGGGCAATCCGTCGTTCCTCCTCTACAGCCACGGGCCGGACGGGGCGTGCTCGATCGGCTCCGCCGCGAACACCGGATGGCTCGCCGACGTGCCGGCCGACGAAGAGAACCTCGACAACCTCTATGCCGGCCGGAACTGAAGCGCGCCCGCGCTCGGGCTTCACCCTCATCGAGATCCTCGTCGTCGTGGCGATCATCGCGCTCTTCGTCGGGATCATCGGCGCGGCGCTGCAACGCGGCGGCGGCGCCACGGTCGGCCTCCAGGCGGCGCAGACGACGGTGGTGGGCCTGCTCGAGCTCGCCCGCAGCCATGCCGCGCTCTCGGGAAACAACACCGCGCTCTGCATCGCCTCCAGCGACACCAACCCCGAGCGCTACCTCCGCCGCGTGGTCGTCGCGGAGAACCGCGGCGGCACGTGGGTCCCGGTGAGCGAAGAGCTCACCCTGCCCGACGGGGTGTATCTGTTGCCGCAGGGCGGAGCCGGGACGGCGGTCGTGGCGGGCGAGACGTGGAGCGTCGTCTCGAGCGTGCTTTCGCCTTCGGCTGTCACCATTCCCGCGCTTGGCGGAGACTCCTGGAAGCGGATCGAGTTCACCTCCCGCGGAACCCCCACCAGCAGCGGTCGCCTCGTGCTCGGCACGGGCCGGGCCGAGCCGCCGGGCTCCAGCCCGCCGCTCCGCTTCACCGGGCCCGACAACATCCGCGGCGTCCAGCTCTCGGTCTACGGACAACTCACGCTCCTCAACCGGAGGGAGGATTTCCCGTGAAACGAAAGTTGCGGGAGGGTGCGTTTTCGTTGGTCGAGGTCGTGGTCGCGGTCGCGGTCTTCGCCGGCGTGATCGTCGCCGTGCTCGGCCTGCTCGGGCCGTCGCTTCGTGTCACCCGCGAGGCGCTCGATTCGACCGTGGCGGCGCGGCTCGCGGACGCGATCGACGGTGAGCTGCGGCTCCTCGGATTCGGCTCGGCGACCACGATCACGGCGACCGCCGACATCACCCTCTTCGCCAGTCCCGACGGGGCGCGTGTCTCGCTCAGCAACGAACCGTCGACCTCGCTCAAGTACCTCGGAACGCAGGAGCGTTACTTCGCGGTCTTCATCCGGCGGCTGGAGAATCCGCCGACCACCGCCACGCTGCTCCCGCTGGAGATCCGCGCCGAGTGGCCCTACCTCCGGAGCGACGCCGAATCACCGCCGCTGCGGGACGACCGGCGGGCGTTTTTTCTCTTCACGACCGCCCTTCGCCCGTGAGAACCCCGCGCACCGTCCTCCTCCGTGGCCGCGGCGGCCATACGATCGTCGAGCTCGTCGTGGCCGCCGGCATCACCGTCGCCCTCGCCGCGGTCATGATCGGCATCATCGCCAACGTCATGGAGACGGCCCGCCGCGCCTCGGGCGGGTTGCTCGCCTCCAACCAGGCCAAGGTCGCGCTCGACTTCATCGCGCAGGATCTGCAGTCGGCGTTCCTCGAACGCGACGGAGCCGCCTGGCTGGTCGCGACGATCCAGGGCGACCAGAGCGGCGCGGGAGACGTGGGTGGATCGCTCGCCCGTTGGACCGCGTCCGGCGTCCTCAAGCCGACGGGGTGGACCTCGCCCGGGGCGGCGGGGTCGTCGCTCGATCTCGATCCCGTCGACGCACCGATCGAGGGGTTCCGTTTCGGCATGGCCGGGGTCTGGCTGCGCTTCCTCGCCGCGATCCAGGACACGAACGGATCCCCGTTGGAGGATCGCTCGGCTCCGCGGGCCGTGGGGTATCAGATCGTGCGCCACCGCGTGCGGGACGCGGCGGGCTCGTCGGAGCGCTACTCGTTGTTCCGCTCCGAGGTGCGCCCGTTTCACTCGACGCCCGCGACCGCCCTGCGGTCCACCTTCGCGGTCGGCTACGACCTGTTCGCGACCGCCTACAACGACGGCGGCGCCTCCGCGGGCGCGGGCGAGCCCGGCGGGATCCGAAGGCCGGAGCGCGATCAGATCCTGGGCAACAACGTCGTTGATTTCGGCGTGCGTTTCTTCCGGCGGGATCCGGCCACGGGCCTGGAGGTCCTGCTCTTCCCGTCGGTGGCGACCAAGCGCGGATTCGTCGCGACCAGCGGCGCGTCGCTCCTGCCGCCGGCGGTCGGCACGCCCTCCCACAGCTATGCCACCGCCGAGATGGATGCGGGGTTTCCGGAGATCGCCGAGATCATCCTCCGCGTCCTCACCGACGCGGGCGCGCAGACGATCGAGAACCTCGAGGCCGGCCGGCTCGGCGTGCGGCCCG
>DAIPIQ010000173.1:0-8607 GCA_036770745.1 Opitutaceae bacterium | reverse complement strand
CGCCTTGGCCGAGCCGCATTTCCCTCCCGCGCAGACCCCGTCGGAGAATTTAGGACCTCCCCAGTCTCAGGTCACGGCTGCGCCGGGTAGCTCCCGAGCCACTTGACGAACGGGCAGCGGGCCTCGAGCTCGCCGATCGCCGCGCGGATCTCCGGCTCGTCGTGGTGCCCGACGATGTCGGCGAAGAAGTAGTAGTCCCACGCCCGCCGCCGGCTCGGACGCGACTCGATCTTCGTGAGGTTGATCCCCCGTGAGCTGAACGGCTCCAGCGCGGTGAGGAGCGCGCCGGGCTTGTCGTTGAGCGAAAAGACGTAGCTGCTCTTGTCGCGCCCGCCGCCGAGCGCGCCCGAGGGCTTGCGGCCGATGACGAGGAAGCGCGTGGTGTTGTCGGCCTTGTCGTGGATGTTGGCCGCCGCGACCGGCACGCCGTAAAGCTCGGCGGCGAGCGAGCTGGCGATCGCCGCCGCGCCGTCCTGATCGCGCGCGATCTCCACCGCGCGCGCGGTGCTGTCGACGTCGTGGCAGGTCGCGGCCGGGAGGTTGCGGTGCAGCCAGCGGCGGCATTGCCCCAGCGCCTGGTCCTTCGAATAGACGCGGGTGATCGCCTCGACCGGCGAACGCGAGATGAGGTGGTGCGCGATCTCCAGGTAGACCTGAGCGACGATCTTGAGGTCGCACTCGACGAGCATGTCGAGCGAGTGGAAGACCGCACCCTCGGTCGAGTTCTCGATCGGAATCACCCCGTAGTCGGCATCGCCGCGTTCCACCGAGCCGAAGACGTCGGCGATGGTCGCGAGCGGGAGATAGTTCAACATCGCGCCGAACTTCTTCATCGCCGCCTGGTGCGTGAAGGTCGCCTCCGGGCCGAGGAACGCGATCACCGTGGTCTTCTCCAGCGCGATCGCCGCCGACATGATCTCGCGGTAGATCGCCCGGATCGCCTTCTCGGAAAGCGGACCGCCGTTGTGGCGGGCGAGGCGCTCGAGCACCTCCTCCTCGCGCTTGGCGACGTAGATCTCCGCGCCCTCGCTGCGCTTGACGTGCCCGATCTGCGCGGCGAGGCGCACCCGCTCGTTCAGCAGTCGCAGCACGTCCTTGTCGATCAGGTCGATCTGGGCGCGCAGGTCGGTGAGGGTCATGGCACGGGCTCCTTCGCTTCTCCGGGCGACGTCCCCTCGACCGGGGCGGCGTCGCCCGCTTCGGCGACCGGCGCCAGCTCGAGATCGGCCGCCTCGTCGCCGCTCTCGGTGTCGAGGCCCACCTCGCGGTCGGTGACGGTGTGCGGCTCTTCGGAACGCGCGAGCCACTGGTCGATCTGGCTCGAGGAGAGCACGTCGGAAGCGGGCAGCTCGTCGAGCGAACGGACGCCCACGAAATCGAGGAACGCCTCGGTCGTGCCGTACTGGATGGGCCGACCGGGAAGCTCGGCCCGACCCGTGATCCGGATGAGCTCGCGCTCGAGCAGTCGGTTGAGCGCGCCGTCGGCCGAGACGCCGCGGATGCTCTCGATCTCTGCGCGCACGACCGGCTGCCGGTAGGCGATGATCGCCAGCGTTTCGAGCACGGCCTGACTCAACCGGACCGGCTTGGGCTGGTTCCGGAAGAGCCGCACCCACTCCGCGCAATCGGGGCTCGTGACGAACCGCCAGCCCTGGTGGGTCTCCTGGACGCGGAAGACCTCGCCCGCCGCCTCCAGCGCCGCCTGGATCTCCGCGATCGCCTCGCGGATCTGTGCGGCGGTGACCAGCGAGGGGACGTCGTCCGCCTTCGCTTCCGCGCCCTCGCCCGTTCCGCCGTCGTCCTCCGCCGTGGCGAGCGGAAGCGTCGACGCCTCCTCGTGGTGCCGCGTGAACACGCCCTGGATGTCCTTCACGGAGATCGAGCCGGGCGAGGCGAAAAGCAGGGAGCGGAGGACGCGTGCGAGGTCGAATGCCATGCGGCGGGAAGGGCGATGGCTTCAGGCAGCCTCGCGGTCGGGTCAACCAAAACATCCGCCGGCCCGGCGGCGCCCTCCTGCCTTGCCCGCGACGGCGCGCTCTGTTCGATTCCACCCTTCTCCCATGGCCTCCCCGCAGAAGCAGTGTCGCACCCATTCCTCCATCGTGGTCGACGGCAACGACCGCGCCCCCGCCCGTTCGATGCTGCGCGCCGTCGGCTTCACCGACGACGACTTCAAGAAACCCCAGGTCGCCGTCGCCTCCTCCGCGAGCGACATGACGCCCTGCAACGTCCACCTCGGCGAGCTCGGCGAACACGCCCGCCGGGGCGTCGAGGCCGCCGGCGGGAAGCCCGTCTCCTTCAACACGATCACGGTGACCGACGGCATCAGCATGGGCACCCAGGGCATGCGCTACAGCCTCGTCTCCCGCGAGGTGATCGCCGACTCGATCGAGACCGCCGTCGCCGCCGAAGGCTTCGACGGGATCGTCGCGATCGGCGGCTGCGACAAGAACATGCCCGGCGCGATGATCGCCATCGCCCGCCTCAACCGCCCCGCCGTCTTCGTCTACGGCGGCACGATCCTGCCCGGGTTCCTCCCCTCCGACGCGAAGCGCGAGCGCGGGCTCGACATCGTCTCGGTCTTCGAGGCCGTCGGCAAACACGCCAAGGGCGAGCTCGACGACGCCGGCCTCAAACAGATCGAGGAATGCGCCATCCCCGGCCCAGGCTCCTGCGGCGGCATGTACACCGCCAACACCATGGCCAGCGCGATCGAGGCCCTCGGGATGAGCCTGCCCGACAGCAGCGCCCAGCTCGCGGTCGGCGAGGCGAAACGCGACGACTGCCGCCGCGCCGGCGCCGCCGTGATGCGGCTGCTGGAGCTCGACCTCAAGCCGCGCGACATCATGACGCGACAGGCCTTCGAGAACGCGATCATGGTCTGCCTCGCGCTCGGCGGATCGACCAACCTCATCCTCCACCTCCTCGCCATCGCCCACGCCGCCGAGGTCCCGCTCACCCTCGACGATTTCAAGGAGATCGGCCGCCGCATCCCCCTGCTCGGCGACCTCAAACCCTTCGGTCGCTACCACATGAGCCACCTCATCCGCGTCGGCGGCATCCGGCCGATGATGCGCCTGCTCCTCGACCGCGGGCTCCTCCACGGGGACTGCCTCACCGTGACCGGCGAGACGGTCGCCCGGACGCTCGAGGGCGTGAAACCCTACGGCGCGTATCCGCACGAGCAGGACATCATCCGCCCGTGGGACGACCCGATCAAGGCCGAGACCCACCTGCGCGTCCTCCGCGGCAACCTCGCCCCCGAGGGCGCGGTCGGCAAGATCACCGGCAAGGAGGGCCTGTACTTCAAGGGCGCGGCCAAGGTCTACGAGAGCGAGGAGGACGCCCTCCGCGGCATCCTCGGCGGCGAGGTCGTGAGGGGCGACGTGGTCGTGATCCGCAACGAGGGCCCCGTCGGCGGCCCGGGCATGCGCGAGATGCTCTCCCCCACGAGCGCGGTCGCCGGCCGCGGCCTGATCAAGGACGTCGCGCTCATCACCGACGGACGCTTCTCCGGCGGCAGCCACGGCTTCGACGTCGGCCACATCACGCCCGAAGCGGCCACCGGCGGGCCGATCGGCATCGTCCGCAACGGCGACCTCATCGAGATCGACGCGGTGGCGAACACGATCAGCCTCCTCGTCCCCGACGCCGAATACGCCGCCCGCATGGCCGTCCTCCGCCCGCACCCGCCCAAGGAACGCCGCGGAGTCCTCGCCAAATACGCCCGCCTCGTCTCCAGCGCCTCCGAGGGCGCGGTGACCGACAAGAACCTCTGACGCCGCCCGCCATGTCCTGGGAAAACTTCGTCCGCCACCACCACGTCTTCCCCGAGGTCGGCCTCGGCCTCGACCTCAGCCGGCTCGGGATCGACGACGCCTTCTTCACCCGGATGCGGCCCGCGCTGGAACGGGCGTTCGCCGAGATGGCCGCGCTCGAAGGCGGCGCGATCGCCAACCCCGACGAAA
The DNA here is from genome assembly GCA_036770745.1 of Opitutaceae bacterium. Taxonomy (GTDB): domain Bacteria; phylum Verrucomicrobiota; class Verrucomicrobiia; order Opitutales; family Opitutaceae; genus DAIPIQ01. The sequence continues at coordinate 4,639 of DAIPIQ010000173.1, read as the reverse complement.
ACCGGATGGTCGGCCATTACTGGCTGCGCGCGGCCCGGCTCGCCCCGACGGCGGAGCTCGCCGGGGCGATCGAGTCCACCCTCGCCCGGGTCAAAGCGACGGCGGCCGATGTCCACGCCGGGAGACTCGCCGGGGCCGGCGGCCGTTTCGAGCACCTGCTCGTGATCGGGATCGGCGGCTCGGCGCTCGGCCCCCAGTTCGTCGCCCACGCCCTCGGCCGGCCCGGTCGCGACCGGATGTCGGTCGCCTTCTTCGACAACACCGACCCCGACGGGATCGATGCCGTCCTCGCCGCGCTCGACGGGCGACTCGGGCGCACGCTCGCGATCGTCATCTCGAAATCCGGCGGCACGCCCGAAACGCGCAACGGCATGCTCGAGGCACAGGCCGCCTACGCCCGCGCCGGGCTCGAATTCGCCCGGCACGCGATCGCCGTGACCGGTGAGGACAGCGCCCTCGACCGCACCGCCGTCGCCGAGGGCTGGCTCGCCCGCTTCCCGATGTGGGACTGGGTCGGTGGTCGCACGAGCGTCCTCGCCGCGGTCGGCCTCCTCCCCGCCGCGCTCCAGGGCCTCGACATCGACGGCCTGCTCCGTGGCGCCGCGGAGATGGACGCCGTCACCCGCCGCTCCGAGCGCGACCGCAACCCCGCCGCCCTCCTCGCCCTCGCCTGGCACCACGCGACCGACGGCCGCGGCGCAAAGGACATGGTGGTCCTCCCCTACAAGGACCGGTTGCTCCTCTTCTCCCGCTACCTCCAGCAGCTCATCATGGAGTCGCTCGGCAAGGAGCTCGATCGGGCGGGTCGCGTCGTCACCCAGGGCATCGCGGTCTACGGCAACAAGGGCTCCACCGACCAGCACGCCTACGTGCAGCAGCTCCGCGAGGGCGTGCCCAACTTCTTCGCCACCTTCATCGAGGTCCTGCGCGACCGGGCCGGCGATTCGATCGAGGTCGAGCCCGGCGTCACGAGCGGGGATTTCCTCGAGGGCTTCCTCCTCGGCACGCGCGACGCGCTCTCCGAGAAGGGGCGCGGCTCGCTCACGATCACGGTGGGCGACGTCTCTCCCGCGACGGTCGGCGGCCTGATCGCACTCTACGAACGCGCCGTCGGACTCTACGCCTCCCTGGTCGACATCAACGCCTACCACCAACCGGGCGTCGAGGCCGGCAAGCGGGCCGCCGCGGGCGCGTTGAAACTCCAGCGCGACGCCGTGGCCTTCCTCCGCGCCAGTCCGGGCCGTGCCCACTCCGCCCCGGCGATCGCCGCCGTGCTCGGCGAACCCTCCGCGACCGAGCGCATCTTCAAGATCCTCGACCACCTCGCCGCCAACCCCGGCCGCGGCATCGTCAAGCACGACGGCCCGGCCTGGCACGAGGCGACGTTCGCCGCGTCCTGATCCGGACCGGCCCGAGGGCGGGACGCCCGCGGCCGGGATCCGGAAAATCTCCTTTGCTTCACCCGGGGCTCGAGGCAAACCTCCCGCCGCTCCCCCTCGCGATCGATGAGAAGCCTCACCCTGTTCCTCTGCATCCTCGCCATGCTCGCGGCCGGGGTGTCGGCGATGCTCTACGCCTGGATCGGGAGCGACTCCGACCAGCTCCGGCGCGAGGTCGACGGGTTGCGCGCCTCGCTCTCGCTCGCCAAACAGGGCACGCTCGACGTCGACGAGGCCCGCGCCGCCCTCGAGGCCCGCGCCGCCGCCCTCGAACGCGAGCTCAACGAACTCAAGGCCCGCAACGTCAGCCTCGAGGCCCGCAACAGCCAGCTCGCCCGCGACGTCACCCAGGCCCGCGACGAACTGCTCGAAAAACAACGCGGCGAGATGATGTCGTCGCAGGAGATCATCGACCTGCGGCGGCAGTTGGTCGACGCCAAATCCGCCCTCGCCGCCGCCGCCAGCGGGGCCTCGACCGAGCAGATCGCCTCCTACGAGTCGCGGATCGCCGACCTCGAGGCCCAGCTCGGTTTCCTCCGCCGCACCCGCGAGGGCGAGCCCTCCCTCGCCGGCGTGCCCGCCGACCTGAAGGGCGCCGTGCTCGAGGTCGGGCCGAAGGCCGCCTTCGTCATCCTCAACATCGGCTCCCGCAACGGCGCCGCCCCCACCCTGGAGATGGTCCTGCGCCGCGGTTCGACCGTGATCGCTCGCGTGCGCCTGACAGATGTGCGGGAATCGTACAGTGTCGCGCACGTCCTTCCCTCCCCCGGCGCCGGCACGATCCGCGCCGGCGATGTCGCCACCCGTTCCTGACTCACCATGAAAGCCGCACTTCCCCGCCTCGCCCTCCTCGCCCTCGCCGCCGTCGGCGCGCTGCTCCTCTCGGGCTGCAACGCCAAGCCCGGCGACTCGTCGGTGCCGTGGAGCCGACCCGCCGACTGGGAGGGCAAGCTCCCCGGCGTCGGCGGTCTTTGAGCGCCCCGCCCCGCGCGTCCATGACCGCGGAAAACCCCTCCCTGCGCGCCCGCGCCGGGGCGCTCCACGTCGTCGCCACGCCGATCGGCAACCTCGGCGACCTCACCACCCGCGCAGCCGCGATCCTGCGCACGGCCGACCTCGTCGCCTGCGAGGACACGCGCACGACCCGCGTGCTGCTCGACCGGATCGAGGCGCGCCCCGAGCTCGTCGCCTGCCACGAACACAACGAGACCGTGCTCGCCTCCCGCCTCGCCGACCGGATCGCCGCGGGCGCCGCCGTCGCCCTCGTCTCCGACGCGGGCACGCCGGCGTTGAGCGATCCGGGATTCCGCGTCGTGCGCGAGTGCCGGCGCCGCGGGCTGCCCGTCATCCCGGTTCCGGGGCCGAGCGCGCTCCTCGCCCTGCTCTCCTCCGCCGGACTGCCGACCAACGCGTTCCTCTTCGCCGGCTTCCTGCCCGCCCGCACCGCCGCGCGCCGCCGTTTCCTGGAGGAGCACCGCTCGTTCCCCCACACGATCGCCCTCTACGAGTCGCCGCACCGCGTCGCCGCGTTCGTCGACGAGATCCTCGAGCTGCTCGGCCCCGGGCGGGTGGTCGCGGTGGGCAAGGAGCTCACCAAACTCCACGAGGCGATCCTTGTCGGCCCGGTCGGAGAAGTCCGCACCCGGCTGGCCGGCCTCACGGTGAAGGGGGAGTTCGCCCTCCTGATCGCACCGGGGGACTTCACGCTGTGAGCCTGCGCCCGCCCGTCGTCGCCGTCGTCGACATCGGGAGCAACTCCATCAAACTGCTCGTCGCGACGGCCGGGGCGGACGGCCGGCTGCACCCCCTCGCCCAACGCACCGAGGAGACGCGGATCGGCACGGGCATCACCGGAAATCCACCGCGACTCCACGAGGACGCGATGGACCGGGCGGTCGAGGCGGTGCGCACCCTGCTCTGCACCGCCGCGCCTTTCGAACCGGCGACGATCCGCCTCGTGGCGACGAGCGCGGTGCGCGACGCCGTGAACCGGGCGGACTTCGCCGCGCGGCTCTTCGACGCCACCACCCACGAGCTCGCGATCCTCGACGGACGGGAAGAGGCGCGACTCATCGGGCGCGGCATCGCCTGCGATCCCGCGCTCGAGGGCGCCCCGGCGTTCCACCTCTTCGATCTCGGCGGCGGGAGTCTCGAGCTGCTCACCTTCCGCGCGGGGCGCGTGGTCGGGCTCGCCAGCCTGCCCCTCGGCTGTGTGCGGCTGACCGAGCGGTGGATCCCCGATCCCGCCGCGCCGATCCCGCCGGAGGCCGTCGCCGCACTCCGCGCCCACGTCCGCGAGGTCGTGCGGGCGTCGGGCTTTCGTTTCGATCTTCCCGACCCCGTCGCGGCCGTGGCCACCGGCGGCACGGCGACGACCTTTCGCGCGATCCTCGCCGAGGCCGCGGGCGTCGCCCTCGCCGTCTCCGAGGCGGTGCTGCCGCTGGAGGCGATGGCGGAGCTCGCCAGGCGGCTGTGCGCCGAGACCGTCGCGCAACGCCGCGCCCGCCCGGGCGTTCCCGCGGCTCGGGCCGACGTGTTGCCCGCCGCGCTCGTCACGCTCGGCGAGGTCGCCGCGCTCGCCCGGGCCCCGGCGTTGCGCCACTCGCTCTTCAACCTGCGCTTCGGTCTCGCCGCCGAGTTGCTCGAGGGCGACCGGCGTTGACCCGCCCGTCGCTTCACTTTCCCGCCCGATTTGCCCCCGCCGCGCGGGTGCAATCAAGAGTGGTGGCAACCTTCGGTCGTGGGCCGGGGTTCACCCCCGGCTTCTGCGGCATCTCTCGGTCGGAAGCCGGGGGTGAACCCCGGCCCACGACGGAACCGAAACCGGCACCACTTCCGATCGCACCCCCCGCGCCGCGGGGGCGCATTTTGTCCTTGTTCACCCCGGGCGCTGGGTTCTCGTGAGCCTTCCGCCCTCTTCATGACCTCCGCCGAGATCCGCCAGAGCTTCCTCGATTTCTTCCGATCCAAGGGCCACACGATCGTCCCGTCGTCGTCGCTCCTCCCGGACTCGCCCGGCCTGCTCTTCACCAACGCCGGGATGAACCAGTTCGTCCCGATCTTCCTCAACGAGCGCAAACCCGACGTCGCCTCCTGGGCCGGCGTGATCCCCGGGGCCGACACCCGCGCGGCCGACACCCAGAAGTGCATCCGCGCCGGCGGCAAACACAACGACCTCGAGGACGTCGGCTACGACACCT
>DAIPIQ010000172.1:5123-8637 GCA_036770745.1 Opitutaceae bacterium | reverse complement strand
CCGCCGCCGGGAGCACGGTGGCGACGGTCGCGCCCAGGAAAAGCAGGGCGAAGATGCGGACGTCGTCCACTCCGCGGTTGGCGATCCGCCAACGACGGTAGACGACCTGCCCGGCCGCGAAGCAGGCGTTCGAGGCCTGGACGAGCAGGATCCCCGTCCACGCCACCGCCCCGAGCGGTCGGTCGACGAGAATGACCGCGGCCCCGACGACCGCCAGCGCCGCCGCGGCGTAGGGCGGGGCGCGGAGTCGCCGCCCCGCGAGATCGTCGAAGAGGCAGACGAGCACCGGGGTGAAGATCGTCAGCGCCGCCACCTCGAAGGCCGCGAGGTGCGCGAAGGCGGCGATGTAACAGACGTACATCACTCCGAACTGGACCGCGCCGATCGCGGCGAGGGTCGCGCCGTCGCGCAACGTGATCGCGTGCGGGCGCAGCAGCGGGAGAAAGACCAGGCAGGCGATCGCGACGCGGACGAAGGCGACGAGCGAGGCGTCGACGCCCGCGAGCCGGCCCTTGATCAGGCCGAACGAGAAGGCCCAGACGAACGAGACCGTGAGCAGCCAGGCCATCGCGCGCGGTCAGACGCGGAAGATCGCGCCGAGCCGCTTGCCGAGCAGGAGCGACATGCCGCCGATCGTCACCGCGAGGAACACCATCGCCCAGACCCCGAGGGCGGAGGCGAGGAAGCGCCCGTCGCCGAGGAGTTGGAACAACTCGAAGATCGCCTTCGTGATCGGGTAGAACACCTGCTTCTGCGCGAGGATCAGCGAGTCGGAGACCTCCAGCATCGCGAAGGAGAACGCCAGCAGCGCCCCCGCGATGATGTTCGCCGTGATGAGCGGGAGCGTGACCTTGAACATCGCCTTGAGCGGCGGACAACCGAGGTTCTGCGCCGCCTCCTCCAGCGTCTCGCTCGTCTGTTGGAAGCCCGCGACCGCGGCCCGCACCATGTAGGGCAGCCGCCGCACCGCGTAGGCGATCACGAGCAGCACCGTCGGATCCTCGACCGGGTCGAGGAAGCCGAAGAGCCGGCCCTCCTGGCTCATCGCGAGGTAGCCGAAGGCGAGCACGAGGCCGGGCACGGCCAGCGGCATCATCGACAGCGTATCCAGAACCTGGCGACCGGGCAGCCGGGTGCGCACGACCACGTAGGCGATCGCGATCCCGAGCACGATGTCCGCGATCGTGGAGAGCGCGGCGAACTTCAGGCTGTTGGCGATCGCCGGGACGGTGAGCGGATGCCCGAGGGCGAGCTCGAAGTTCCCGAGGGTGAACGATGAGGGCAGGACGGTCGCGTACCAGTCGCTGGAGAACGCGACGAACACCACCCCGACGTGCGGGAGGACGGCGACGAACGTCACGCTCGCGAAGAACGCGGTGCAGAGGATGCCGCGCAGCGCCCCGGGATCGCGCGGCCCGCCGGTGCTGGTGGCCTTCGCCATCATCGCGTGGCTGTTCCGGGCGAAGAGTCCCTTGCCGAGGGCGTAGAGCGCGACCGAGGCCGCGAGCATCACCGCGACGAGCGCGTAGGGGAAGGGGCTCGCCCCGATGTCCTTCAGTCCATGGTAGATCTGCACCGAGGCGACGCGGGAGTAGTCGAAGATCAGCGGCACGCCGAGCTCGGTGAACGACCAGATGAAGACGATCGTCGCCCCGGCGAAGACCCCGGGGTTGATCAGCGGCAGGGTGATGCGGCGGAACTTCCGCAGCCCGGTGCAACCGAGGTTCGCGGCCGCCTCCTCCATCGCCGGGTCGACGTTGGCGAGCGCCGCGACGACGTTGAGGTAGAGGATCGGGTAGAGGTTGAACGCCTGCACCGCGACCACGCCCCAGAACTGGCTCGAGGCGAACCAGTCGATCGTCGCCCCGGCCTCGAGCAGGCCCATCTCGATGAGCAGCGCGTTGAAGGCCCCGTATTGCCCGAAGATCTGCCGGATCCCGATCGCCCCGACGAAGGGCGGGAGGATCATCGGCACGAGCACGAGCGCGCCGAGCAGTTGCTTGCCGGGGAAAAGGAAACGGTCGGTCACGAAGGCCAGCGGCATCGCGATCAGGAAGGCCGTCGTGGTCGTGCAGACCGCGAGAAGGAAGGAGTTGCGCAGGCTCTCCAGGGCGATCGGGTCGCTGAAGATCTCCGCGACGTAGACGAAGGTCAGGTCGCCGTCGGGATCGATGAACCCGCCGCGGAGGATCTGCAGGATCGGCCAGACGAAGAACGCTCCGAAGAAGGCGATCGTGAAGCCGAAGACGACCCTGGCGAAACCGCGCGACATCCGCCGCGGAGAGGACCCGCCGGCGTCCCCACCGGCAAGGATGAAATCGGCTCGCGATCCGGGGAATAGTTCCGCGCCGGGTCGGCTCCGAAGGGCATGCACCGCCCTCGCGTTCTTCCGCTCCTCGTCGCGCTCGCCCTCGGCGCCGCGATCCCCGCCGTCGCCGCGGCCCAGGCCTTCGATCACGCGCACCCCCGCCTCGCCGCCGTGCTGGAGCGGTTCGTCGTCGACGATCTCGTGGACTACGCCGCGTTGAAGGCCGATCCCGCGACACTCGACGCCTACCTGGGCGAGCTCGCGGCCATTCCGCCCGCCGACTTCGCCGCGTGGTCGCACGACGAGCGGCTCGCGACCCTGGTCAACCTCTACAACGCCGCCACCCTCCGTCTGATCATCGATCACCACCCGATCGCGAGCATCCGCCGGATCGGGCTGCTCCCCGGCGCCGCCTGGCGGCAGCTCTTCGTCCGGTTCGGCGGCCAGGTGATGTCGCTCGACCATCTCGAGCACAAGATCATCCGCGTGGAGTACGACGACGCCCGCGTCCACTTCGCTCTCGTCTGCGCCGCGATGGGCTGCCCGCCGTTGCGCGGCGAACCCTTCGTGGCGGCGCGGCTCGACGCCCAGTTCGACGAACAGGGCCGGATCTTCCTCGCGACTCCGGCGAAGAACCGCTTCGACCCCGCCACCGGCACGCTCTGGATTTCGCCGATCTTCGATTGGTTCAAGGAGGACTTCACGAAGGGCGGCCGCGACCTCCCGGGCTACGTCGCCCCCTTCCTCCCTGCGGAGGCGCGCGCCGCGCTGGAGCGCGCGGGCGCGGTCCGCGTGCGTTTCACCGACTACGACTGGGCGCTCAACGAAGTCCCGCGCTGAGCGCGGTCGCGGCGGGCGCGCCGCCACCAGGCCGCCGCCACCGCACCGGCGAGCACGAGCAGGGCGAGGCCCTGTTGGTGCGAGAGGCCGAGGAAACGCTCGGGGCGGCCGTCGGCCCGCAGCGGATCGAGCACGAGGCGGAGGAGCGCGTAGAGCGCGAGGTAGGTGCAGAAGACCTCGCCCGAGGCGCCGTTTCCGCGATCGCGGGTGCGCAGCCGCCATCCGCAGAAGACGGCGATCGCGACCAGACCGGTCGCCTCGTAAAGCGGCACGGGATGCGGCGGCACGCCGGCGCAACAGCCCTGCACCTGACAGCCCACGCGCCCGAGCGCGTGACCGAACGGGAGCGCCATCGCGAAGTGGTCG
>DAIPIQ010000172.1:0-5113 GCA_036770745.1 Opitutaceae bacterium | reverse complement strand
TGCATTCACATTGAGCACTGATGAAAGCCTTCCACCGTACTTTACTGGTACGCCTGCTTTGTAGAGGTCCACGGACTCCACCAGGTCAGGGTTGAATGCCGAAAACATGCCGAACAAGTGTGAGGGATTGTATATGGTGGCATGGTTGAACAAAATGAGGTTTTGGTCGGCCCCCCGCCAGAAGTCGACCCGCCGCAGCCGCGCGAAAAGAGCCCCGGCCGCGATCGCGCCGGCGAGCCCTCCCATGAAGACGAAGCCGGTGCCGAAATCCCGCCAGAGCCGCAGCTCCCCGGAGGCATAGTGCTCCCGGCCGAGCACGACGAAGAGCGCCTTCGCCCCGATGATGCCGCCGAGCACGATCGTCCACACCGCGGCCCAGAACTCGTTTTCGGAAACACCCAGCTCGCGATGGCGGAGGCGCAGCCAGACGACCACGAGCAGCATCCCCGCGGCGGCGAAGAGGCCGAAGGCGTTCATCTTGGCGCGGCCGCCCCGACTTCCGTGTTCCTCCGGTAGACCGCCTCGCGGAGCCCGAGCGCGTTCACCGCGCACATCGGCTCCATCCGGCCCTCGATCGGCACGCGGAAGGCGCAGGCGGCGAGCCGCTCCCGGCCCGTCGGCGTCGCCGTCTCGGCCGCGCTCATGAAGTGGTGGCTGACCACGCAGAAGTAGCGGGTGCGGGCGAAACCGGCCCGCCAACGCAGGCGCAGCAGCCGCGGCAGGATCGCGACGAGGAAAAACCCGCCGTGGCGGAACGCGAAGCGACCCGCCCGACGCAGCGCCCGCGGCGTGTCGTCGAGCCGGAAGGACGACCCGCCCACGCGGTCGAGCCAGCCGTGGAGCGCCCGCATCTCCCCGGGTCGGTCGCGGCGGTAGAGCGGCACGAAACGCGCCCGCCCGCCTCCGTTCGCGGCAAGCCCCTGGAGGAAGCGTGAACAGGCCGAATGGCCGAACGTGCCCGTGCTGCGCGCCGCATCGGAGAGCCCGAGGCCCTCGGCGATCCGCTCCCAGAGCTCGTCGGGCGCGACCCCGCGAAGCGCACGCTCCGTGCGGCCGACCTCGGCAAGCGGTTGGAAGCTCACCATCTTGAAGGCGTCGGCCCGCCCGAGAAACCACCGCGTGGTTCCGGCGACGTCGGCGAGGTTGTCGCGCGTCACCGTCACGGTCGAAGCCGCCTCCAGCCGGAGTCCGGTGCGCCGCCGGGCGGTGCGGACGAGCTCCGCGAACTCCTCCCGGAGCGGATCCAGTTCACGCTCCGTCCGCGCCCCGGCGAAGCGATCGCGCCGCCCGCGCTGGGTGGTGTCGATGTGGACGCTGATCTCGCTGAGGCCGCCCCGCTCCATCAGCCGCTCGAGCAGGCCGGGGCGCCGGCGGAAGGTCTCGCCGTGGGTCATGAGCATGGGCACGAGGCCGATCCCGCGGGCGTAGGCGATCAGGTGGACGAGCTCGGCCTCGTTGCGAAGCGTCACCTCGCCGTCGGTGAGTTGCACGTTGCCGGCCGGGCCGAGCCAGGCGCGGATCGTCCGCAACTGCGCCTCCAGCTCCGCGAGCGGCGACGGGCGGGCGCGGTTCGCGTCGGCCCCGAGGTAGCAGCCGGTGCAGGCGAAATCGCAGCGCGGCATCGCCCCGATCGTCGCGGCGCAGCCGGCGTGGTGGCGGCCGAGGAACTGGGTGGGACCACGGTGCGCCTCGGGCACGACGGCCGCCGCCGCCGCCAGCGCGGCCCGCGCCTCCGCCTCCTCGACGTCGAGCGACTCGCGTCGCGCGACCATCGTCAGGGCGCGGAGCGTCCGGGCGGGTTCGGATCGGGCCGGGAGGAGGGTGTGAAACACGCGGTCGCCGCGGCGAAGACGGCGACCAGCGCGACGAGCATGACGACGGTCTTTTTCATGAGAGGCGGTGCTCCGTGAGATGGCCGGGGCTGGAAACTATTCCCGCACGACCGGTCAATGCGCGTTCCGATTGACGGGTTCCGGCACGACCATCGAAGGCGGGAAGTCGGCGGCGCGGGAGCCGTCGCGGGGTCCGAGGCGCAGGTTGCGGCTGCCGCCGGCCGGCGGATTGAGCGGGAGCGACATGCCGCCCGATTCGTCGAGCATGCGGTAGAGCTGCGCCTCGAGGCCGCGGACCGTCGCGGCGTGGGCCGCATCGAGGATGAGGTTGCGCGTCTCGCCGGGATCGACGCTCAGGTCGTAGAGCTGGTCGATGTCCCACGTGCCGTGGGTGGTGATGTATTTGAAACGGTCGGTGCGCAGGGCGAACTGCGTCGGCGTCTGCGGGAAGTTCTTCTCCCAGTAGTAGACGTAGAGGAAGGCGTCGCGCCACGGGACTTCGCGACCGCGGGTGAGCGGAAGCATGTCGGTCCCGTCGAGGTGCGGCGGGGGGACGAGGCCCGCCGCGGCGAGCAGGGTGGGCGCGATGTCGATGTTGGCGACCACGGCATCGACCACCGTGCCGGCGGGGATCAGTTGCGGGCACTGGGCGAGCATCGGAACGCGGATCGAGACGTCGTGGGCGGTGCGTTTGTCGATCAAGCCGTGCTCGCCGAACATGAAGCCGTTGTCGCCCATGTAGACCACCAGGGTCTCGTCGAGCACGCCCATCTCGCGGAGCGCGCCGAGCACGCGCCCGACGCTGTCGTCCACGGCGAGGAGGGTCTCGCAGTAGTTCCGGTAGTAGGCGGCGATGTCGAGGTCGCTGTGGTAGGGGAAGTCGACCCCGTGCCAGGAATTGCGTTGATCACGCACCCAGCGGGGCGTGCCCGAGGCGTCGGCGGGCGGGGTCGGAGGCGACCAGGGAGCGTCCCGATAGCGGCCGGCGTGGCGCTCGGCGGGGGTGAAGTTCGCATGCACGCCCTTGTGGGAGAGGTAGAGGAAGAACGGCTTTTCGCCGGCCTTTCGCGTGCGGAGCCACTCGAGGGCGTAGTCGGTGAGTTCGTCGGTGATGTAGCCCTTCTGCGGGACGCGCGCACCGTCGATGTTGAGGCCGTTGCGCTCCGGGAGGTAGGAGCCCTGGCCGCGGAAACTCACCCAACGATCGAAGCCCGGCCGCGGCGCGTCGCTTTCGCCGCCCATGTGCCACTTGCCGATGTAGGCGGTGGCGTAGCCGGCGGCCTGGAGGTACTCGGGAAACGTGACCGTGCCGGGCGGCAGCGGGCGGTTGTTGTCGATGACCCGGTGCTTGTGGGTGTAGAGCCCGGAGAGGATCGAGGCCCGGCTCGGCGAGCACAGCGACGTGGTGACCATCGCGTTGGCGAAGTGCGCGCCGTTGCGTGCGATCGAGTCGAGGTGGGGCGTTTCGAGGAACGGATGCCCGAGGAAGCCCATCGCGTCGTAGCGGTGGTCGTCGGTGAGGATGAAGACGATCGAGCGCGGCTTCACTTCGGGCCGGCGCGGCAGATCGGTCGACGCCGGGGCCGCGGTCGCGAGGAGGGCGCAAAAAAGCGCCGCGGCGGTGAGCCGGGGCGCTCGGAAGAGGCGGGCGGGGAAGGGGAGTGCGGTCGGGGCCATGCGCCGAGCGTGCGCCGCGAGGACGAACGCTCAACCGCAAACGTCCCGCGTCTAGTACTTCACGCTGCAACCATACGGGCGGGTCGTCGCGACCGCCACCGGCTTGCCGGCCCGGACCGCCTCGACGGCCGCGACGACATGGTTGGTCGAAGCGCCCTTCGCGGTCTGCCGGCCCGACGGGTCGTCGTCGATCGCGCCGTTGTAGACGAGGGCGCCGGCGCCATCGATGACGTACATGTGCGGCGTGGTCTTCGCCCCGTAGAGGCGGCCGATCGCGCCGTCCTCGTCGAGGAGCACCGCGGTCGTGCGCATGCCCTTTTCGGCGATGAGCTTGTTCCAGCCGGCGGGCTTCGCGTGGCCCTGTTTACCCGGGGCCGAGGAGCAGACCGCCAGCCAGACGACGTCCTGGCCGGTGAGTTTCGCCTGGAGCTCCTGGATCCCGCCGCCCTCGTAGTGGCGCTCGACGTAGGGACAGCCGTGGTTGATCCATTCGAGGACGACGATCCGTCCGGCGAAATCGGAGAGGGCGTGCCTCTTGCCATTCGAATCGAGGGCGGAGAAAGCGGGAGCGGGAGACCCGACCCGCGCACCGGCGAGGGCGGCGAGCGGGGCGCCGAGAAACACCGCCGCGGCCAGACAACTGCGAGTGAACGTGTTCATGGGAGGAGGGAGCGCAGGGTTGGCTGCGCGTCACGAGTGGTGACGAGCCGGCGCGCGCGGGGGTTACGGATTGCGGACGTGCCCGTAGCGAAAGCGAACAGGAGGAGGAGACGGCGACTCACTGCGGCGCCTGCGTCGCGACGACGCGGAGGAAGCGCGCCGGCTCGGCCCCGAGGGCGGTGACGGCGCGTTCGGTGACGACGGCGCGTATCCCGTCCGTGGAGACGGCGACCTGGACGGTGCCGGTCGAGGCGTCGCGGACCACGGCCGCGCCGTTCGAGGTGTAGACCGCGGCGTCGGTCCACGCCCCGGGCGCGGTCGCGGTCTGGACCGTGAAGGTCACGCCGGTGGCCTGGAGGCGGATCGGGAAGGTGATCGTGAGGAACCCGTCCGACGAGCCGACCGTCGCGATCGACTCCTCGGGCGTCGCCGGATCGCCGGCGAAGGCGAACTCGCCGAAGCGGGAGCGTCCGTCGCCGTCGCCGTCGGTCTCCTCGTCGGCGAACGGATCGCCGGTCGTGGCGTGGCGCCACGCGTCGAAGGAGCTCCACGCCGGCACGACGTCCGCGCGCAGGATGATGTCGTCGACGATCCATCCCGTGGAGGCGACTCCCGTGTTGCACCCGAGCCGCCAGCGCAGCCGGATCGTCGCGCCCGCGTAGGTGGCGGGCGCGAGCGCGACCTCGGTGCGGAGGAAGCCGCCGCTCGAGCCCGACCAGCAGGGCAGGCCGGCGGGGCCCAGCGGATTGGAACCGGTCGTGAGCGTGGACGCGGGGCCGCCGAGGACGAACGTGCCGCCGTTCGCGGCGAGCAGTCCCCACGAGGCCCCGCCATTCAACGACACTTCGAGCACCCCTGCGTCCGCCCCGCTCTCGAGCTCGTGTCGGTGACGGAAGCTCAAGGTGTAGCACCCGGCGCCCGGAGGGAGGAACAGCGGTGGACTG
>DAIPIQ010000171.1:0-8665 GCA_036770745.1 Opitutaceae bacterium | reverse complement strand
AAAGAGCCGGAAAAGCCGGGGATCAACCCCGGCCCACGACTGCGGGTTGCCACCACTTTCGATTACACCCCGGATCAGCCGCCAAGGGCGCGGAGGAGGCGCTGGAGTTCGCCGGCCCGGGCCTCGCTGGAGGCGAGTTGGCGGCGGGCGCCGTCGATCACCTCGGGGGGCGCTTTGGCGGTGAACGCCTCGTTGGCGAGGCGCGCCCGCGTGGAGGCGACGGCTTTCTCGACCCGTTCGAGCTCCTTGCCGAGCCTTTCGCGCTCGGCGGTCGTGTCGAGGGAGGAGGCGAGGTCGAGGTAGAGCGTTCCCAGCGGGGTGATCGAGGCCGGGGCGCCCTCGACGGCGTCGCGGCGCTCGAGAGCCCCCGCGCCGACGAGGCGCAGGACGAGGGCCGAGGAGCGCTCGACGACCACCCACGCCGGATCGTCCGCCGCGAGGAAAAGGCGGACGTCGCGGCGGCTGGCGAGGTTGTGCTCGGCCTTGAGCGCCCGGGCGGCGACGACGAGCTCGCGCAGCCGCCGGGTCTCCTCGACGGCACCGGCGTCGATCGCGACGCCCCGCCCGGCGAGGGCCTCCCGACAACCCGGGCGGGCGTTCTGGATGAAGTCCGCCTCGCCTCCGTACCCCAGCCGATGCCAGAGCTCTTCGGTGATGAAGGGGGTGAACGGGTGGAGCAGGAGCAGGCTCTGCCGGATCACGAGATCCTGGATCGCGAGGCAGGTGTCGCGGCGGGCGGCATCCTGGAGTTTCGACTTCGAGACCTCGACGTACCAGTCGCAGAAATCCGTCCAGAAAAACCCGAAGAGTGTCTGCACGGCGCGGCTGAACTCGAAATCCCGGAGGCACGCCTCCACCTCGCCCTCGACCTCGAGCAACCGGCCGAGGATCGCGTGGTCGCTGGCGTCGAGCGCGGCGGGGTCGATCCGGGCGAGGACGGCCGCGAGGGAGGCGTTGTCGGCCATCGGACCGGAAAGCTGGCGGAAGCGGGCGGCGTTCCAAAGCTTGTTGCAGAAGTTGCGACCGCCCTCGATGCGGTCCTCCTGGAAGCGGATGTCCTGCCCCTGCGGAGCGATCGACATGATGCCGAAGCGCAGGCCGTCGGCTCCGAAGCGCTCGATGAGGTCGAGCGGGTCCGGGGAGTTGCCGAGCGACTTCGACATCTTGCGCCCCTGCTGGTCGCGGATGATGCCCGTGAAATAGACGTTCCGAAACGGGATGCGCCGCGCCAGCGGCTCGCCGGGGCGCATGAACTCGAGCCCGGCCATGATCATCCGGGCGACCCAGAAGAAGATGATGTCCGGGCCGGTGACGAGGGTCGTGGTCGGGTAGAAATACTCCAACCCCTGCGCCTTCGCGGCCGCCTCGTCGGGCCAGCCCATCGTCGCGAAGGGCCAGAGCCAGGAGGAGGCCCAGGTGTCGAGCACGTCCTCCTCCTGCTCCCAGTTCTCCGGGTCGGGCGGACCGTCGACGGAGACATGGAGCCGGGTCGGGTCGCGCAGATCGGCCTCGGTGAGCGCCTCGCGGTCGAGGCCCTTGCGGTACCAGACGGGGATGCGATGGCCCCACCAGAGCTGGCGGCTGATGCACCAGTCCTGGATGTTCTCGAGCCAGTTGAGGTAGACCTTCGACCAGCGTTCGGGGTGGAAGCGGATGTGCCCGTCGCGCACGGCGGCCTTCGCCTCCTCGACACGCGGGTAGCGCAGCCACCATTGCTGCGTGAGGCGCGGCTCGACGGGCACGTCGGCGCGTTCGGAGAAGCCGACGTTGTTCTCGTAGGGCTCCTCGCCGACCAGGGCGCCGGCCTCGGCGAGCAGTTCGGCGGCGCGCCTGCGCCCGGCGAACCGGTCGAGGCCGGCGAGCCCGGGGCCGGCGAGGGCGTTGAGCACGCCGTTGGGCTCGAGCACCTCGAGGATCGGGAGGCCGTGGCGCTGGCCGATCTCGAAATCGACGCGGTCGTGCGCCGGCGTGACCTTGAGCGCGCCGGCCCCGAAGGCGGGATCGACCGCCGCATCGCCGATGATGGGGATCTCCGCGCGGACGAGCGGACGCCAGACCCGGGCCCCGATCAGGCCGGCGTAGCGCGGGTCGGCGGGGTTCACGGCGATCGCCGTGTCTCCCGGGATCGTCTCGGGCCGGGTCGTCGCGACCTCCAGGAATTCCCCGGGCCGGTCGACGAGCTCGTAACGCACGCGGTAGAGCGCACCGCGCTGCGGCTTCATCACCACCTCCTCGTCGGAGAGCGCGGTGAGGCTGACGGGGCACCAGTTGACCATGCGCCGGCCGCGGTGGATGTGGCCGCGGTGGAACAGCTCGGTGAAGACGTGGAGCACGCACCGGCTGTAGTGCGGGTCCATCGTGAAGGTGTTGCGCGACCAGTCGCAGGAGGCCCCGAGCCGCTGGAGCTGGCCGATGATGATCCCGCCGTGGCGCTCGCGCCATTGGCGGACGCGCTCCAGGAACGCCTCGCGCCCGAGGTCGCGGCGGTGTTTGCCTTCCTTGCGGAGCGTGCGCTCGACGACGTTCTGCGTCGCGATTCCGGCATGATCGGTGCCGGGGAGCCAGAGGGCCGAGCGACCCTCCTGTCGGGCGCGGCGCACCAGGACGTCCTGGATCGTGTTGTTCAACACGTGCCCCATCGTGAGCACGCCGGTGACGTTGGGGGGCGGGATGACGATCGCGTACGGCTCGCGGGTCGGGTCGACGCGGCCGGCGAAGCAGTCGCTCTCGAGCCACCGCTGGTACCAGCCGGGCTCGACCGCGCCGGGATCGTAGGCGCCGGAGATCTCGGTTGCCATGCGTCCGGATGGCTGAGGGATTTGCGAGGCCAAGCGGCGCAGCGTGAAAATCGCCCTCGGGGCTGACAAGCGCTTTTCCGCCGCGGCGATCCCGGCCCCATGTCCAAGCGCGCCCAAGACCACGCCCGTCAGCGACTCGCCTTCACCGGGGAGGATCCGCTCGCCCAACGCCTCGCGGCGAGCAAGCGGTTCCTTCGCCTCGAGGGCGAGATGCTCCGCATGCGCCACCGCGGCGGGGAATCGGGCCTGCGCATCGCCCAGGGCCGGGCGGCGATCATCGACATCCTCCTCCAGCGGCTCATGACGCCCGTGCTCGCCGCCCTCGGCGCGGGCGGTCGAGACCCGGCGGTCGCGCTCACGGCCCTCGGCGGCTACGGCCGCTCCGAGCTGAGCCCGCTCAGCGACATCGACATCCTCTTCCTTTACCCCAACACGGTGAAGGACGCGCGTCTCGCCGACCTCGAGCAGCGCCTGACCGACGAGGTCCTCTACACCCTTTGGGACCTCGGCCTGAAGATCGGCCACTCCTTCCGCAACATCGACCAGACCATCGCCGAGGCCCGCGGCAACATGCAGTCGAAGACCGCGCTCCTCGAGGCGCGCCTGGTCTGCGGCTCCGAGAACACGTTCCGCATCTTCGCCCAGGCCTACCGCAACTTCTACCTGAAGGAAGACCCCAAGGCCTACATCGCCGCGCGGCTCGAGGACCAGCGGACGCGCCGGGCGCGCTTCAACAACACGGTCTTCCTCCAGGAGCCCGACATCAAGAACGGCGTCGGCGGCCTGAGGGATTACCAGAACGCGCTCTGGATGGCCCGGGTGAAGCTCGGCGTCGACTCGCTCGACGAGCTGCGGGAGATGAACTACCTGCGGCCGAACGAGCTCAAGGAATTCCAGCAGGCCTACACCTTCCTGCTGCGCGTCCGCAACGAGCTCCACTTCGAGAGCCGCAAGCCCACCGACCTGCTCAACCTCGAGAAGCAACCCCGCATCGCCAAGGAGCTCGGCTACGACGACCCCGACCTGCTCCGGCGCGTCGAGGAGTTCATGCGCGACTACTACAGCCATGCGCGCGCGATCCATCGTATCTCGCAGATCCTCGAGCACCGGCTCGCCCTCACCCCGCGGCCCGAGGAAAGCCGGCGCGTCTCCTTCCGCGAGGTGATCCGCGCCCGCCGCAACGAACGTGCCAAACACATCGACGGCTTCGTGATGCGCGGGCGGGAACTCACCGCCGAGAACGAACGCGTCTTCGAGGAGGATCCCGTGCGCCTCATCCGCGTCTTCCGCCACGGCCAGCAGCTCGGCGCCCACCTCGACTTCGAGCTCCGCACGCTCATCCGCGCCTCCCTTCCGCGCCTGACCCGCCGCGAGCTCCAATCCCCCGAGGCCAACCGCAGCTTCCGCGCCATCCTCGCCGACGTCGGCGGCGTCCACCCGGTCCTCGAGTCCATGCACGAGCTCGGCGTGCTCGCCCGCTTCATCCCGGAATGGGACCGGCTCACCTGCCTCGTGCAGCACGAATACTACCACCGCTACACCGCGGACGTGCACACCCTCAACACGATCCGCGAACTCGACGCGGTCTTCACCAACCCCGACGCGGCCTTCACCCGCTACCGCGAGGAACTGCGCGACACCGCCCTCCCCGCCCTCCTCTACGTCGTCCTCCTGCTCCACGACATCGGCAAGGCCGAGGGCATCCGCGACCACGCCGACGTCGGGGCCGACCTCGCGGAGCCCATCCTCGCCCGCCTCGGCTACGAGAAACCCCAGCGCGAGCTGACGCGGTTTCTGATCAAAAACCATCTCACGATGGCACGGTTCTGGCAGAAGTACGACGTCGATGACCCCGAGACCACGGCTGCTTTCGCGAAGATCGTGGGCGACGCCGAAAGGCTTCGCCTCCTCTTCGTGCACACCTTCTGCGATGCGCGCGGCACCGCCTCGACGCTGTGGAACGGCTACAAGGACACGCTCCATGCGAATCTCTTCCGCAACACGTTCGACTTCCTCGAGGGCGGCTCGTCCGTCGCCGACGAGGAGGCCAGGCGCTTCGAAATGACCCGCACCGACCTCCTTTCGCGCACCATCCCCGGGGTCAGCCAGGAGGAGATCTCCGCCCACTTCAACCTCCTCCCCGAGCGCTACTTCATCTACACCGACAACGACGAGATCGCGCTCCACGTCGGGATGGTCAACCGCCTGCTCAAGACGATCATCGCGACCGACGCCGTCGGCTCGCTCCAGCCCGTGATCGAATGGCGCGACGACCTCGAGCGCTCGCTCACCGTCGTCAACATCGTCACCTGGGACCGCGCCGGCCTCTTCTACAAGCTCGCCGGCGCCTTCAGCCTCGCCGGGCTCAACATCCACAGCGCGAAGGTCGTCTCCCGCAACGACCACATCGCGATCGACACGTTCCACGTCGCCGAGCCCGGCCGCGGCCTCGTGCAGAACCAGAAGATCATGGACCAGTTCCGCAAGAACGTCCACGAGTCGCTCATCTCCAACCAGGACCTCTACCCGCAGATCCTCGAACAGGCGCGCCGCACCCAGTCCCGGCTCTTCACCGGCGACGAGAACCCGCTGCTCGCCTCGTTCAATCCCCAGGTCGACGTCTACCAGGAGCTCTCGCTCAAGCGCACGATCGTCGAGGTCCAGGCCCCCGACCAGATCGGCCTGCTCTACCAGGTCTCCAAGGCCGTCTACGACCACGGCTTCGACATCACCTTCGCCCGCATCGCGACCGAGCGCGGCCTCGCCATCGACACGTTCTACATCGAGAACGTCGACCCCGACGGCCTCGCCGACGCCTCGCGCCTCGAAGGGCTGCGCGAAGCGCTCCTGCGCATCGTCGCGACCGAGGCCCGCCAGACGGTCGACTACTAGGGGGAGGTCCGGGTCCGATCGAAAGTGGTGGCAGGAGCCGGTCTCGTCGAAGAACGGAAGCCCCCCGGCCGGGTTACACCGGTCGACAGTGGCTGTCTGGCATGCCTTGGTCGCGGGCCGGGGTTCATCCCCGGCTTCCGACTGAAAGAGCCGAAAAAGCCGGGGATGAACCCCGGCCCGCGACTGCGGATTGCCACCACTTCCGATCGCACCCCTGTTGAGTGGAGTTCCGCGTTTACTGTTGCCCGGGGCGCGCGACCGCGGCTTGCCTCGCGGCGACTCCGATGAAGCGATCCTCCGGCACTCCCGCACCGCCCGCCGCCCACGGGCGGCGTGATCCGCACGCCCTCCTCGCCACCCTGCACCGCATCAGCGGGTTGATCGGGGCTTTGGACGATCCCGCGGAAGCCGTCCGCAACATCGTGGCCGAGCTCGTCGCCTTCTTCCGGGCCGACGCCGCCGCGGTGGCCTTGATCAATCCCGACACCGGCGCGCTCGAGATCGAGTGCGCCCACGGTTATCCCGAGGAGCAGGGCCCCATCCGCCTACCCCCGGGCCTCGGCCTGCTTGGTTGGGCCGCCTACAACAACAAGCACGGCCTCACCGGAGACGCCCCGGGCGATCCGCGCCACCTGCCGCTCCGCCGGGAAACGCGCTCGATCCTCGTCGCCCCGCTCGAGGTGGACGGGCAGCTCCACGGCGCCGTCACCGCCGAATCCGACGCGCCCGAGGCGTTCACCGAAGAGGACCTCGGCCTGCTCGTGCGGATCGCCGACGAGTCCGCCCGCGTCCTCAGCCGCCTCTGGCTCATCGAACACCTCCGGCGCAAAGCCGGCCAGTTCGAGGTGCTCAGCACGATCGCGCGCGACCTCGGGGCCAAGCTCCAGGCGCGCGAACTCATGGAGACGATCACCCGCGAATCCCACCGCCTCGCCGGTTGCCGCCTCGCCACGCTCCACCTCTTCGACCCAGCCAAACGCACCGTGCGCCTCCAGACGGCGTTCCCCGCCGACATCGGCCCCGCGGCGCTGGAGCGATCGTGGTCCCTCGACGACTCCCTGGCCGGCTCCGCCATCTCGACGCGCCGCCAGGTCGAGTTCGCCAACATCCGGCATCCGGAGTACGCCGACCTCCTCGACGTGCCCGACCTGCCCGATCTCGCGGCCGTGCTCTCGACGCCCCTGATGGCGGAAAACGAGGTCGTCGGCGTCCTCAGCGTCTTCACCGGCCGGGCCCACCGCTTCTCCAACGACGAACGCCGGCTCCTCCGCGCGCTCGCCAATCTAGGGGCCGTCGCCCTCCACAACTCGCGCCTCTACCAGCGCGTCTTCGAGAGCGAGGAGAGCCTGCGCACGGGCGAGCGGTTGACGACGCTCGGCCTGCTCGCCGCCGAGATCGCCCACGAGACCCGCAATCCCCTCACGGTCATCCGGCTGCTCTTCGGCGCGCTCGACCTCGAGTTCCCGGAGACCGATCCACGACACACCGACGTCGCCATCATCCGCGAGAAGCTCGACCAGCTCGAGGTGCTCGTCACGCGCGTGCTCTCGTTCGCGAAGGCCCCGGAGAGCATGCACTCGCGCTGGCCGCTCGACGACCTCATCCGCGAGACCTGCCTGCTCATCCGCCTCAAGCTCAACCAGGCGCGCATCCACATGCACTACGAACCGCCGGCCCGGCCGGTGGTCGTCGATTGCAACAAGGCGCAGATCCAGCAGGTGCTCCTCAACGTGATCCTCAACGCCACCCAGGCGATGCCCGAAGGCGGCTCGATCACGATCGGCTGCCTGGTGCAGCGCGGGGCCGGCCACGACTCGGTCGCGATCGAGATCCGCGACACCGGCCACGGGATCCCCCCGGAGTTCCAGGGCCGCATCTTCGACTCGTTCCTCTCCGGCCGGCCCGACGGCACCGGCCTCGGACTGGCGATCGCCAAGCGCATCATGCGCAGCCACCACGGCGACGTCGAAGTCGCCGCGACCGGCCCCGACGGCACGGTGATGCGCCTCAGCCTCCCCCTCGTCCGTTGAGCGCCGCGACCGTCCCGCCCGTGCTCGCGATCCGGGGGCTCACCGTCCGCCGCGGGCGCACGCTCCTCGACCGCCTCGACTGGACGATCCGGCGCGGCGAACACTGGGCGTTGCTCGGCCCGAACGGCTGCGGCAAGACGAGCCTGCTCGCCGCCCTCACCGGCTACCTGACGCCGACCGCCGGCGAGGTGCGGGTGCTCGGGGAGGAGCACGGGCGCAGCGACTGGCGCGAGCTGCGCCGGCGCCTGGGCTTCGTCTCCAACTCCCTGATACGCCGGATCGCACCCGACCAGCCGGCCGTCGACATCGTCGCGAGCGGCCCCGCGGCCGAGCTCAACACCTGGCATCGCCCGCCTCCACGGGAGCGCGCCGCCGCGCTGCGGGTCCTGCGCCGCTGGCGGTGCGCGGACCTCGCCGACCGTCCCTGGGGCGTGCTCTCGCAGGGCGAACGCCAGCGCGTGCTCATCGCCCGCGCCCTGCACGCCCGCCCCGCCCTCCTGCTCCTCGACGAGCCCTGCGCCGGCCTCGACCCGATCGCGCGCCAGCGGCTTCTCGAGCTCGTCGAGCGCGAGGCCCGTCGCCGCGGCGGACCGTCGATCGTGCTGGTCACGCACCACGTCGAGGAGATCACCCCGGCGTTTTCGCACGTGCTTCTCCTCCGGGCCGGCGCGACGGTCGCCTCCGGTCCGATCAGGGAGACGCTGACGAGCGCCCAACTCGGCCGCGCCTTCGGCGCGCCCGTGCGCCTGCGCCGTTCGCGCGCCCCGCGACGCTACGATCTGCGCGTCGCCTCGGGCGATTCGTCGAAGGTGTGAAATCAGAAGTGGTGGCAATCTACAGTCGTGGGGCGGGGTTCATCCCCGGCTTCTGCGGCATCTCTCGGTCGGAAACCGGGGATGAACCCCGTATCGGTATTCCGCTGATCCCAAACCCATTGGTTTCGGG
>DAIPIQ010000012.1:25590-35761 GCA_036770745.1 Opitutaceae bacterium | reverse complement strand
AGCCTGCCCGAGCTCTGTGCCCGAAGCGACGAGGCCGACCGCTAGTCCGCGGCGGGTTCGTTCGCCCGAGTGGCGGAGGTGGTTCACACGAAGAAGCGAAGAAACGAGAACCACATGGGAAAGCGAAGTGAGAAGTAAGAAGTGAGAAATGCAGCGGGGGCTGAAGTCTGAAGTTTGAAGCGGGAAGGTCATCCGCTTCGAACTTCGTCCTTCATCCTTCGCCCTTCTTACTTCGCCCCATCTTCCATCTCTTCCACTCCGTGCACTCTGTGCTCTCCGTGGTTCCAACCCTTCCGACGGGAATCACGAAGAGACACGAAGGGATGGGAACCGCGGAATGCTCGGAACGAGGAAGGCGACAGCCTCCCATTCCAACTTCTCACTTCTTACTTCGCCTTTCTCGTGTCCCCTCCGAACGCGCGTCGGCGCGGGAACGCTTTCCGAGCGACGGAGCAGTAATGACTTCTCTCCGACGCGCTTCGTCTCCTTCGTGCCGTGGTCGTGGACCCCGCCCGCCGACGCATCCATCTCTCTCCGCCCCACCTCGGGCCGGACGAGCGCGGCTTCGTCGAGGAGGCCTTCGCGAGCAACTGGGTTTCCCCGGCCGGCCCGCACCTGGCGGCGTTTGAGGAGGAGTTCGTCCGGCACCTCGGCGGCGGCCATGCCGTCGCGCTGAGCAGCGGCACGGCCGCGCTGCACCTCGCGGTCCGCTGCCTCGGGATCGGCCGGGGCGACGACGTCCTCGTCTCAACCTTCACCTTCGTCGCGAGCGCCAATCCGATCGTCTACGAAGGCGCGCGCCCCGTCTTCATCGACAGCGAACCGCGCTCGTGGAACATGGACCCGGCGCTGCTTGCCGAGGCGCTGGAACGGCGTTTCCGCGCAGGTCGCCCGCCCAGGGCGGTCCTGCTCGTCCACGCCTACGGCCAGGCCGCCGACACCGACCCGATCCGCGAGGCCTGCGAGGTGCGCGGCGTCCCGTTGATCGAAGACGCGGCCGAGGCGGTGGGCGCGACCCACCGGGGGCGGCCGGTCGGCACGGCCGGGCGGGTGGCGGCGTTTTCCTTCAACGGGAACAAGATCCTCACGACCGGCGGCGGCGGCATGCTCGTCTCGGCGGATCGCGCCCTCGTCGAGCGTGCCCACGATCTGGGTACGCAGGCGCGCGATCGCTCCCGGCCGCACTACGAGCACCGCGAGACCGGGTGGAACTACCGGCTGAGCAACGTCCTCGCCGGCATCGGTCGCGGGCAGCTCCGCGTCCTCGGCGAGCGGGTCGCGGCGCGCAGGCGGATCTTCGAGGTCTACCGGCGGGCGCTGGGCGACCTGCCCGGCGTGGAGTTCATGCCGGAGTTCTCCTCCGGCCGCAGCTCGCGCTGGCTCACCTGCCTGACGATCGACGCCTCGCGGGCGCCCTGCGACCGCGAGGCGGTGCGTCTGGCGCTCGAGGCCGCCGACATCGAGGCGCGGCCCCTCTGGAAGCCCCTGCACCTCCAGGAGCTCTTCGCCGGTTGCGAGCACCACGGGGGCGACGTGGCCGCGCGCCTTTTCCGCGACGGGCTCTGCCTGCCCTCCGGCTCGGCCCTGACCGACGACGAGCTCGCGCGGGTCATCGACGTCGTCCGTGGGGTCTTCGCTCGCTGAGGGGGTTCGCACGAAGAAGCAAAGAACGGGGAACCGCATGGGAAAGCGAAGTGAGAAGTGAGACATGCAGCGTGTGCGCGGCACAGTCGCGTGCGAATCCCTGAGCACGAGGGCTGAAGTCTGAAGTGTGAAGCGGGAAGGTCATCCGTTTCGAACTTCGTCCTTCGCCCCATCTTCCATCTCTTCCACTCCGTGCACTCTGTGCTCTCTGTGGTTCAACCCTTCTGACGGGAATCACGAAGGGACACGAAGGGATGGGAACCGCGGAGTGCGCGGAAGGAGGAAGGCGACAGCCTCCCATCCTGACTTCTCACTTCCTGCTTCCTCCTTCGCCTTTCGCGTGTCCCTTTCCGTTTCGAGTCTTCCCTTCTTCCCCGGCATTGTTGAAACGCGCCTTTGACCTCGCCGTGGCGCTTCTGGCGCTCGTCGCGCTCGCGCCGCTCCTCCTGCTCGTCGCCGCGCTCGTGCGGTGGCGGCTGGGGGCGCCGGTGCTCTTTCATCAGCCGCGCCCGGGACTGAAGGGGCGGATCTTCCGTATCCACAAGTTCCGGACCATGACGGAGGCGCGGGATGCGCGGGGCGACCTCCTGCCTGATGCGGAGCGGCTGACCCCGTTCG
Source organism: Opitutaceae bacterium (assembly GCA_036770745.1). Classification (GTDB taxonomy): domain Bacteria; phylum Verrucomicrobiota; class Verrucomicrobiia; order Opitutales; family Opitutaceae; genus DAIPIQ01. Next base: position 33,499 of record DAIPIQ010000012.1, on the reverse strand, counting down.
GGCGCCGGTTGCGGGCGACGAGCCTCGACGAGCTTCCCTCGCTCTGGAACGTCGTGCGCGGCGAGATGAGCCTGGTCGGCCCGCGGCCGCTGCTCGTCGACTACCTGCCGCACTACACGCCGGAACAGGCGCGGCGTCACGACGTGCGCCCTGGCCTCACCGGCTGGGCCCAGGTCAACGGTCGCAACGCCCAGACCTGGGACGAGCGCTTCGCCCTCGACGTCTGGTACGTCGGGCACCGCTCGTGGGCGCTCGACCTCCGCATCCTTGCGCGCACGGTCGGAGCCCTGCTGACCTGTCGTGGGATCGAGGATACGGAGGGCGGCGGGCCGACCAAGGCGCCGTTCGCCCCGACCGGTTCCGCCGCGGCGGTGCGGCCCGAGGTCGGCGAGGCCGGCCACCGGTGAGTTGCGTCGCGGTGCGCCGCGTGTTGTCTCCGGCCATGCGCCGTCTTCCCCTGCTCCTCGCGGTCGTCGTGCTGGTGGCCGCGGTCGTCGTGCAGGCCTTCAACCCGTACGGCGAGGCCCGGCGGACGCGGGAGCCGCACCTCGCGGCCGCGATCCCGCTCGAGGTGGCGGGCGGCTGGCGGGGCGAGGACACGCCGCTCGGGGCGACGGAGTTCCAGCAGGGACAGGTGGCGAAGGTCCTGCGCTACGACGACGTCCTCAACCGCACCTACCGGCGCGGCCGCGACACCTTCAGCGTCTACATCGCCTACTGGGGAGCGGGGCGGATGCCGCAGCGGCTCGTCGCCTCGCACACCCCGGATCGTTGTTGGACCGAGACCGGCTGGGAATGCACCGCGATGCGGTTCGACGAGCGGCTTGTCGTCGACGGGCGGCCCCTGCAGGCGGCGGACTGGCGGATCTTCCGCGACCGCAACGGCGACGCGGTCGAGGTCGTCTTCTGGCATCTCGTCGACGGGCGGGCCTACGACTACGGGGAGCGGTTCAACAAGATCCCGCATCCGCTGGAGTGGTGGCGGGACGCCGCGCGGCAGGCCGTCTCCGGCAGCCGCGAGCAGTATTTCGTGCGGCTGAGCTCGAGCCTGCCCTTCGAGGAGGCGTTGCGCGATCCGGCCATCCGGGAACTCGTGCGTGGAGTCGCGGCCCTCGGCGTGGCGGAGGAGTCGTGAACACCGGGCCGCGTCGTTCCGGGGCCCGGGCGCCGGTCGGAAACGACGGCTTGCCTCGGTCCCGCTGACGAATGACGGGCGTGACCGCGACCGGATCGGACGCATCGACCGCGGCGACGTGAAACCGCCGTGTTCGTGGGCCGGGGTTCATCCCCGGCTTCCGACAGAAAGAGCCGAAAAAGCCGGGGATCAACCCCGGCCCACGACGGCAGGTTGCCCGCACTATTGTTCGAACCCGGCGCGGGCCCGGGCTTGTCTTTCGCTTGCGATTGTCGCCCAAAGGATTCCAATTCCGTCCGTCGCTCTCCCCCGGCGGCGCCCCTTCACTCCCAAAGTGCGCGTAGCGATCGTCACCTCCCGGCGTTACCACCTTCTCGACCTGGCGCGCGAGCTCCTCGCCGCGGGCCACGAGGTTGATTTCTTCTCCTGCGTCCCATGGCGGAAGGCCGAGGAGGCCGGTTTGCCGCGCAGGAGCTTCCACGGGCTTACCCGGGCGACGCTGCCGGTGCTCGCGGCGCAGGCCCTCGGCCCGGAGCGTTGGGAACGCCACCTCGGCCCCATGCTCCAGCGGGTCGCGGATCGCTCGGCCACGCGCCGTCTCGGTCCGTGCGATGCGTTCATCGGGCTTTCGGGGACCTCGGTGCGCAGTCTCGCCAAGGCGCGCACCAGGTACGGGGCGACGATCTTCGTGGAGCGCGGTGGCCGGCACGTGCTTTCGCAGAAGGACATCCTGGAGCAGGTTCCGGCCTCGCCCCGACCCGCGATCACGCATGTCGAGATCAAGCGCGAGCTCTGGGGCTACGCCAACGCCGATGTCGTCGTCGTGGCTTCGCGGCACGCGGCGGACAGCTTCATCCAGCGTGGCATCCCGGCGGAGCGCGTCTTTCGCAACCCCTATGGCGTCGACCTGGAGAAGTTCGGGCCGACCGCCCGGATCGGCGATCCCCTTCCGACGCTCCTCTACGTGGGCACCTGGTCGATGGTCAACGGCTGCGACCTGCTCGCACAGGCGGTGCGCGGGATGAAGTGCCGCCTCCTCCACGTGGGGCCGCGCGGCAACGCCCCGCGGCCGGAGGTCGCGCGGTTCGATCAACGCGAGATGGTCGAGGACTGGGAGCTGTGTCAGATCTTCCGCGAAGTCGACGTGCTCGTGCGGCCGGCGCGCGGCGAGGGCCTGGGGATGGTGCAGGCGCAGGCCCTGGCCTGCGGCGTGCCGGTCGTCGGCACCGACCGCAGCGGAGCCGCGGATCTCCGCGACTTCATCGAGGACCCGGCGGCGATCGTCATCGCCAAGGCGGCCAACCTCGAGACCCTGCGCGACGGCATCGCCTACGGTTTCGCCTACGCGGCGAAGCGCAAGGGGCGGCGCTCGCTCATGACCGAGGGGCGCGCGCGTCTCTCGTGGGAGGCCTACGGGGCCCGTTACGACGCCGAGCTCCACCGCCGCGTCCCGGAGAAGCTCGGGGCCGCGGCGTCCGCGAAGGCCCCGGTCGTGCACGGCGTGCCCTCGGCCTTCCCGGCGCAAGGCTGAGTCGCGGCGGAGATTTCAAGACCGCCCGGAAGGGGGCTTGACCCGCGCCGCGGGCGCCGCATTTCCGCGTCGATGCCCGAAGCCGTCCATCCCTGGTTGGTCGTCCACACCAAGCCGAGGTGCGAGAAGAAGTTCAGCAACCTCCTCCTCCTCGAGGGCATCGCGCACGAGCTGCCGCTGGTGCCGAGCGTGCGGCGCTACCGCACGCAGACCAAGCGGTTCACCAAGCCGCTTTTTCCGGGCTACGTGTTCCTTTCGGTCGATCCGGAGCTGAAGCACCGCCTCTTCCAGCAGGACCTCGTGGTGCGGCTGATCGCGGTCGAGCACCAGGAGCGGTTCCTCCGGCAGTTGGAGGCGATCCGGTTGTTGGTGCGCTCGGGCTTCGAGCTGCTGCTCACCCCGCCGCTGCGCAAGGGCGCGAAGGTGCGCATCGCCGGCGGTCCGCTCCACGGGGTCGAGGGCGTGGTCGACGACCCCGCCAACCCGCAGGGCGTGGTCGTCGCCGTCGACGTGCTCCAGCAGGGCGTGCTCGTGAAGCTGCCCCGCGAGAACCTCGAACTCGTCGTCTGAGGGAGGTCGCGAAGACGCCCGCGGGGTTCACACAAAGAAGGGGAAAACGTAGAACCACGAATGAACACGAATGCACACGGAGAGACTGGGACCGCGGAATGCGCGGAATGAGGAGACGATCACTTGAAGGTCGGCTGCGCCACTGGTCGGTCGTGTTCGAATCCCTGAGCGCGAGGGCTGAAGCCTGAAGTCTGAAGCGGGAAGGTCATCCGTTTCGAACTTCGTCCTTCATCCTTCGTCCTTCTCACTTCGCCCCATCTTCCATCTCCCATCTCTTCCACTCCGTGCTCTCTGTGGTTCCAACCGCCTTCTCCGAGTTCGGAGCCTCCCGCGGGGTGCGAACATCCTCGAGAGACGACTCCGTGGCCCTCTTCCGCACCCTCCGTGACCTAACGGCTTTGGCCGGGCCGGGTCCCGCTCAGCGACGGGGCGCGAACTGGAGTTCGACGGCCTTGTCGAGATCGGCGAGCGCGCCGTCGGTGTCGCCGAGGGTGCGGCGCGCCTGCCCGCGCGCCTGGTAGGCCGGGAGGAACTTCGGGTTCAACTCGATCGCCCGGGAGAAATCGGCGACCGCCCCGGCCGTCTCGCCGAGCTTCGCCCGCGCGCTGCCGCGTACGAACCACGCGTCGGGAAACTCCGGCCGCAGTTCCAACGCCCGGGCGGCGGCGGCGGCGGCCGCGGCGAAATCGCCTTTCGCCAGCAGCGCGGTCGCGCGGTTGTTGTGGGCGATGTGGACCTCGGGGGCCTCCGGATCCAGCTCGATCGCCAGGGTCTGGTCGGCGATCGCGCCGTCGAGGTCGCGGGCCCGGGCCTTGGCGATGCCGCGACTCCCGTAGGCCGCCGCGGTCGGCTTGACCGCGATCTGCCGGTCGAAATCGGCGATCGCCCCGCGGAAATCCCCGCGCGTGGCCCGCACGAGGCCGCGGTTGAAGAGCGCCTCCGCGTGGTCGGGATCGAGCGCGAGCACCGCCCCGTAGTCGGCGATCGCCGCCTGGAGGTCGCCCATCCGGGCATGGACGCCGGCGCGGTTGTAGTGGGCGGTCTTGGGATCGTCGCCCAGCTCGAGCGCGATCGTGAAGTCCTTCACCGCCCCCGCGAAATCCCCGGCGGCGACGCGCGCCCCGGCGCGGTTCGAATAGGCCTCGCCGCGCCGCCGCTGGAGCGCGATCACGCGGTCGTAGGCCGCGATCGCCCCGGCGAAATCGCCCTTCCGGAAAAGGGCGTTGCCCTGGAGGAACCACGCGTCGGCGTTCTCGGGCTCGCGCTCCAGCACGCCCGCGTAGACCGCGAGCGCCTCGTCGACGTCGCCCGCCGCGGCCTTCGCGACCGCATCCGCGAGCCGCTCCGCGGTGCCGGGCGGCTCCGGAACCGTGGTCGGCGCAGGCTCCCCGGATGCGGGCTCGGGGGCGACCGGCGCGTCCGTCGCGGCGAAGGCGGTGGCGGCGAGCACCACGGAAAGAAGGGCTGCGGATGTCGGGCGGCGGCGGACTCTCATGGCTGCGTGCGGGAAACGGGAGACGACAACATGCACGGTCGCGGGTTCGCCGGCAATCGCGCGCTGCGGGCGGGCGGGTGGGTGCAGGCGTCCCGCGTGCACCACCGGGCCGGCGTCCCGACGGCCCGGTTCTCCGTGGGCTCCCGGGAGGCTTCCGCACCGGCAGGCGGGACGCCTGCGCTCCACGCCTCCCTTCAGTCCACGAACCGCAGCAGCTCCTCGGCCGCCGCGCCGGGCGACCGACGGCCGGTGCGGACCTCGGCTTCGAGCGCCGAGCGGTGGGCTGCGATCCGCGGGTCGCCGAGGAAGCGGGCGCGCAGGCCCAACTCGACGAGCGTCTGCATCCACTCCAGCGCCTGCCGTCGCCGGCGGTCCTCGAGGACGCCGTTCGTCGTGGTCGCCGTGCGGAATTCCTCGAGCATCGTCCACACCTCGGGCATCCCGGCCCCGGTGAGGGCGGAGCACGTCAGCGCGCGGGCCGCCCAACCGTCCGTCGGCGGCTGGAGGTGGTGGAGGGCGTTCGCGAACTGCCGGCGCGTCGCCTCGGCGCGCGGGAGGTTGTCGCCGTCGGCCTTGTTGATCACGATCGCGTCGGCCAGCTCCATGATCCCGCGCTTCATCCCCTGGAGCTCGTCACCCGCGCCGGTGATCGCAAGCAGGAGGAAGAAATCCACGAGCGAGCGCACGGTCGTCTCGCTCTGACCCACGCCGACCGTCTCGACGAGGACCACGTCGAAGCCCGCGGCCTCGCAGGCGAGGAGGCTTTCGCGGCTTTTCCGGGCGACGCCGCCGAGCGCGCCGCCGGAGGGCGAGGGGCGGATGAAGCACGCGGGATGGCGGGCGAGGTTTTCCATCCGGGTCTTGTCGCCGAGCACGCTGCCGCGGGTGAGCGTGCTGCTCGGATCGACCGCGAGCACCGCGACCCGGCGGCCGAGCCCGCAGAGGTGCAGCCCGAACGCCTCGATGAACGTGCTCTTGCCCGCACCCGGGATCCCCGTGACGCCGACGCGGAGCGCTCCTCCGCCGTGCGGGAGGAGGCGCTCGACGAATTCGCGCGCGGGCCCGTGGTGGCGCGGGGCGTCGCTCTCGATGAGCGTGATCGCCCGGGCGAGCGTCGCCCGATCGCCGGTCCGCACGCCCTCGACAAGGGCGTCGACCGACGGCTCGCGGCGAAGCGCCGGCGCCGCGGCGGGTTTCCCGATGGCCGTCACGATGGACCAGTCTCGTCCGGCGACGGCGACCGCCTCAATCCCGAACACCACCGCCTCCGGACGCCCGCGGGGTTCACGCAAAGAAGGGAAAAACGTAGAACCACGAAGGAACACGAATGCACACGAAGGGATGGGAACCGCGGAATGCGCGGAGTGCGCGGAATGAGGAAGAGAATCGAGTGAAGGCCGGCTCCGCCGCGGCACAGTCGCGTGCGAATCCCTGAGCACGAGGGCTGAAGTCTGAAGTTTGAAGTGGGAAGGTCATCCGTTTCGAACTTCGTCCTTCATCCTTCGCCTCATCTCCCATCTCCCATCTTCCATCTCTTCCACTCCGTGCTCTCTGTGGTTCCAACCGCCTTCTCCGAGTTCGGAGCCTCCCGCGGGGTGCGAACATCCTCGAGAGACGACTCCGTGCCCTCTTCCGCACCCTCCGTGACCTCCGTGTCCCTTCCGGCCGCGTCCCGCTCAGTCGAGGAACGAGCAGATGTACTGGCAGACGCCGGAATCGACCGAGATCGAGAAGCCCGACTTCGCCGGCACGTCGAAGTGCGAACCGGTCGCGTGGGAGTGCTCGGTGTCGGAACCGTCGAGCCTCACCTGGCACATCCCGTCGACGATCTCCATCCGCTCGGCCACGCCGGTGCCGAAGTGGTAGTCGCCGGGGCGGATGATCCCGAGGGTCTTCTTCGAACCGTCGGGGAAGAGCACGGTGTGGCTGATCACGCCGCCGTCAAAATAGACGTTGGCCTTCGTGAGGACGCTGACCTCGGAGAAACGCTCGGGGAGGGAACTCATGGGTGGGTGCGAGGTGGGAATGGGGGCGCTCCCCGCCACCCGCAAGCCGCTTCCCTTCACGGCCCGGAGGTGAACTCCGCGAGCGACGGGAGGCCCCAGGCTTCGGCGCGGGCGGCGTAGGCTTCGCGCGGGAGCAGCACGTAGTGGGGGGCGGCCTCGGCGCGGAGCCAGCGGATCAACGCCAGCAGGTCCGCCTCGGCGAGGGTCGTGCATCCGGCCGTGCGCCGGTCGGGGCCGCGGCGGAGGTGGAAGAAGATCGCGCTGCCCGCGCCCGGCGCCGGCGGATCGGCGTTGTGCCGGATCTCGATCCGCCAGCGGTAGACCGGGTCGGTCGTGTTCATCCGCTGGCGCGCGAACCAGGCGGGCGGGTCGGCGAGGTCGACCCGGACGCGGCGGTTGTAGTCGGGCAGGTCCGGGTCGTCGATCCAGGCGTCGGCTTCGGTGACGTGAAAAAACGGATACACCGTCCCCTCGGGCGGGGCGGGATCGTTGGTGTAGAGGAGGCCGATCGCGAAGAGACCGGCGGGCGCGCGGCCGTCGCCCTCGCGTTTGGCCGCGCCGGGCTCGTCCTGCCCGCGCACGCCGCGCCCCCAGGCGAGTCCGCTCCGGCCGAGCTGGGCGGGTGCGGGCGGCGCGACCGCGCGCCACGGCGCGCCGGGTCCGTCGCGCTCGAAGCGCAGGAGGCTCGCGCGCGGGGAGTCCCAGTCGGCCGCGACGGCCGCGACGAGCTGCCGGCAGGCGTCGGGCACGCCCGCTGGCGCGACCGAGGCGAGGAGGAGGAACGAAAGCGCGCGAAGCGGCGGAGGCACGGGTCGGACGATCCGCCGCGGCCCGCGGATTCGCAAGCGCGCGGCGCTCAGGCGGCTGCGTCGAGCAGGAGCCCGGAGAGCGGGCTGCCGTGGAAGGTCTCGATCCGCGAGGTCGCGGCGAGGAGCGACTGGAGCAGGCCGGGTTTCCCGCCGGCGCGGAGCCGGCGAAGAGGAGGCGCGTCCGCGCTTCGGGAGGATCCCGTTGCACTTCGCGGTTTGCGCGGCGGCCGATCGCGGTAAGGTCGGGGCGTGGCGCAGCCCGTGGAAAAAAGAACCGTGCTCGTTACCGGGGCCTCGGCCGGGATCGGCGAGGCCGTGGTGCGGCGGCTGTACCGGGGAGGGTGGCACGTGGCGTTGACCGCC
>DAIPIQ010000012.1:0-25580 GCA_036770745.1 Opitutaceae bacterium | reverse complement strand
ACGCGCCCGGACGATCGCGAGCGGTGGGTGCGGGCGGCGCTGCACCGGTGGGGCCGGCTCGACGCGCTGGTGAACAACGCCGGCTACGGGCGGCGCGGACCGCTCGAACTCGTCCCCGTCGAGGCGATACGCCGGAACTTCGAGACCAACGTCTTCGCGCTCGTCGCGCTCACCCAGCTCGTGCTGCCGCACCTGCGCGAGCGGGGCGCCGGGAGGATCGTCAACATCGGCTCGGTCGCCGGGCGGATCGCCCGGCCGTTCTCGTCGACCTACGACGCGACCAAGCACGCCCTCAACGCCTTCAGCGACGCGCTCCGCGGAGAGGTGCGGCCGTTCGGGATCGACGTCGTCGTGATCGAGCCGGGGTTCATCCTCACCGAGTTTCTGGAGGCGGCGCGGGAGGCCTCGGGCGACGTGGAGCCCTCGGGCACGGTCTACGCCGGGCCGTGGGCGGCGCTCGACGCGGCCACGGAACGCCTGCGCCGGATCGCGGGGAAGCCCGACGACATCGCCCGGCTCGTCGAGCGGGCGCTGACGGCGCGGCGGCCCCGCACGCGCTATGCGGGGCCGCTCCATGCGAAGGTGTTCCTCGCCTTGCGGCGGTTTCTTCCGGACCGGGTCTTCGATCGCGCGTTGCGGCCGCGGGGGTGAGATGCGCTGGTGGAGGCCGACCGGCGGGACGCCGGTCGGCGGTGCAGGCGGGACGCCCGCACCCACGCGGAGCGACCTTGGCAAGCCGGGCGCTTTCGTCCAGCAATCGGCCCCATGCCCTCCGCGTCTCCGACGAAGAAGGTCGTCATCACCATCCCGCTCTCGAAGCGGGATGGTTTTTTGCCGGACGAGGAGTTGTCGCTGCGGCACCTCGAGCGGCACCTCGGGGGTTTCGACCGGGTCTTCATCGCGCCGCCTTCGCGGGAGGTGAGCCGACCGGGCTACGGCGTGCGGCGCTTCGACGAGCGCTACTTCGGGAGCGTGGGGGCCTACAACAGCCTGATGCTCTCGCGGGGCTTCTACGATGCGTTCGGCGACTACGAGTTCATGCTCCACTACCACCTCGACGCGCTGGTCTTCTCGGACCGCCTTCTCGAGTGGTGCGATGCGGGCTACGACTACCTCGCGCCTCCTTGGATCAAGTGCGAGGCGCTCCCGTGGCTGGACGTGCCGCGGATCGGCAACGGCGGTTTCTCGCTCCGCCGGATCCGGGCGTTCCGCGCGGTCTTCGATTCGCGAAAGCTCGCCGTCGATCCCGAGCGCGACTGGCGCAACTACGCGCGGATGGTTTCGCCGCTGCGCCGCCTCCTTGCGTATCCGCGGCGCTACCTGCGCCGGCACTGGTGGTTCAACAACGTCGACTACGAGATCCGCTCCTTCCTCGAGAACGGGCGCAACGAGGACATGTTCTGGTCGGACGAGGCGCGGAAGTACCTTCCCGGATTCCGCGCCGCGCCGGTCGAGGTCGCGCGGCGTTTCGCCTTCGAGGTCGAGCCGCGCACGCTCTACGCGCTCAACGGCGGCGAGTTGCCCTTCGGCTGCCACGCCTTCGGGCGCTACGACCGCGGGTTCTGGGAGCCGTTTTTTTTGAAGTAGCGGGGCGGGCGCGCTCCACGGGCGCTCCCACCGGAGAATCGGGGAAACTCGACGCCTGAGTGGGTGGCGTTCCCGATATACCCGGGAGCGCCCCTCCAAGGGTTGAGGCGTCGCTCCAGGACGGGAGAGACTGATTGGCGTTCGCCAACTCCCCCCTGCCATGAAAACACGCCTGTCCGGTCTCGTCCTGATCCTCGCCCTTGCGCTGCCCGTCGCGGCTTCGGCGCAGTTGACGTTCAACCTCAACGTCTCGATCGGCGCGAGTCCCCCCGCCGGTCCCGCGCCGTGGCTCACCGCGACGTTCTCGAACTTTTCGGCGAACTCGGTCGACCTCACGATGCAGGGCTCGGGGCTGACGGGGAACGAGTTCGTGCCATCGTGGGGGTTCAATTTCAATCCCGCCCTCAACTTGGCTGGTCTTTCCTGGTCGCACGTCTCCGGAGCGCCGATCCCAACCGGGTTCGCGACGAACTTCGTGATTCCCGGTCCCGACAGCAACAGCTACGGCTTCGTCTTCGAGTTCCCCATCGCTCCCCCCCAGAATCGCTTCACCGCCGGGGACTCTGTCGTCGTGCGACTGACCCACACCGGCCCGATCACCATCGCGGACTTCAACTTCGTGAATGCCAGCGGCCACCTCTCCGGAGCCCGAATCCAAGGGATCGGTATGGACGACAACGCCAGCGGCTTCGTCACCGCGATCCCCGAGCCGAGCACCTATGCGGCGATGCTGGGCGGGGTGGCGCTGCTCTTCGCCGTCGTGCGGAAGCGTCTGCTCGCGGCGCGGGTCGCGGCCGCGGCGGCCTGAGCCCGCGGGTTCAGGCGGCGAAGTGGCGCGCCTGTTCGGCGCGGAGGCGGTCGGCGAGGCGTTCGGGCGGCAGCTCGACGTCGTCGTAGGTGATCGCCGCATCGGTCGGCAGGTCGCGCTTGAGGCGGCAGCCCTCGGAAAGGCCCATCGGGAGGAGCCGGTCGCGGGCGCAGACGTCGCTGTTGTCGATCGTGCCGTAGGTCAGGTAGGCGCCGATCCCGTCGAGCGTCTCGCCGGCCTTCAGGTCGCGTTTGGCCATCGTGATCACGTCGCAGACGGGGCCGGCGAGGGGGGCGACGGCGGCGTCGCCGAAGAGGACGGCGCGGGCGACGGTGAGGGGCGTCTCGAGGTGCGGCAGGTGGTAGGGCACGTAGAAGACGTAGAGCGGCCCGTCGCCCATCTTGAAATAGTTCATGTACTGCCGCTTGATCGGGTGGTCGTTGTGCCCGATCACGAACACGCCCGGGCCCGGTTCCGCCCCGAGGATGTAGTCGACGATCCCGCCGCCGGCGAAGTGGTCCATCGTGAAGAGTTTCAGGGCCTCGGTCACGTGGGCGCACTTCGGGCCGTGCATCCCGCGCGTGCCGACGCGGAAGCCGGTGGCGTTGGCGGTGATCGCCATCTCCATCGAGATCTTCGTGCCGTCGGCGAAGGCGGTGATGAGCTTGGGCTTCTGGTTATACTTGGCGGCGAAGCCCGCCTGGGTGGTGGGGTTGCGGAAGCGGTCCTGGAGGCCCTTGATGTTGCCGGCGAGCAGGGGTTTGCAGCCGATGCCCTTGACGAAGCGCAGGAGGTTCATGACCACGCCGGGCTGGTCGCCGTCGGCGTTGGTGAGGATCACCCCGGCGCGATCGGCGCGGACCTTGAGGATCGGGCCGACGGTGGCGTCGAGCTCGGCGTTCATCAGGACCACGTGCTTGCGGTGCTCGAGCGCGCGGAGGACGACGTGGGCGCCGAACTCGATCTCGCCGGTGGCTTCGATGATCGCGTCGATCCCCCGGGCCTCGCAGAGGAGGAACGCGTCGGCGGTGAAGGCGGGCCGGCGTTGCGCGATCGCCTCCTCGAGGTGGGCGACCGTTGCGACCTCGCGGGCGTCGGTCACGCCCGCCTCGCGGTAGGCGCGCGCGGCCTCGGCGATCGTGCGGTTCGAGACCGCGACGAGTTCCATGCCTTCGACGGCGGAGAGGATCTGGAGGGCGACGCCCCGGCCCATGTAGCCGGCGCCGACGAGGGCGACGCGGATCGGGTTGTTGGCGGCGGCGCGTCTGGCGAGCGCGGTATCGACGATGACCATGGTGAGGGAAGGAGGGAGGTCCGCGCTCAGGCGCGCTTGAGGCCGATTCCCTCGTAGTTGGGCAGGCGGTTCTTCTCGAGCATCCGGCGGCCGTCGACGACGAGCGGTGGCGGCGTGACTCCGGCGAGGAGCGCGGGCAGTTCCTTGAATTCGGGCCAGCGCGTCATCAGGAGGATCACCCGGGCCCCGGCGATCGCCTCGGAGAGCCGGTCGGCCTCGCGGAGCGGCCGGCCCGGGTAGGCGAGGCGGAGCTGCGCGGTCGCGATCGGGTCGAAGACCGTGATCCGGGCGCCCTCGGCGAGGAGCGCATCAAGCACGGGCAACGCCGGGGACTCGCGGATGTCGTCGGTGCCGGGCTTGAAGGCGACGCCGAGCACGGTGACGGGCACGTCGCGCAGGGAGGGGAAGTGCGGGCGGACCAGCTCGAGCATGCGCGCGGGCTGGCGTTCGTTCACCGCGATCACCTCGGCGAGCAGGCGCATCGGGCTGCCGGCCTTGCGGCCGTGGGCGATGAGGGCCTTCACGTCCTTGGGGAAGCAACTGCCGCCGAAGCCGCAGCCGGCCTCGAGGTAGGAGGTGAAACCCGGGACCACGCGCCGGCCGTCGGGAAGAAGGGGGGTGAGGCGCTTGTCGAGGTGGACGCCGCGCATGACCTCGACCACGTCGATCCCGCCGAGCGCGGAGGCGAGGTTGGCGATCTCGTTGGAGAACGAGATCATCGTCGCGAGGAGCGAGTTGGCGGTGTACTTGATCAGCTCGGCGGTGCGCGGGTTCGTGCGCACCTTGACGACGTCCTCAAAGACCGAATACAGCTCGGCGAGGGTGTCGGTCGTGCGCTCGTCGATCCCGCCGAGCACGATCCGGTCGGGGGCCATGAAATCCTCGATCGCCTCGCCCTCGCGGAGGAACTCGGGGTTCATGCCGACGCCGAAGTCGGGTCCGCACCGCTTTCCGGAGGCGGCCTCGATCGCGGGGAGGACGACCTCCTCGGTCGTGCCGGGCACGACCGTGCTCTTGACGATCACGGCGTGGTAGCCGGGTTTCGTGCGCAGGGCGGCCCCGATGTCGGCGGCGGCCTGGCGGATGTAGGCGAGGTCGATCTCGTCGCCCTTGAACGGGGTGCCGACGGCGATGAGCGAGAGTCCGGTCGCGTGGACCGCGGCCGCGAGGTCGGTGGTGGCGCGAAGGCGGCGGCCGGAGTTCTTCCGGAGGAGCTCGTCGAGGCCGCGTTCGTGGATGGGCGGCTTCGCGTCGTTGATCGCTGCGACCTTGCGGGGGTCGAGGTCGACGCAGATGACCTCGTGGCCCTTCTCGGCGAGGCAGACGCCGGAGACGAGGCCGACGTAGCCGGTTCCGATCACGGAGATTTTCATCGGGATTCCTCCTCCGCCGCGCGGTTGCCGGCGTACCAGAGCAGCATCCGGCGCAGGCCCTCCTCGAGGGGGACGCGGAGCTCGAAGCCGAGCTCGGTGCGCGCCTTGGTGAGGTCGGGGCAGCGGCGGTTGGGATTGTCGACGAGGTAGTTCTTGTCGGGGCTGACGCCGCGGACCACGCGGCCGGCGTAGCCGAACATCCCGCGGCCGAGCCGCGCGAGCGTTTCGGCCATCGAGGCCATCGAGGTCTCGGGGCCGTCGGAGCCGATGTTGTAGGCCTCGCCGGGTCGGCCGCGCACGAGCACCTGGAGGTAGCCGGCGATCGCGTCGGTGATGTAGCAGAACGTGCGGGTCGGCGAGCCGTCGGAGAGCAGGGTGATGTCGCGGCCGGCGAAGATGTCGCGGGCCATGTCGGGGAGCACGCGGCCGTCGGTGATCTTGAGGCCGGGCCCGTAGTTGTTGAAGGGGCGCGCCGTCTTGATCGGGAGGCCGTGGACCTGGGCGAAGCTCACGCAGAGCGTCTCGCCGTAGCGTTTCGACTCGTCGTAACAGGCGCGGGGGCCGGTGCAGGAGACGTTGCCGCGGTAGGTCTCGGGGGTGGGGATGTTTTCGGGCGTCGGGTCGCCGTAGATCTCGCTCGTGGAGTAGTAGAGGAAGCCTTCGAGCGAGTCGTCGCCGGCGCGCTTGCGGGCGAGCTCGTGGTCGAGGAGGAGGCGGAGGCCGTTGACGTTGGCGTCCATCGTCTCGATCGGGTGCTTCCGATAGAAGAGCGGCGACGCGATCGAGGCCGCGTGGATGATGTAGGCGAACGCCGGCATGTCGGCCGGCAGGGGGTGGGTGATGTCGTGCCGGACGAGCTCCAGACACGGGTTGGCGGCGAGGGCGGCGAGCCAGTCGGGCGTGCCGCGCATGAAGTTGTCGTAGACCGTCACGCGGATCGGCCCGGCCGCCGGGGCGCGCCGGTTGTGGTGGAGCAGCGCCTGGATCAGGTAGTAGCCGAGGAAGCCGGCCCCACCGGTGATGAGGACGCGCTTGCCGGCCATCTGCGCGAGCTCGCCCTCGAGCGTGCGGCAGATCGCCTCGAGGTCCTCGTGAACAATCGTGCGGGCGTCTTTCATGAAGGATGGGCGTCGTCGCCGAAGCGGGCCGCCAGAGTCAGATCGGTCGGCCGTACGGGGTCTTTACCCCAAGGGTCCGGGAAACCGCGAGAGGGAACTCCCCGGTCGGGACGGCGGGGTGTGATCGGAAGTGGTGGCATGTTTCGGTTCTGCTGAAGACCAACGACCGTCTCCGCGGCCATCCGGCATGCCTTGGCGTGGGCCGGGGTTCATCCCCGGCTTTCGGCCATGAGACGCAGAAGAAGCGGGGGATGAATCCCGGCCCGCGCCAACAGGTTGCCTCCACTCGTGGTTGCACCCGGGCGGCGTGCAGGCGCGGCGGGGCGTTCACTTCGCGCCGCCGTAGGCGAGCCGGCGGTACGCGATCTTGGCGAACTCGGGCGTGATCGGCGCGACGGCCGCGCCCATCCGCCACCAGAAGCCGGGCGGTTTCTTCACGAGCCGCGGGAGGATGGTCTCGCGGAGGAGACGGCGGTCGAGGTCGCGGTCGGCGAGCACGTGGGTCGGATGGACCATGGGGAACGGCATCTCGCGGGCCGGGATGTTGGCCGTGGGATCGTCGGAGTTGACCGTGTGGGTCGCGCCCGGGCCGCAGCCGACGTTGGAGACGAGGTTCACCCGCGGGACGATCGAGAGCCCGCTGTTGGCCCAGCAGGCGTAGGTCCACTGGTGGTCCCAGTAGCTGACCTGCGCCTCGCGCTCGAGGGCGACGTCGAACTGCTTCGACCAATAGGCGATCGCGTCCTCCTCGTGCTCGGCGAACCCGCTCAACCACGACGTGGGCTTGAGCAGCGGCCAGGTGCGCACGCACGGGTCGAAATGCCGCCACGCGCGGCGCCAGGTCGCCCAGCCCCAGGCGCCGTTGAAGTTGGAGAAACGGTAGCTCGTCGCGATCGGCTCGGGCGCGTCGCGGTAGGTGCTGCCGGCGATGTGCATCACGCGTTCGTCGTGGCGGTGGCGGGCGAGCAGCTCCGCGCAGAAGGGATAAAAACTGGGGTGGGGCACGCAGTCGTCCTCGAGGATGATCGCCTCCTCGACCTGTTCGAAGGCCCACGTGATGCCGGTGCCCGGCCGCAGGCCGCAGCCGAGGTTGACGTCGGAGTAGTTCTTCAGGACCTCGCAGTCCCAATCCACCGTCTCGATGACGGCGCGGGCGGCGGCGCAGGCCTCGGCCTCGCCGGGTTTGTCGGGCCGCGGGCCGTCGGCGATCACGAGGAGCTTCCGGGGCTTCGCCGCGGCGATCGAGCGGAGGACGCACCCGGTCTTGTCCGGGCGACGGAAGATGATGAGGACGACTGGGGTCTCGAGAGACATGGCGGAGGGAGGCTGCAAGAATCCCATCGACCGGCGCCGCGCGCGCCCTCAGCGGGAATCTTGAAGCGCGCCCGGGGTTTTCGCGGCGGCCCCGGCGCGACTCAAGCCCCCAGGCCCCGGTCGCGGCCCGATCAGGGCAACCCCGACCGGGTGCGCCGGGTTCGGGCCGGGCCCCGGCGCTCAGCCCGCCGCCGGATGCCCGAGGCGGCGGGCCAGCTCGTCGAGGATCTTCAGGGCCGCCGTCGGGATGACCGTGCCCGGGCCGAAGACCGCGGCGGCCCCGTTGGCGAGCAGGAAGTCGTAGTCCTGCGCCGGGATCACGCCGCCGCAGATCACCAGGATGTCCTCGCGACCGAGGCGCCGGAGTTCCGCGACGAGCTGCGGCAGGAGCGTCTTGTGGCCGGCCGCGAGCGAGCTCATGCCGACGACGTGGACGTCGTTCTCGACCGCCTGGCGCGCCGTCTCCTCCGGCGTCTGGAAGAGCGGGCCGATGTCCACGTCGAAACCGAGGTCGGCGTAGGCGGTGGCGACGACCTTCGCGCCGCGGTCGTGCCCGTCCTGCCCCATCTTCGCGATGAGGATGCGCGGGCGCCGGCCCTCGTGGGCGGCGAACGCATCGGTCCGGGCGCGCGCCTCGCGGATCGAGTCGTCCTTGCCGAACTCGGCCGAGTAGACGCCGGTGATCGAACGGATGACCGCGCGGTGGCGGCCGTAGACCGTCTCGAGCGCGTCGGAGATCTCGCCGAGCGAGGCCCGGGCGCGCGCGGCGGCGATCGAGCATTCGAGCAGGTTCCCGACGCCGTCGCGGGCCGCGGTCGTGAGGGCGGCGAGGGCGGCGGCGCACGTCGCGGGATCGCGTTCGGCGCGCAGGCGCGCGAGCCGGCGGATCTGCGCTTCGCGCACCGCGGTGTTGTCCACCTCGAGGATCTCGAGCGGATCCTCCCGCTCCAGGCGGTGTTTGTTCACCCCGACGATCGTCTCGCGACCGCTGTCGATCCGCGCCTGCCGGCGCGCGGCGGCCTCCTCGATCCGCATCTTGGGCAGGCCGGTCTCGATCGCGGCGGCCATGCCGCCGAGCCGCTCGATCTCCTCGAGGTGCTCCCAGGCCCGGCGGGCGAGGGCGTCGGTGAGCGACTCGACGTAGTGGGAGCCGCCCCACGGATCGATCACGCGGCAGATGCCGGTCTCGTCGCGGAGGTGGAGCTGGGTGTTCCGGGCGATCCGGGCGGAGAAGTCCGTGGGCAGGGCGATCGCCTCGTCGAGGGCGTTGGTGTGCAGGCTCTGGGTGTGGCCGAGGACGGCGGCCATCGCCTCGAGGCAGGTGCGGGTGATGTTGTTGAAGGGGTCCTGCTCGGTCAGCGACCAGCCGGAAGTCTGCGAGTGCGTGCGCAGGGCCATCGACTTGTCGAGCCGGGGCTCGAAGCGTTTCACGAGCTTCGCCCAGAGCAGCCGCGCGGCGCGCAGCTTCGCGATCTCCATGAAGTAGTTCTTCCCGATCGCCCAGAAGAAGGAGAGCCGCGGCGCGAAGTCGTCGATCGCGAGCCCGGCCTTCAACCCCGTGCGCAGGTACTCGAGCCCGTCGGCGAGCGTGTAGGCGAGCTCGAGGTCGGCCGTGGCCCCCGCCTCCTGCATGTGGTAGCCGGAGATGGAGATCGAGTTGAACTTCGGCATCCGCTGCGCGGTGAAGGCGAAGATGTCGCCGATGATGCGCATCGAGCCCACGGGCGGGTAGATGTAGGTGTTGCGCACCATGTACTCCTTGAGGATGTCGTTCTGGATCGTCCCCGAGAGTTCCTCCAGCTTCGCGCCCTGCTCCAGCGCCGCCACGATGTAGAACGCGAGCACCGGAAGGACCGCGCCGTTCATCGTCATCGAGACCGAGACCCGGTTCAGCGGGATCCGGTCGAAGAGGATCTGCATGTCGAGGATCGAGTCGATCGCGACCCCGGCCTTGCCGACGTCGCCGACGACGCGCGGGTGGTCGCTGTCGTAACCCCGGTGGGTCGCGAGGTCGAAGGCGACGGAGAGCCCCTTCTGGCCGGCCGCGAGGTTGCGGCGGTAGAAGGCGTTGGACTCCTCCGCGGTCGAGAAGCCGGCGTACTGCCGCACCGTCCACGGACGGGTCGCATACATGGTCGCGTAGGGTCCGCGGAGGAAGGGCGGCGTGCCCGCGGAGAAGCCGAGGTGCTCCAGGCCGGCGTCGTCGGCCGGGACGTAGAGCGGCTTGATCGGGATCCGTTCCATCGTGTTCCAGACGGATTCGTCGAAGGGACGTCCCGCCTCCTCCTCGAAGCGGCGGCGCCAGTCGGCGGGGTCCGGGCGCTCCGCGGGCGGGGCGCCGGCGGGCGGGAACGGGATGCGGGTGAAATCGATGTCGGTGTTCATGGGCGGATCCCCGCGCGCTCGTGCAGCCTGCGAAGCAGCCCGAGGGCGTCGGCGTTGATGTTGACGAAGTCGTCGACCCCGGCGGCGCGCCATCCGGCCTCGCGCGGGCCGGGCGTACCCGCCATCAGGATACAGAGGTCGGGGGCGGAGGCCCGGAGCCTCCGGGCGAGCGGCTCGACGACGGTCTCGCAGGTCTCGTCGGTCGTGGTGACGACGACGATCCGCGCACCCGAGACGAGGGCCGCCTCGGCCGCGTCGTCGACGCCGGAGAACTCGTGGTCGGCCCGCACGGCGAAGCCGCCCACCTCGAAGAAGCCCGTGGTCCAGTCGGCCCGGAGTCGGTAGAGGCGGGAGGGTCCGATGTTGGCCTGGAAGACCGCCGGCGCGGCGCCGTGGGCGGCGGCGTGCCGCAGCGCGGCCTCGCGAAGCCGCTCGAAGGGACGGGCGGCGCGGTGGATGCGCAGCGGGGTGACGGGTGGGTGCGGTTCGTCCCCGGCCCCGAGGGTGCGACAGATCTCGCCGAGCGAGGCGCCTTCGAGCACGGCGTCGATCGCGGTCTCGAGGGCGGAGTCGTGACGACCCTCGAGGAGCGAGTTCAGCCGCTCGAGAACGCGCGCGTCCACCTCGGCCGGGCTCTTCACGCGGAAGGCCGCGATCTGTTCGGCGCGTCGGGTCCGGAGGGTCGCGTAGTCGGGCGACGAGCGGTCGGGGGCGGGCTCGCCGGGGTTCGGGTAGAGGTTCGCGCCCACGACCACGGTGCGCCGTTTCGCCACGGCCTCGGCCCGGACCGCGGCCGTCGCGGCGATGCGCTCCTGGGGGAAGCCGGCCGCGAGCGCGGCCGCCATGCCGCCGCGCGCCTCGATCTCCTGGAAGAATTCCCACGAGCGGCGTGAGACCTCGTCGGTCAGCCATTCCACGTACCAGGAACCGCCCGCGGGATCGATGACCCGGTTCAGGTCGCACTCCTCGGCGAGGATCGCGTGGGTGTTGCGCGCGATCCGGCGGCCGAGCGCGCCCGGCGTCGTCACGACCTCGTCGAACGGTCCCACGTGAAGCCCGTCGCAGCCGCCGATCACCGCGGCGAGCGCCTCGATCGTGGTCCGGAGGATGTTGGCGTGCGCGTCGAGGGTCGACTTGTTGTAGGCCGAGGTGCGGACGTGGAGGTGCATCCGCCGCGCCGCGTCCCCGCCGCCCAGCGCCTCGACCGCGCGCGACCAGACGAGCCGGGCGGCGCGGAACTTCGCGACCTCCATGAAGAAGTTCGAACCGCTCGCGAGGGCGAGGCGGACGTGCGGGGTCGCGTCGTCGATCGCGAGGCCTCGCCGGCCGGCCTCGCGGAGGTAGGCGACGGCCGTTGCGAGCGTGCAGCCGAGCTCTTCGACGGCGCTCGCGCCGGCGTCGTGGTAGAGGTGACCCTGCACCGCGATCGTCTGGAGGCGGGGCGCGTGTCCGATGGCGTAGCGGGTCAGTCCCGCCATCTCGTCGTAGGCGCGCGCGAGCGAGACGGGCAGATCCCCCTTCCATGCGAGCATGCCCAGCGGGTCCACCTCGATGCACCCGCGCAGTTCGCGCGGCTCCACGCCGCGCCTCCGTGCGAGGCCGAGCAGGAGGGCCGCGGCGGGCAGGGCGGAGGCCCCGGCGCGGAGGTAGACCGAGATCATCGAGAGGTGGATCCCCGCGAAGGCGCGTTCCATGTCCTCGACCGTGGCGAGGGAAAGACCGCAGGCCCCGACCTCGCCGGGCGCGGCGTCGTCCGGATCGCGGCCCCCGAGCGAGGCGAGGTCGAGGGGGATGTTCAGCTCCGTCTGCCCGCGGGCGAGCTCGGCGAGGGCGACGGCGTTGAAGGCCTCCGGGGTGGACGGCGGCAGCTCCTGCGAGACTTCCCAGCCCCGTGTCAGGTTTCCGGATACGCGTCCGCCCCGGACGCGCCCGCCCCGGCCGGGCGGCTCGGCGAGGCGGGCGAGGCCGGCGACGTCCTCGCGGGTGTAGAGGGGCCGGAGGACGATGCCCTCGGGGGTGCGGGTCTGGAGGCGCCGCTCGAAGGACGCCCCCTCGAGGAGCGCCTCGGCCGCGGAGCGCCATTGCGCGGGGCTCGTCGGGGGAAACTCCCCGAAGAGCGGCGGTCGTTCCGGGGCGGTCGTGGTTGCTGCCGGGTCGGGTTTCATGATGACGCGGCCATCGTAGCACCGGCGGCTACGCATTCCCGGGTGAGTCGACGCCAAGGAATGCGGAGACGATTTCCGCGGTCGGGGCTATCCTCGGCCCATGATCACCCGCATCGACCACCTGGGAATCGCGGTCCGCTCGCTCGCCGAGGCGATCGACTACTACGAGGGCGCCCTCGGTCTGAAGTGCGGGCGCACCGAGGAGGTCGCCTCGCAGAAGGTGCGAACGGCGTTCTTCGAAGTCGGCGGCGTCCACCTCGAGCTGCTCGAGCCGACCTCTCCGGACAGCCCGATCGCGGCGTTCCTGGAGAAGCGCGGGGAGGGGATCCATCATGTCGCCTTCGCGACCGACGACGTCTCCGCGCAGCTCGGCGTCGCCCGCGAGGCCGGGGTGCGGCTGATCCACGAGACGCCGTTCGAGGGCGCGGCCGGCAAGCTCGTCGCGTTCCTCCACCCGAAGTCGACCTTCGGAGTCCTCACCGAGTTCTGCGCGCCGAAGGACGGCGGGTCGCACTGAAGCCCCGTCCGCGACGCCGGACCTTCACGGAGGAAACATCTTCATGGCCATCCAACCAAACCTTCTCGAGGACCTCGCGGCCCGCCGCGCGAAAGCGCTGCTCGGCGGTGGAGAGGACAAGATCGCCCGGCGGCACGCCAAGGGGCGCATGACCGCGCGGGAACGCCTCGCGGCGCTCTACGACAAGGGCACGTTCATCGAGTTCGGCCTGCACGCGGCGCACGCCTGCCACGCCTTCGGCATGGCCGACAAGGAGATGCCGGCCGACGGCGTCGTCACCGGGATCGGGTATGTCGGCGGCCGTCCGGTCGCGGCCTGTTCGCACGACTTCACGGTGGGGGGCGGCGCGCTCGGGCGCATCCACGCCAAGAAGGTGTGCGACCTGATGGACTACGCGATGACCGCGGGCATGCCGATCCTCGGGATCAACGACAGCGGCGGGGCCCGCATCCAGGAGGGCGTCGACTCCCTCAGCGGCTACGGGCAGATCTTCTTCCGCAACGTGCAGGCGAGCGGACTCGTGCCGCAGATCGCGATCATCGCCGGGCCGTGCGCGGGCGGCGCGGCCTACTCGCCGGCGCTGACGGATTTCCTGATCATGGTGCGCAACGACGCGACCAACATGTTCATCTGCGGGCCCGAGGTGATCAAGGCCGCCACCGGCGAGACCGCCAAGTCCGACCAGTTCGCCACGGCCGACGCGCACGCCGCGGTGAGCGGCAACGTCCACCTCATCGCCAACGACGACGCCCACGCGCTCGAGCTCGCCCGCACGCTCATGAGCTACCTGCCGTCGAACAACCTCGACGATCCGCCCCACCGGCCGGCTGAACGCCTCAGTCTGGAGCCGCAGGAGCGCCTCGAGCGCCTGATCCCGGCCGACGGCAAGGCGCCCTTCGACATCGGCGAGGTGATCCGGGAGCTGGTCGATCCGGGATCGTTCTTCGAGATCATGGGTTCGTTCGCGAGGAACCTCGTGGTGGGCTTCGCGCGGATCGACGGCGTGGTCGTGGGGGTCATCGCCAACCAGCCCGCGGTCAAGGCCGGCTGCCTCGACATCGACGCCTCCGACAAGGGCGCCCGCTTCATCCGCACCTGCAACATCTACGCCATCCCTCTCGTCACCCTCGTGGACGTGCCCGGTTACCTCCCGGGGCTCGCCCAGGAGCGCGGCGGGATCATCCGCCACGGCGCGAAGATGCTCTTCGCCTACGCCTCCGCCACGGTCCCCAAGGTCACGGTGATCCTCCGCAAGGCCTACGGCGGCGCCTACCTCGCGATGTGTTCGAGCGACCTCGGGGCGGATCTCGTCTACGCCTGGCCCACCGCCGAGATCGCGGTGATGGGCGCCGAGGGCGCCGTGAAGGTCGTCTTCGGCAAGGAGCTCCAGGCGGCCGCCGATCCGGAGCGGAAACTCGCCGAGCTCATCGCCCGCTACCGCGAGGAGTTCGCCTCGCCCTACCAGGCGGCCAAGGCCGCGCTGATCACCGATGTGATCGAGCCGGCCCGCACCCGCGGGCTGGTGTCGCTCGGGTTGCGCACGCTCCTGCCCAAGCGCGAGACGCGCCCGCCCAAGAAGCACGGCAACATCCCCCTTTGAGCCGTTCGCAATGAACCCCGACGACCTCGTCCTCGCCGCCGAACACCTCGCCGGATTCGTGATCGTCATGATGGCGCTCGCGGTCCTCTGGGGACTGACCGCGCTCGTCGGCCGCGCCTTCACGCCCGCGGTCGCGGCGATCCCGGCGCCCGTCGCGGACCTCCGGCCCCCGTCGCCCGCGGTCGGCGACGAGGTGATCGTGATCGCCGCCGTCGCCGCCGCGCTCCTCGGCGGGCCGCTCCGCATCGTCTCGGTCCGTCCTGTACCCACTTCCTGGGCACTGCAGGGGCGGCGCGAGATCCACGCCTCGCACCGCATCCGTTGATTCCCGTCTTCCCCGTTTCACCATGAAAAAGACCCTTCGCATTTCCTTCGAGGGCAGGACCTACGAGGTCGTCGCCGAGGTGCTCGACGACGAGGCCTCCGCGGCGTCCTCTCCCGCCCCGGCGCCGACCGCCGCCGCTTCCCTCGCGTCCGCCGGGAGCCCGGTCTCCGCGGGCGCCCCGGGCGCCGCCGGTCCCGGCGACGTTCCGAGTCCGCTCGCGGGCAAGGTCGTCTCGATCGAGGCCGGTCCCGGGACCCGCGTGAAGGCGGGCGCGCCCGTCCTCACCCTGGAGGCCATGAAGATGAACACGGTCGTCTCCGCCCCGATCGACGGGGTGGTGGCGACGGTCCACGTCAAGCCTGGCGACGTCGTCGAGGAGGGCCGGCTGCTCCTCTCGATCCGCTAGGCGGCGCCTGCGATGGAGATCCTCCAACGCATCTGGGAGACCACCGGCTTCGACGACCTCACCTGGCGGATGGTCGTGATGTGGGGCGTCTCGGCCACGCTGCTCTACCTCGCGGTGAAGCGGGGCTTCGAGCCGCTCCTGCTCGTGCCGATCGCCCTCGGCGCGCTCCTCGCCAACCTCCCGACCCACGGAGTCATCGAGGGTCTCGCCGGGCCGGCGTCGCTCAAGCCCGACGGGACGGGCGGGCTCTTCTACTACCTCTACCAGGGCATCCACCTCGAGCTCTTCCCCCCGATCATCTTCATGGGTGTCGGGGCCCTCACCGACTTCGGTCCGCTCATCGCCAACCCGCGCACCCTCCTGCTCGGAGGGGCCGCGCAGATGGGCGTCTTCGCCACGCTCTTCACCGCGGTCGCGATCGGCTTCTCCCTCCCCGAGGCCGCGTCCATCGGCATCATCGGCGGGGCCGACGGGCCGACCTCGATCTTCCTCACCAACAAGCTCGCGCCGCACCTGCTCGGCCCGGTCGCGGTCGCGGCCTACACCTACATGGCGCTCGTGCCGCTGATCCAGCCGCCCATCATGCGCCTGCTCACGACCCGCGAGGAGCGGAGGATCCGGATGCGGACGCTGCGCAAGGTCGGCCGCACCGAGAAGCTCGTCTTCGCCGTCCTCGTCATGGTCGTGTGCATCCTGCTCGTGCCCGACGCCGCGGCGCTGCTCTTCATGCTCTTCCTCGGGAATTTCTTCCGCGAGTGCGGCGTGGTCGAACGCCTGAGCGGCGCCGCCCAGAACGAGATCATCAACGTCGTGACGATCTTCCTCGGCACGAGCGTCGGCATCACCATGGCGGGTGAACGCTTCCTGGAGCCGGGGACGATCGGGATCATCCTCATCGGCGTCGTCGCCTTCGGCGTCTCGACCGCGAGCGGCGTGCTCATGGCGAAGGTGATGAACCGCCTCGGCGGCTCGCCGATCAATCCGCTCATCGGCTCGGCCGGGGTGAGCGCGGTGCCGATGGCGGCGCGCGTCAGCCAGATCGAGGGCCAGCGGGAGGATCCCGCGAACTTCCTGCTCATGCACGCGA
This sequence comes from Opitutaceae bacterium, assembly GCA_036770745.1. GTDB lineage: Bacteria > Verrucomicrobiota > Verrucomicrobiia > Opitutales > Opitutaceae > DAIPIQ01. The sequence continues at coordinate 9,601 of DAIPIQ010000012.1, read as the reverse complement.
TGGGCCCCAACGTCGCCGGCGTGATCGGCACCGCGCTCGTCGCCGGCTACTTCATTTCCGCGTTGGGTTCACGCTGATCGACGCGGCTCTGGATGACGAACTTCACCAATCGATGAAACCCTCCTTTCCCCTTCTCACCGCCGACGAGGCGGCGGCCTTCGTGGCCGACGGCGACACCGTCGGCTTCAGCGGCTTCACGCCCGCGGGGGCGGCCAAGGCGATCCCCCGCGCGATCGCCGCCCGCGCCCGCGCCGAACACGCCGCCGGCCGGCCCTTCAAGATCGCGGTCGTCACCGGCGCCTCCACGGGCGATTCGCTCGACGGCGAGCTCGCGCGCGCCGATGCGATCTCCTGGCGCACGCCCTACCAGAGCAACCGCGCCCTCCGCGACAGCATCAACCAGGGCCGCACCCGGTTCTTCGACATGCACCTCTCGCAGCTCCCGCAGTTCGTCCGCTGCGGGTTCCTCGGGCCGGTGGACTGCGCGGTCGTCGAGGCGTGCGAGGTCACCGCCGACGGCGAGATCGTGCTCACGACCTCGGTCGGCGCCTCTCCGACGTTCCTGCGCATGGCGAAACGGGTGCTCATCGAGGTGAACCGTTTCCACCCGCCGTCCCTGCGCGGGTTCCACGACATCCACGAACCCGCCGATCCCCCCTTCCGCCAACCCATCCCGATCGTGCGCCCCGCCGACCGCATCGGCCTCCCCGTCGTGCGGATCGATCCGCGAAGGATCGCCGGCATCGTCGAGACGAACCTGCCCGACGAGTGCGGCGCGTTCGACGAGGCCGATGCGACGACCCGCCGGATCGGGGAGAACGTCGCCGGGTTCCTCGCCGGCGAGATCCGCGGCGGGCGCGTGCCCGCGGAGTTCCTCCCCCTCCAGTCCGGCGTCGGCAACATCGCCAACGCCGTCCTCGCCGCGCTCGGGGCCCATCCCGACATCCCTCCCTTCGACATGTACTCGGAGGTGATCCAGGACTCCGTGCTCGCGCTCGTCCGCGAGGGCAGGATCCGCTTCGCCACCGGCACTTCGCTCACCGTGAGCGGCGGTGAACTGGAGGCGTTCTACCGCGACCTCGAGTTCTTCCGCCCCCGCATCCTCCTGCGCCCGCAGGAGATCACCAACCACCCCGAGGTCGTGCGCCGGCTCGGTATCCTCTCGGTCAATACGGCGATCGAGCTCGACGTCTTCGGCAACGTGAACTCGACCCACGTCATGGGCAACAGCCTCATGAACGGGATCGGCGGCTCCGGCGACTTCACCCGCAACGCCCACATCTCGATCTTCACCTGCCCGTCCACCGCCAAGGGCGGCGCGATCAGCACGATCGTCCCGCTCGTCTCGCACATGGACCACAGCGAGCACTCCGTCCAGGTGGTGGTGACGGAGCAGGGCGTCGCCGACCTGCGCGGCCGCGATCCCAACGAGCGCGCCCGCCTGATCGTCGACCGGTGTGCGCATCCGGAATTCCGCGACGCGCTCCACGGGTACCGCGAGGCGGCGAAGAACGGCCACACCCCGCAGACGCTCGCCCACGCCTTCGCGATGCACCAGCGGTTCCTCGAGACCGGATCGATGCGCGGGGTGGAGTGGCCGCGGCGCCCGTAGCCGCGCCGGGCGGGCGCGTGCCGACGGCGTGACGGGAAAGCGGTTCCCGGAGTCCGGCGACCACCCGCGAGGGGGGACGACGCGAAGGTGGCCGCCGGCCTTGGACGGCGTTCTCCCGCGTGCGCTCCGCCCCACGCCTCTCGGCGAGAGGCGAGCCACCCCGGCCACTCGAAAAGCGCCCGCCTGGTAGCGCGCCTTTCGCCGAAAGGCGCGAACGCACGACGCGGTCCAGTGGCCCGCGACCACCCGCGGTCGCCCGTCCATTCCTGGTGGACGCCGGCCTCAGGACGGCGTTTCCGCGGAGCCCGCCGCGCCACCAACTCTCCCCGTTCGCGGTCCGAATCGGAAACGAGGGGGCGACAAGTCGCGAAGGCCTTCCCCCGCGCCCTCTCAGCTTGCGAAAATCGCTTGCCGTTCCGCCCTTCCTCACGCCTTCTGCCGACACCGTGCGCCGCCGTCGCTCTCCGATCCTCCTGCTCGTCGCCTGGCTCTTCGCCACCGGCGCGCACTGGGACGCCGTCCAGTCGGTGGCGTGGGCGCGGATGTTCGCGACCAACGTGGCCGTCGTGCCCGTCGAGGTCGCGCTCGAGCGGACGTTCTCGCCGCTCGAGTTGTGCGGGATGTGCCTCGTCGTCCGCGACGCCAGGAAGGTGGCGGACGAGGGTTCCGCGGCGTTGCTCACCCTCGTGGGCAAGGCGCCGCTGATCCTGCAATCCGTGCGCACCGTGGTGGGCGCGCCGGTGGCGTGGTCGGGCGAGTTGGGGGAACACGAACGAAGGATCCCGTCGGGGCGTTCCGCTCCGCCGGTGCCGCCGCCCAGGTCGGGCGCGGTCTAGTCGGTTTCGCACGTCGCTCCACGCGCCGCGGGCGCGGGAGGGCGTTTTCCTTCGTTCCACAAAAGGGGCCGGCTTCCGCCGGTCCGAACCTGTTCCACCATGCACCTTTCCCTGTCTCGCACCGCTCTCCTTGTTTCGCTCACTCTCGCCGCGGCCGCCCCGGTCGCCGGCTCCGAATCCGCCACGGCCGCCCCGGCCGATCCGCTGGTCGTGCTCGACGACTACCTCGTAGAGACCAACCCCGCCACCTTCCGGCTGAAGGCCCCTTCCGTCACCCATCAGTTGCTCGGGTCCGACCTCCGCGCGCTCAACCTCCCCGAGACCGCGGTCGCGCTGAACCACCTGCCCAACCTCTTCATCCGGCAGCGCTACACGGGCGACAAGAACGCGCTCGTCTCCATCCGTGGCACGAGCAACCGCCAGCCCGGGCGCACCCTCGTGCTCGCCGACGGCATGCTGCTTTCCAACTTCCTCGGCACCGGCTTCGGCAACTCGCCTCGCTGGTTCCTCGTCGCGCCCGAGGAGATCGAGAAGATCGCCGTGAGCTACGGTCCCTACTCGGCCCTCTACGCCGGAAACTCCATCGGCGGCACCGTCCTCTTCACCACGAGCATGCCCTCCGGACCCGTCGCCTCGCTCAAGACGCAGTTCATGGTGCAGGACTTCTCCGAGTACGGCACCGAAGGGACGTTCGCCGGCCACACCGCCTACCTCGCGCTCGGCGATCGGGTGAAGCGCTTCTCGTGGTTCGTCCTCTACAGCGCGGTCGACAACGACTCCCAGCCGCAGTCGTTCCGCACGATCAACCGCGCCGCGACAAGCGCTTCGGTCGCGGGCGCCGTGCCGGTCTCCGGGGTCTTCGCCGACCTCGATCCCTCCGGGGTCGAGCGCTTCGTCTTCGGCGCGCAGAGCCCGAGCGCGGCCCGACACGACCTCGTCAAGCTCAAGCTCGGCCTCGACCTCACCGACGACCTCCACGTGCGCTACACCCTCGCGCACTGGGCGAACTCCGAGCGCGACCTCGATCCCGCGACCTACCTGCGCGACGCCGCCGGCGCCCCCGTCTGGAGCGGCCGCGTCGACGTCGGCGGGGCGGCCTTCACGATCCCGGGCAACGCCTTTCCCCTAAGCGAGCGCCGCCAGGCCGACCTCGTGAACGCCCTCGTCGTCGCCTACGAGCCCGCGCGGGGCCTGCACGCGACCTTCAGCGGCTCGCTCTACGACGTGCTGCGCGACCGCACCCGTGCATCGACGGTGAGCGTGCCCGCCGCCCGCACCGGCGGGGCCGGGCAGGCCACGATCGTCGGCCGCACCGGCTGGCGCAACTTCGACGCCAAGCTCGGCTGGCGCGGCGCGGACGGCGCGCTCGCCCGCCACGCGATCGCCGCGGGCTGGAACTTCACCGAGTTTTTCACCGCCCAGGACCAGTGGGCGGTCACGGATTGGCGCGACGACGCCACCCGCACCTCACTCCTCAACGGCACGGGCGGCACGACCCGCACCCACGCGCTCTACCTCCAGGATGTCTGGACGCTCGCCGCGCGCTGGACCCTCACCCCCGGTCTGCGTTGGGAATCCTGGCGGGCCTCGGACGGTTTCCGCGCCCGCGACTTCGCCGGCGCGCCCCGGGTCACGGTCACCTACCCGGAGCGTGCCGCCTCGGCCTTCTCGCCCAAGCTCGCGCTCGCCTGGAAGCCCGACACCTTCTGGAACGTCCGGCTCTCCCTCGCCGACGCGCGGCGCTTCCCGACGGTCGGCGAGCTCTTCCAGGGCGGCGTCAGCGCCAGCGGCTCGATCACGCAGAACGATCCCGACCTCCGGCCCGAGCGCGACCTCGCCAAGGACCTCACTGTCGAGCGTTCCTTCCCGCAGGGCGTCGTGCGCGTGAGCCTCTTCGAGGAGGACGTGCGCGACGCGCTCGTCAACCAGTCCACCCTGCGGCCGGACGGCACTTCCTTCAGCGGCGTGCAGAACGTCGCCCGGGTGCGCACCCGGGGCGCGGAGCTCGCCCTCGACCGCCGGGGCCTGTTCGGCGGCGCGCTCGACCTCTCGGCGAGCGCCTCCTTCACCGACGCCGTCATCCTCGAGAACCCCGGGCTCCCCGGGAGCATCGGCAGTACCTTCCCGCGGATCCCGAGGGAGCAGTTCAAGGCGATGGCCACCTGGCGCGTCTCCCGCGCGCTCGACCTCGGCGCGGCCGTGCGCTGGTCCGGCCGGCAGTTCAACACCCTCGACAACTCGGATCCACTGGGTGGATACGGCGGCGTCGACCGTTTCCTCGTCGCCGACGCGAAGCTCGCCTGGCGCCTGCGTGACGACGTCACGGCCTCGCTCGGGGTGAACAACCTCTTCGACGACCGCTACCACGTCTTCCACCCGTTGCCCGGCCGCACGTGGTTCTTCGAGCTCGCGTGGAGGCGGTGACCGTGGAGACCTTCCGACTCCGCCGCGTCTTCTGGCGCTGGCACGCCTGGGCCGGCCTCTGGTGCGCCCCGGTGGTGCTGATCCTCTCCGTGACCGGGGCCGGCTACCTCTGGAAGGACGAGTACGAGGCGTGGCGCCACCGCGCGATGCTCGAGACGCCGGGGCGGGGCGCGCCGCTCGCGGCCGACGTGCAGTACGCCGCCGCCCGCGCCGCGGCCCCGGAGGCGTGGCGCGCCCGGCTCTTCACGCCCTCGCCGGGCGAGGGGCGTTCCGCCAGTATCCACTTAACGGATACGAGTGGGGCCGGCCGGGTCGTGCACCTCGATCCGGTCACGGGCGTCGTGACCGGGACCATCGCCGAGGACGAGACCCTGATGGCGCTGCTCAAGCGGATCCACGGCACGCTCCTCATCGGCCGGGCGGGGGACGTGATCGTCGAGCTCGCCGCGAGCTGGTGTTTCGTGCTCCTCGCGACCGGGCTGTACCTCTGGTGGCCGCGACCGTTCACGGTGCGCGGGTTTCTCCTCCCGCGGTTCCGCTCCGGCCGGCGGGCGCTCCTCCGCGACCTGCACGCCGTGCCCGCGGTCTGGTGCGCGGGCGCCACGCTCGTGCTCCTCGCCACCGGCATCCCCTGGGCGTCGACGGGCGGCTGGTGGTTCAAGACGCTCGCGAGCCTCGCCGGCGAGTGGCAGCCGCGGGAGACGAGCGCGAGCGCCCACCGCTCCGACCTGCTCGGTGGATGGTCGCCCTGGATGGAACGGCGCGAGACGGCGCGCCGGCTCGAGGAGGTCGCCTCCGACCCGGCGGGAGCCGCGGCGGGATGCCTCGACCTCGAGGGCGTGCTCGCCATCGCGGCGGAGCGCGGCGTCCGCGACCGCTTCGACATCGCGCTTCCGCAGGGGCCTCGCGGGGTCTTCTCGATCCTCTCGGATCGCAACCGCGCCTTCTCCCGCGCCTACATCCACCTCGACCAGTACTCCGGGGCCGTGCTCGCGGACGTGCGCTTCGCCGATTTCGGGTCCGCCGCGAAGTTCTTCACCGCCGGGATCATCCTCCACGAGGGCCGGCTCTTCGGGTTGCCCAACCAACTGCTCGGGCTCGTCGTCTGCCTCGTGCTCGCCGGGACGGTCGTCACCGGCGCGCTTCTCTGGTGGCGGGTGCGCCCGGCCGACGGTCTCCCCGGCGGGCTCGCGCCTCCGGAGCTCCGCCTCGGGCGGGTCGGGACCGGCCTCGCGATCGGGCTCGCGCTGCTCCTGCCGCTCTTCGCCGCCTCGCTCGCGGTCCTGTGGTCGACCGATCGGCTGTGGGCGGGATGGAGGAGCAGGCGGGACGCCCGCTCCCACCGCGGGGCGGGGACTACGCGGTCTTGAAGGCGGCGGTCAGCGCCTGGAGCGTCGCCTTGGCGTCGCCGTAGAGCATGCGGGAGTTGGGGAGGAGGAAGAGCTGGTTCTCCAGGCCGGAGAAGCCGGCGCCCTTGCCGCGTTTCAGGCAGATGACCGTGCGCGCCTCGTGGGCGTTGATGATGGGCATGCCGTAGATCGGCGAGGAGGCGTCGCGCGCGGCGGCGGGGTTGACCACGTCGTTGGCCCCGATCACGACCGCGACGTCGACGGCCGGCATCTGCGGGTTGATCGCGTCCATCTCGACGAGTTGTTCGTAGGGCACGTCGGCCTCGGCGAGGAGCACGTTCATGTGGCCGGGCATGCGGCCGGCGACGGGGTGGATGGCGAAGCGCACCTCGGCGCCGTTGCCCTCGAGGAGGGCGGCGAGCTCCTTGACCACGTGCTGGGCCTGGGCGACGGCCATGCCGTAGCCGGGGATGAAGACCACGTTGCGCGCGGCTTCGAGCACGTGGTAGGCGTCGTCGGGCGAGAGGGGCTTGAGCTCGCCCTCGACCGCGCCACCCTCCTTCGAGGCGCCCGCCGCGCCGAAGCCGGAGAAGAGCACGTTGGCGAGGTTGCGGTTCATCGCCTTGCACATGATCACGGTGAGGATCAGGCCGCTCGTGCCGACGAGGCAGCCGGCGACGATCAGGACCTTGTTGGCGATGGCGAAGCCCGCGGCCGCGGCCGCGAGTCCGGAGCAGCTGTTGAGCAGCGAGATCACGACGGGCATGTCGCCCCCGCCGATCGGGAGCACGCCGGTGAAGCCGAGGACGAGGCTCAGCCCGACGAGCGCGAACAGCCACGGCTGCGCCGCCGCGCCGTCGCCCGCGAGGGCGAAGCCGACGAGCGCCGCCCCGCTCGCGAGGGCGAGGACGAGGTTGAGCGCGCGCTGCCCGGGGAAGACGGTCGCGCGCCCGCCGACCCACGCCGCGAGCTTGAGGAAGGCGAAGACCGAGCCGGTGAAGGTGATGCCGCCGATCAGGACGGCGAGTGCGATGACGACGTTGGTGAAGGGATCGAGCGCGGGACCGGCCGCGGCGGAGCGCTCGAACTCCGCCCATCCCACGAACAGGGAGGCGAGGCCGCCGAAGCCGTTGAAGAGCGCGACCATCTCGGGCATCGCGGTCATGCGGACCGCGCGGGCGGCGACCACGCCGACCAGCGTGCCCGCGACCAGCCCGACGACGATCCACTGAAACGCGATCACCTGCCGGTCGAGGAGCGTCACGATCACGGCGACGAGCATGCCGAGCGCGGAGACGAGGTTGCCGCGGCGGGCGGTCTCGGCCCGGCCGAGCATCTTCAGCCCGAAGATGAAGAGGATGCTGGCGACGATGTAGGCGAAGTCGATCAGGCCGGAGTCGTGCAGGTTCATTTCCGTTCCTCCGGCCGGCGTTTCTTGAACATCCCGAGCATGCGATCGGTCACGAGGTAGCCGCCGACGACGTTGATCGTCGCCAGCACCAGCGCGGCCGTGCCGAGGACGGTCGTCACGGGGTTGTCGTCGGCCGCGCCGGTCGCGATGAGCGCGCCGACGATCGTGATGCCGGAGATGGCGTTGGAGCCCGACATCAGGGGCGTGTGCAACTGCGAGGGCACTTTCGCGATCAGCTCCAGGCCGAGGAATCCGGCGAGGATGAAGATGAAGAGGAGAAGCATCAGGTCCATGGCGGGTCGCCTCAGGCGGTGGTGGTGAAGTTCGGGTGGATGATCGCGCCGTCGTGGGTCAGCAGGCAGCCCCGCAGCAGCTCGTCGGCCGGGTCGAGCCGGAGCCGTCGCGCGGCGCGATCCCAGAAATGCTCGAGGAAGGCGGCGAGGTTGGCGGCGTACATCTGGGTCGCGTGCGTCGCCACCGCGCCCTCCAGGCAGGTGCGGCCGAGGATCGTCACGCCGTGGTCGGTGACGACGTCGGCCCCCGGGCTCACGCCCTCGACGTTGCCGCCGCGCTCGGCGGCGAGGTCGACGATCACGCTGCCGCGCCGCATCCCCGCGACCATCGCACGGGTGACGAGCACCGGGGCCTTCCGGCCGAAGAGCTTCGCGGTCGTGATGACGATGTCGGCCTGGGCGCAGACCTTCGCCATGCCCTCGCGCTGCCGCGCGATCTGCTCCGGGGTGAGTTCGCGGGCGTAACCTTGCGCCGTCTGGCCGGTCTCACCGCCGAGGTCGATCTTCACAAACTTCGCCCCGAGCGACCTCACCTGCTCCTCGACCACCGGTCGCGTGTCGAACGCCTCCACTCGCGCGCCGAGCCGCTTCGCCGTGGCGATCGCCTGGAGGCCGGCCACGCCGACGCCGATCACGAAGACGCGCGCGGGCTGGAGCGTGCCGGCGGGCGTCATCATCATCGGCAGCACCTGCCGGAGCGTGCCGGCCGCGGCGAGCACGGCGGCGTAGCCCGCGAGATTGGCCTGCGAGCTGAGCACGTCCATCTTCTGGGCGAGCGTGGTGCGCGGCAGCATCTCCAGGCTGACCGCGCTCACGCCTGCGGCGGCGAGCGCGGCGACGAGCGGCCGGTCGTTGAAGGGATCGAGCATGCCGACGACGACCGAGCCGCGCCGCATCGCCGCGACTTCGGCGGGCGCGGGCTTGTGGACGCGCAGGTGCAGGTCGGCCGAGGCCGCGACCGCGAGCGGGTCGTCGACGAGGACCGCGCCGGCGCGCTCGTAATCGGCGTCGGGGAAACACGAGCCGAGGCCGAGGCCGCGCTCGGCGCGGATCCGCACGCCGAGGCCGGTCAACTTGGCCGCGGTCGCGGGCGTGAGCGCGGCGCGGGGGTCGCCGGGTTTTCGTTCAAGAGGGACGAGGCATTCCATGGGCGTGGCCGAAGGGGTGGGTTGTGCCGACCGCCGCAGCCTGTCGCGGGGCGAAGGGGTCAACAACCGGAAAACCGACGCCCGCTCGAGCTATCAGGATTGGTTGAGCCACTTCGGAGCACGACTCCGTGAAACTCCTCTGGAATCTCCGTGACCTCCGTGTCCATCCGCCCCGGGCTCACTCCAGCGGAATCGGCCCGGGCCGGGCGCCGTCGGGTCCGACGGCGTTGGTGAGCACGACGGCGATCGCGACCCGGGATTCGTCGAGCCCGAGGAGCGTCGCGGCCGCCGTCCGGTAGAGGCGGAGCTGGCGGGTGTGACGCCGGGCCGCCTCGCGCCACGACCCGGGATCGGATCCGGCGCGGTCGCTCTTGAAATCGAAGACCGTCGCGCTCCGCGGCGCGCCGTCGGCGTCGCGCTCGATCCGCACGCGGTCGAACGCCCCGGAGATCCACGCGCCGTCGTGCGCGATTTCGAACGCCCGTTCGCGCCACGACTCGACCCTCCCGCCGGAAGCCGGCGCTTGAA
>DAIPIQ010000170.1:0-8701 GCA_036770745.1 Opitutaceae bacterium | reverse complement strand
GTCCGCCGATCGCGCCCAGCGCCCAGGCGAGCGCCGCGAGATGGAGGATCGAGGCGAACCGCCGACGCAGCACCGGGCCGGCGAGCGCCAGGAACGGCGCGCGCCAGGCCGCGATCGCGCGCTCCGCGAAATCAAGGATCTCCCGCCACGTCGCCGAGGTTTCGCCGCGCTCGCGGCGGAGCCGCCGCAGGGCGACCCTCGCGCCCGACCAGCGACTCAGCGCGGAGGCGACCCACCCGGGTCGCGCCGGGCCGACGAGCGAGACGATCCCGCGCACGAACAAGTACAGGTAGACCGCGACATTCCACGCCACCAGGAGCACCAGCGGCCACGCGAGCAGGTCGAGGGCGCCGCGTTCGCCGAGCCACAGCGAGTAGGCTCCGCCGGCAGCGGCCGCCACCACAAGCAGGGCGAGCCAGCCGCGATGCAGGTCGCAGCCGCTCAGGCCGAGGAGCAGCGGGCGCACGGTCCACGGCAGGCGGGCGCCGTTCGCGAGGCGCGCGCGTTCGCCGAGCGTCTCCAGCACCCGGCCCGCGCTCGCCCCCTCCGGCAGGACGTCGAGGCCGGCGGCCCGCGACCAAGCGCGACGCTCGGCGGCGGGGAGAAACTCGCCGACCTCGTCCGCTTGTTCGAGGGCGCGGAGCGCGAGGACGAGACGCAGGTTGGCGAAGCCGCCGGGCTTGTGGGGCATGGGGCGCAGCGTAGCCGCGCCAAATTCCGAGGCAATGCCGACGCTCGGACGAACTTCGGCTTTGTCGCGCACGCTCGCGCTCGTATGGTCCCCGCCGTTCCCGGCCGCGTTCGCGCGCCCCACCTGTTTCATGGCCAAGCCCCCTCCTCCGCTCTTCGACTGGCTCGACACCCGCGCCTCCGGCGTCCTCCTTCATCCCACCAGCCTCCCGGGGGAGTTCGGCATCGGCACGCTCGGGGCCGAAGCCCGGACGTTCGTCGACTTTCTCGCCGAGGCCGGGTTCCGTTACTGGCAGGTCTGCCCGCTCGGTCCCACCGGCTTCGGCGACTCGCCCTACCAGGGCCCTTCGGCGATCGCGGGCAACCCCTACCTGATCGACGTGATGGCGCTGGCGGATCACGGCCTCCTGCGCCGCGACGTCCTCGGGCCGCTGCTCTTCCTGCCCCACGACCGGGTCGACTTCGGCGGGATCTACAAGCTCAAGCGCCCGATCCTCCGCCAGGCCTGCGACCGCGCGGTGGAGGCGAAGCGGTCTCCTTCGCCCTATGGCGACTACGCCGCCTTCAAGGCGCGCCACGCGTCGTGGCTGGAGCCGTTCGCCTGCTTCCAGGCGTTGAAGGACCACCACGACGGCCGCTCGTGGATCGAGTGGCCGCGGGAGAGCGCCGACTTCGCGCGGGCGATGGCCTCGCCCCTGCGCCGCACCCTCGCGCCGGCGATCGAGGCGCACATGTTCCAGCAGTACCTCTTCTTCGGACAATGGCGCGAACTCCGCGCCTACGCCGCGGCGCGGGGCGTCGAGATCATCGGCGACCTGCCGATCTTCGTCGCGCTCGACAGCGCCGACGTGTGGGCGAATCCCGGGCTCTTCCAGTTCGACCGGAAGCGCAACCGCCCGCTCGCCGTCGCCGGTTGTCCGCCCGACTACTTCTCGGAGGACGGCCAGTTGTGGGGCAACCCGCTCTACGACTGGGACGCGATGGCGGCCGACGGCTACGCCTGGTGGCTCGCCCGCCTCGCGGCGTGCTTCGAGCTCTGCGACGTGGTGCGGATCGACCACTTCCGCGGCTTCGAGAGCAACTGGAGCATCCCCGCCGACGCGCCGACGGCCCGCACCGGGGCCTGGCGCCCCGGCCCCGGCCTCGCCTTCTTCGAGGCCGTGCGCGCGGCCTTTCCCGCCGCGCGGATCATCGCCGAGGACCTCGGCGACATCACCCCCGCCGTCCTCGAACTCAGGGAGCGGACCGGGCTGCCGGGGATGGCGGTGCTGCAGTTCGCCTTCGGGGGCGACGCGGACAACCCCTACCTGCCGCACAACCTCCGAGCCGACCAGGTGCTGTATCCGGGAACCCACGACAACGACACCACCGTCGGCTGGTACCGCACCGCGCCGCCCGCCCTCGCCGACCACGTGCGCCGCTACCTGCGCGTCTCCGGCGAGGACATCGCGTGGGACTTCGTCCGCGCCTCCTACGCCGCGGTCAGCCGCCTCGCCATCCTCCCGCTCCAGGACCTGCTGGGCCTCGGCTCGGAGGCGCGCTTCAACACCCCAGGCCGCGCCCAGGGCAACTGGACCTGGCGCCACACGCCGGCGCAACTCGCCCGCCTCCGCACACACGGCGCCGGCTACCTCCGCGAACTCGCCGCGCTGCACGGCCGCCTGCCCCGACCCCCGGCCGAGTGACGTTTCCGGCGACGCGAGGACTCCTGATCTGGGCCTGGGGCGGGGCCGCGGCGATGCTGGTCTTCACCGGCGTCATGGTCTGGCGGGCGTGCGTGGACGTGCCGCTCTGGGACGACTTCGACGCCTTCCTCGGCTACCTCCTCGACATCGACGCGGCCGAGACCGGCTGGGAGCGCCTGCAACTGACCTTCGCCTTCCACAACGAGCACCGCACCTTCACCTGCCGCGCGTCCGTCTGGCTCATTCACGCCCTCGGCGGGGTCACCGACTTCCGGGTCATGGCGCTCCTGAGCGCGGCGATGGCCCCGCTGCTCGCGGCGCTGCTCGTCCTCCCGATCGCCGATGCGCGGGAACGCGCGGTGGCCGCGCTGGTCGCGGCGGCGCTGCTCTTCAACCTCCAGCACTGGGAGAACCTGTTCTGGGGCGGATCGGGTTGCGGCCACCTCGTCGTGCTCCCGCCCTCGGTCGCGGCGCTCCTCCTCCTGCGGCGCGCGACGCCGGGCGCGCTGGCCGCCGCGCTCTTCTGCGCCGCACTCGCCGTCTACTCGCTCGCCCAGGGCTTCGCCGTGCTCGTGGTCGGTCTGTTCGTCCTCGTCCTGGAGCGCCGCCGGCGCGACACCGTGGTCTGGTCCGTCGGCTCCCTGCTCATCGCGATCCCGTGGTTCATGGGTCGCCCCCCCGGTCTCGGCGAGGGGGCGTTCGCCGCGCTCGAGGCGCTGCGCTTCTGGCTCGGCCTGCTCGGCGCCCCGGTGGCCCTCGGTTCGCGGGCCGCGGCGCCGTGGATGGGCGCGGGTGTGCTCGGGCTCGTCGGCTGGACGATCGTCCGCGGTGAATGGGCGCGACGGCCCTACCACGCTTCGGTGATCGCGTTCGCGCTCGTCGCGCTCGGGTTGATCACGCTCGGTCGGGTTTCCCTGGATACGGACGGCTTCATGGTCTCGCGCTACCGGATCCTCTCGGCCCTCGCGATCGCGCCCGCCGCGTGGATGGCGGTCTGCGCGGTCTTCGAGCACAGCCTCGATCGTCGCGTCCGCTTCGCCCTCTGCGGAATCATCGGCGCCTATGCCGCCAACGAGGCCGTGAGCAACGCCTGGCGGGCGGACGACTACCGCACCCGGATGCTCGCGGCGGCGGCGCACTTCGCCGAGTCGGGGACGCTCGAGGGCGCCCCGACCGAGCTCTACTACGACGTGCCCAAGGCGGAGCGGATCCTCCAACTCAGCAAGGAGCGCGGGATCTTCGACCTGGAGAAGGTCGTCAGGCGCGAAGAAAGCCGCTGATCTCGCGGGCGCACCGCTCCGGCGCGTCCTCCAGGAGCCAGTGCCCCGCGTCCGCCAGGCGCGTGACCGCGGCCCCGGGAATCCTCCGACGCCACTCCGCGAGGAACGTGTCATCGAAGCACCAATCGAGCCCGCCCCAGAGGATGAACGCGCGACGCGGATCGATCGCCCCGAGGCTCGCGGCGGTGGCCTCGATCTCCGCCTGGCTGCGGTCGCCGGGGCCGAGCGGGATGTCGCGCACGAAGCGGTGCACCGCGATCCGATCGGCCCACGTGCGGTGCGGCCAGAGGTAGGCCGCGCGCACCGCGGGCGCGAGCCGGCGCCGGGTCGCCATCCGCACCGCGGCCGCGCTGAAGCCGTTGAGGCCGCGCACGAGGAGAGCGCCGAGCAGCGGGGCCCGGCAGAGCGCGATCCGCCGCGGAATGCGGGTGGAGGGGAAGGCCGCGGTGTTGAGCACGACCAGCCGGTCCACGAGGCCGGGCCGGTGGCGGGCCATGGCGAGGGCGATCGCGCCGCCCCAATCGTGGACGACGAGGTGGAGCCGGCGCACGCCGAGCGCGTCGACGAGGGCGCCGAGGTTCGCCGCATGGGTCGCGAGCCGGTAGTCGTGCCCCTGCGGCTTGTCGGAGAGCCCGCAGCCGAGGTGGTCGGGCACGACGCAACGGAAGCGGTCGCGCAGGGCCTCGACGAGGCCCCGGTAGAAGAAGGACCAGGTGGGGTTGCCGTGGACCATGAGCACGACCGGCGCGTCGCGCGGTCCCTCGTCGAGGTGGCGCATCCTCCCGACCGGGAGTCCGAACGTGTGCGGAGTGTACGGATACAGCGCGCGGACCGCGGGAGGCAGGGCTGCGGCGGGGTTCACCATTCGACCGCCAGCATGAGGCAATTGATCCCGCTGCCGATCCCGAGCAGCGCCGCCCGGTCGCCGGGAGCGAGCGCCCCGGTCTCCGCGGCGTGGGCGAGCGTGACCGGCAGCGCGGCCGATCCGGTGTTGCCGAGGAACTCGAAGGTCGAGACGTCGCGGGCGGGGTCGAGGCCGAGGGTCTCGTAAAGCCTGCGGCGGTGCATCGTGCCGACCTGGTGGCAGATGAAACGCCGCGGGGTCGACTCGTCCCAGCCGGTCTCGACCTTGAACGCATCCCACGTCGTGCGGGCGAGCTCGACGCCGGCGACCAGCAGTTGTTCCGAATCGGTCTGCATCGTCAGCCCGCCGCCCCCGGCGTGGTCGCCCCGGCAGAGGTCGCCATGGCGGGTCGCGGCACGGCCGACGCCGCCGAGCAGACGATGCCCGGAGGGCGCAAGCGAGCGGTGGCAGACGATCGCCGCGACGGCCGCGCTGCCGATGGTGAGGTTGGCGAAGTAGGGCTTGATCGCGTTGCGGGAATGCGGCTCGCGGAGCAGCGCTTCGATCGTCTGCTCGACGAGCGGCCGCCCGTCCTCGCCCGCGCAGACCATCCCGCAGCGGATCTGGCCGCTCTCGATCAAGCCGCCGAGCAGGGTGAGGGCGTTGAGGAAGCCGAGGCAGGCGTTGGAGATGTCGAGCACCTGGACCCCGGGGCCGAGGCCGAGGGCGTGGTGGACGAAGCTCGCGGTCGCGGGCTCGATCATGTCGCGACACACCGCGGCGTGGACGAGCATCTCGATGCGGGCGGGATCGATCGCGCTCGCGGCGAGCGCGCGGCGCCCGGCCATCGCGCTGGCGGCGGAGGGCCGCACCGCGGCGGGCCAGAAGCGGCGCTCACGGATGCCCGTCATCAACTCGAGCCGCCCGGCCGGAAGCCTCAGCCTCTCGTAGAGCGGCGCGAGACGCCGCTCGAGGTCGGCGGACGTCCATGCCTCCGGCGGGATCTCACCGGCGATCGATTCGATGACGACGTTTTCGAAACGCATCGGCGCGCCCGGTCACTCCGCCGCGCCGGTCTCGGGGCGCATCGCGAGCCGGATGATCTCCTGGTCGAAGTAGTTCATCCCGAGTCCGGCATCGAGCACGAGCCCGGTCCCGTTCATCGCGCTGGAGCGCGCGCTCAGGAGGAAGACCACGGCGTCGGCGACCTCCTGGGTCTGCACGGCGCGTTTCCGGAAGGTCATCTTCTCCGCGTAGAGGTAGCTGCGCAGGAAACCCGGGATGCCGGCGGAGGCGCTCGTCTTGAGGGGGCCTGGGTTGACGGCGTTGAAGCGGACCTCGCCGTCGGCGCTGAACGATTTCGCGAGGTTGCGGACCGTCGATTCGAGGGCGGCCTTGATCGGCGACATGTAGCCGTAGTTCTCGGCGGTCACGAGGAGCGAGGAGATGCCGATCGTCACGACCGAGGCGCGGCGGTCGAGGAGCGGTTTGAACGCCGTCGCGACCTCGACGAGCGAGAAGCACGAGATCGAGGTCGCCTGGAGGAAGTCCTCGCGGCGGGTTTCGTGGAACGGCTTGAAGCCCCCGGCGTAGTTGGCGAAGGCGATCGCGTGGACGATCCCGTGGATCACCGGGTGTTCCCGGGAGACCTCGGCGGCGAGGGCGGCGACCGCGCCGGGCTGCTCGACGTCGCACAGGTGGGTCGGACGATCGCCGAGAAGCGCGGCGAGCGATTCGCGACGGCGGGCGTTGCGCACACTGAAGACGACCTTCGCGCCCTCCTCCTCCAGGGTGCGGGCCACGGCCCACGCGACGCTCCGCTTGTTGGCCACCCCCATGACGAGGATGGTTTTGCCCTCGAGTCCGAGAAAGCTCATCGGGTCAACCCGCTGGCGGGCGCGCCGGATCCGCCTCGGTGAGGGCGACGCCGAAATCGACCGTCATCACGCGTCGCTCCCCGACGCGCACCAGGCCGCTCAGGAAAAGGAAGCGCCCCACCCGCTCCTTGAGTTTCACCTCGATCGTGAGCACGTCGCCGGGGCGGACGATCGAGCGGAAGCGCGCGTCCTGGATCCGCGTCAACACGGGCACGGCCCCGGCGGGCGCGGCGTCGTCGGCGAGCCCGGCGAGGAAGACCGCCCCGGCCTGGAACACGGCCTCCGAGATCAGGACGCCCGGCATGATCGGGTTGCCCGGGTAATGGCCCTTGAAGAACTCGAGCTCCGGGCGCGCGGTGAACGTCGCCGTCAGGCGCTCCGCCGAGGAGGAGACGATCTCGTCGAGGAACAGGAACGGCGGTCGGTGCGGGATGCGGCTGAGGATCGCGTCGGTCACGGGGCGGCGTCCTCAGTGGGCCGCGGCGGTCGCGGGTTCGGCGGTCGCGACCCCGGCGCGGCGCCGCTCGAAGAGGTATTTGTCGACGTTGTTGGCGACGATGACCCCGTAGTTCATCGAGCCGAGCCAGCCCGACATGATGATGCCGACCGAGCCGGCGTGGAAACAACCGGGCAGCCGTCGCGGCAGTTCCATCGAGCAGCGCAGCCCCTCGAACTTCGTCCCGAACGACGACGGGTGCCGCGTGTAGTGCTCGATCGTCCGGGGCGTCGCCGCCTCGGCGTGGTCGATCTTCGCGCGCACGCCGGGGATGAACTCCTCCAGCGCGTCGATCGATTCCTCGATCAGGCGGCGCTTGCCCGCCTCGTACTCCTCCTCGGACATGTCCACCCAGTCGGGGTGGCGCGAGTTGAGCGAGCAGACCACGGTGTAGCGGTCGGAGCCGGGCCTCGTCTCGGGATAGTAGAGGGAGAACGTGCGGCTGCGGGTGTGCACGTCGATCAACTCGTCGCTCGAGAACACCGGCGCCTTCGAGGTGAAGATCAGGTCGCCGACGTGCGGGATCGTCTCGCCCTTGCGGATGCCGAGGTAGACCTGGCTCGAGCTGGTGTTGATGCGCACCTTTTCCACTTCGGCGACGAAATCGGGATCGAAGGCCTCGCGGCCCGCGAGCCGGAGGACGGTGCCCTGGATGTTCGAGTTGGAGAGGACCGCACGGCAGCGGACGGTGCGGCCGTTGACGACGACCCCGCAGACGCGGCGGACGCCGTCGACCGTCTCGGTGAGGATGCGTTCGACGAGGGCGCACTTGCGCAGGTCGACGCCGTTCTTCGAGGCCTCGACGTGCATCTTGTTGATGAGAAGATCGGTCCCCCCCTTGAAGGTGAACACGCCCCGGCTCATGAAGTTCGAGAAGACGATCCCGTAGGTGATCGCGGGGTCGTCGAGGGTGGAGCCGTTGGCGTAGGCGATCGGCTCCATCAACAGGCGCATCACGTCGTCGCGGCCGGGGAAGAACTCCTCGAAGAGCTCGCGGGTCGTGCGCGGATCGTTGTCGTAGAAGTTCATCCCCCGCAGGTGGGTGTAGAAGCCCTCGACGGTCTCGGCCGGGATCCCGAACTTCTCGACGAGGATCCGGGTGAAATCCACGCGATCGAAGGTCGTCCACACGTCGAACTGCGGATTGACGAAGCGCACGTCCTTCAGCTGCACGATCGAGTCGGCGATGTCCTGATTCCAGTACTTGCGGCACGACTTGATCATGCCGATCGGGAAGCCGTGCAGGGAGATGTCGAAGATGTGCCCGCCCGGGCGCTTGAACCACGTCGCGAGGCCGCCGAACTGGTAGTGGTGCTCGAGCAGGAGCACGGAGTGGCCGCACTTGGCGAGGCAGTTGGCCCCGGTGAGCCCGCCGAGCCCGCTGCCGATGACCACCACGTCGTACGAATCGGAAATTCCCTCGAGCCAGTCTTTGGCCATTCGGCGCACGAAAAGACCGGACCTCGAAAAGACAACCCGTAAACCGGTCGCGCGCGGGCCCGCCTCAAGTCCCGCCGAGCACGAGCTCCGGCGAGGCCCAGACCACGAGCCAACCCGTCTGTTCGTCCACGAAGACCACGGGGGTGAGCGCCGGGTCGGCCAGCTCGACGAGCTCCGCCCGGGCGAGCTGCGCGTTCCCGGCCGGATCGTCGCGCCGGAGTACGAAAACCACCACGAGAAGCATCGCCGCGAACGCGCCGGCCGGGACGCCCCAGCGCAACCACGGCGAGGCGCGCCTCACGTCGGCCCGCGCCTCGCCGCCCTCCCCGAGCCGGCGCCGGATCGAGCGCCACTCGCGCTCGACATCCGGCGCCGGCGTCGCCGCGACC
>DAIPIQ010000169.1:4737-8708 GCA_036770745.1 Opitutaceae bacterium | reverse complement strand
TGCATGCCGAGCACCGGCAGGCTCGCCTCGGCCGCGGTCACGCGCAGCCCCGGGCCCGTCCACACGACCTCGTGCAGGATGAAGCCGCGCCAACCCCTCGACTCCCACCCGCCGACGGCGGCGCCGAAGCGCGGCGCAAGTTTCACCGCGAGCGCCGGCAACCACCAGGGCAGCGTCGCCGCCGCCACCACGACGAGGAGGCTCGCCGCGGCGAAGACGCGAAGGATTCTGTGGAAGGCGCGGGACATGGCGGGTTCAGCCAAGCAGACCGTGCCGCGATCCGCCGGTTGCGCGAGTCGCTACCACCGTGCGGAAAGCCCGGCGCGGGCAAGCCGCGGCGCGGCGAGCGCGACCAGCCCGTCGCTCGTGCGCCCTGTTTCGACGCGGGTGTCGAAGAGGTTCTCGACCGCAAGGGAAAGCTCGCGACCCGGGGCGAACGCCCACGCGACCGCGAGGTCGACCGTGATCGCGCCGTCGAGGCGGAGGCGGTTCTCGTCGTCCTCGAATTGTCCCGACATGAAGCGCGCGCCGCCCTCCAGCCGCCAGCGCGCCGCGGGCCTGATGGTCGCGCCGAGCGTCGCCACGTGGCGCGGGACCTGGGCGAGGCGGCGGCCGACGAGCGCCGGCGCGAGCGGGGCCGCCTCGACGCGGGCGTCGACGAGCTGGTGCGCGAGGCGGAGCTCGAAGGACTCGCCGCGGCGCCAGCGCAGGCTCGTCTCCAGGCCGCGCACGTCGACGCGCCCGAGGTTGCGCCGCTGCCGGGTGACGAGCGTCGGGGTGGAGGTGAGCGTGACGTTGGCCACCGCATCCTCGAGGCGGGCCGCGAACGTCCCGACCGAGAGCGACCACGCGCCGCGCTCGAGGTCGAGGGCGAGCTCGGCCCCGTCGAGCGTCTCGTTGGCGAGGTCGGGATTCGCCTCGGTGGCGACGTTGCCGACGCGGAACGGCCGGTGGAACTCGTTGAGCGTCGGCACGCGAAACGCCCGGTAGGCCGCACCGCGCAGTCGCACGCCGTCGCGCGCGCGCCAGACCAGCCCGACCGAGGGGCTCGCCTCCAGGCCCTCGCGATCGACGAAGGCGTCGACGCGCACCGGCGCGCCCGTCGCGAGCACGGTCTCGCGTCGCCGACCGTCGTCGAGGCGCCAGCCGTCGAGCCGCGCCCCGACATGGGCGGACCAGCGACCACCGAGCTCGCGGCGGTGCGCGGCGAAGATCCCGCCGAAGGTCTGCGCCCCGCCCGCGATCCGCCGCCGGGTGAAGCCGCCCCCGACGAAAAGAAAATCCTCGCGCGTCTCCCCGCGCACGTGGCGGAGGTCGGCCCCGACGGTCGTGGACGCGTCGTCGCGCTGCGCGGCGGTGACGACGACCGAGCCGCCCCACGCGACCGCGGGCACGGCGAACTGGTCGAGCGCGGGCGTCTCCGTCGCGCGCCCCGGGGCGACCGTGCTGAAGCGGCTGGAGAAGCGCTGGCGTTGCGCGTGGACGCCGGCCTCGAGGACCAGCCCGGGGCGGAGCTCGCCGCTCAGCCGCACCCGCCCGGCCTGTTCACTGGAGCGGTTGCCGGTGTAGGGCGTGCCGTTGCCGCGGGTCTCCTCGAAGGCGCTCGCCGCCGCCGCGAGTCGCAGCCCGCCGGCGAGCGCGCGAGTGTAGCCGGCGTGCGCGAGCGAATGGTCGGAGTCGAGCGGCCGGTCGACCGCCCCGCGCTGCGCCGGGCCGTATTGGAGAAACCCCGACGTCGCGAAAAGTCGTCCGCCGGCGTGGAGCACGCCCTCCTCGCCGAGAGCGGTCGCCGCGAGGAACTCGGCGCGGCCGGTCCGGCGGTCGCCGAGCTCGAGGGCGAGCGCGCCCGAGCCCGCCTCCGGGGCCGCTCCGAGGAGCTGGACGACACCGCCGAGCGCCGCCCCGCCCCAGACTCCGGAGCCGCCGCCGCGCACGATCTCGGCGGCCCGCAACCCGAGCCGCGGCGCCCTGGACCAGGCCACCCAGCCGCCGAACGGGTCGTTGAGCGGCACGCCGTCGAGGAGGACGAGCGAACGACTCGCCCCGCTCGGCCCGATGCCGCGGAGCGAGACGCCCTGCGCCGTGGGGTTGGCGTGGACGCTGGAGGTGCGGCGGAAAAGCCCGAAGGCCGGCGAGGCGCGCAAGGCGTCGTCGAGCGCGAGGGCCGGCCCCTCGAGCAGCCGGCCCGCCTCGAACCGATCCACCGTGAGCGCGAGCCGCGCGGGATCCTCCGCCGCCCGGTTCGCCGTCACGACAAGCGCGGGCAATTCGACGGCCGGCGAAGCGACCGCCGGGACCGCGATGAAGGGGACGGCACAGAGCCGGATGACGAGGGCGTGCATCAACCGCCGAACCTGAACGGCAAACCCCGGCCATCGCAAACGATGAACACGCCCGGGGTGGACTCCGCCGCGCTCCCGCGCAAGGCTCGGCACGATGCACCCGCGCTCCCGCCACGCCGCCGCCTTCACCTCGATCCTCCTCGCGCTCGCGCTCGGCGCGCTCCTCGGCGCCCTCGCCACCTGGGCGCTCTCGCGCGAGAAGCGCGCGCCCGCCTCCGCCACTCCACCGGCGGTCGCGCCCGCCCCTCGCGACGATGGCCTCGCCCGCAAACTGCGCGAGTGGCGGCTCACGCCCGAAGACCCCGAGCGCGAGCTCGCCTCGGCGACGCGCATCCTCCGGGAAAAGACCGGCGAGGTCGGTCGGCGCGTCGTCCAGGAAACGCTCGACGCCCGGATCATCACGGTGATCAAGGCGAAGCTCACCCTCGACGAGGAACTTTCCGCGTGGGACATCTCGGTGGCCTGCAACGACGGCCGCGTCTCCCTCGCCGGCTCGGTCGACTCGTCGGCGGCGATCGGCCGGGCGATCGTCCTCGCCCTCGACACCGAAGGCGTGAAGGAGGTCAACTCCTCGCTCCGGGTGCAGCCGTAGCGGCGAGGCGCCGGACGACGGCGAGCGCCGCGCGCGTCACCCGGTCGCGAGGGGCGACAAGGCGCCTGGCACCCTCGAGAAACGAGCGCGAGCCGAGCCGCCGTGCGAGGCCCATGGGATGCCGGCGTTCGAGCGCGCGGGCGATCGCGAGGAGGTGGGGCAGCGCGAAGCGATGCTCGCATCGCTTGAGGCGCAACAGGACCGCCTCGGGGCGCCCGAAGAGCGGGGCGCCGCTGCGCGCGAACATCGGGGCCCGCACCTCGCGATCCCACTCCACGCGGTCGCGCATCGCCTGGCTTTGGCTGCCCGCATGGAAGCGGTAGCGGACCAGCGGCTCGGCGAGGTTGGCGAGCCGACCGATCCGGGCGAGGCGGAGTTGGATGTCGTAGTCCTGACTCGAGGCGAGGCCCGCGTAGTTTCCCGCGGCGAGCACGGCCGAGCGACGCATCAGCATCGTCGGGTGCCGCTGCGCGGCCCGCACGAGGAGGTCGTGGACGATGGCGTTGTCGTCGAGGTGGTAATCGAGGTTCCAACCGTGGTCGGTGATCTCGCGGCCCGCGCCATCGATCGCCCGGACCCGGGAGCCGACCGCGACGACCTCCGGGTGCGCCGCGAGGAAGGCGACCTGTCGAGCGAGGCGATCGGGCTCGCAGACGTCGTCGGCATCGATCCGCGCGCAGAGCTCGACGCCGGCCAGCTCGACGAGGCGGGCGAGCGTCTCGCCGACGTTGAGCGGTTCTCCGCCCACGACGCGCCCCGGCAGCCGCGCGGGGATCCAGCGGTGCAGCTCCTCCAACGTGCCGTCGGTCGAGGCGTTGTCCCAGACGAAGAGCGCGTGGTTGCGGTGGGTTTGCGCGGCGAGCGAGGCGAGCGTCTCGACGAGATGGGGCATGCCGTTGCGCACCGGCATCAGCCAGAGGACGTCCGGCTCATGGACGACGGGGGAATCCATGCGGCTGGTTTGTCGAGCGGACGGCCGGTGGACAATCGCCGAGCGCGGTACGGCGGGTGTAATCGAAACTGGTGGCAACCTGCAG
>DAIPIQ010000169.1:0-4727 GCA_036770745.1 Opitutaceae bacterium | reverse complement strand
ACTGAAAGAGCCGAAAAAGCCGGGGATCAACCCCGGCCCACGACTGCGGGTTGCCACCGCTTTCCATCACACCCGGAACGACGCGCGGCGACGCTTGGGCTTCCCTTCGCGGGACGCCCCCGCTTGGCTCGCGCGATGTCACGTCGCGTGCTCGTCGCGTTCGACAAGTTCAAGGATGCGCTTTCCGCAGGCCGGGCCTGCGCGATCGCCGCCCGCGAACTGCGCACCCGGCGGCCGGACTGGACCCTCGACCTCGCGCCGTTGACCGACGGCGGCGAGGGTTTCCAACGCATCCTCACCGAGGCCGCGGGCGGGACCTTCGCGCGCGTGCCCGCGAGCGGGCCCCGCCTCGAGCGCCTGGAGGTCGAGCTCGGCCTCGTCGAGACCGCACGCATCCCGGCGGCCGCGACGGCGCTGTTGTTTCCCGATGGCGCGGCGCCGGCGCGGGTGGCGGTGCTCGAAATGGCGGCGGTGAGCGGGCTCGCCCTGCTCGCACCCGGGGCGCGCGATCCCTGGCGCACGACCTCGCTGGGCACGGGGGAGTTGATCCGCGCCGCCGCGGAGCTCGGGGCCGGCGGCGTCCTCCTCGGCATCGGAGGAAGCGCGACGAGCGACCTCGGTCTCGGCGCGCTGGAGGCGCTCGGGCTGGAATTCCTCGAGGCCGACGGCGCGCTCGTGCGGCCGCCGTTTCCCGCCACCTGGGAACGGATCGCGCGGATCGAGGGCGCCGTCTCCGCAGCGCTCCCTCCGATCGCGATCGCTTGCGATGTCTCCAACCCGTTGCTCGGCCCGAACGGCGCGGCCGCGATCTACGGTCCGCAGAAGGGCCTCGAGGCCGCCGACCTGCCGCGGCACGAGGCGCTCGCGGCTCGTCTCGCGGCGCTGCTCTGTGCATTTTGCGGAGTCGACGAGCCTCGCGCGCGGGAAGCGCCCGGGGCGGGCGCGGCCGGCGGGATCGGCTTCGGGCTCACCACGGCGGCGCGGGCCCGGCTCGTGCCGGGCTTCGAACTCGTGACCGGCTGGCTCGATCTGGAGCGCCGGCTCGCCGCGGCCGACCTCGTGATCACCGGCGAGGGTCGTTTCGACGAGACCAGCCTCGCCGGCAAGGGCCCCGGGGCGATCGTGCGCCGCGCCCGGGAGCTCGGGAAGGAGACGCTCGTCTTCGCCGGGGCGGTCGCTCCCGGCCTGGCGAAGCGCGGTGGCATGCACGCGATCACGCCGGCCGACGTCGCCCTGCCCGAGGCGCTGGCGCGGGCGGAGCATTTTCTTGCCGACGCGCTGGCGCGCCATTTCCCGTGAAACCGGCCCTCCCATGAGCGAGCTCCCGGCGCCGCTGAGCGAACGCCACCGGAGGATCCGGCGGCTCAAGGCCCTGCTCCGGCCGCTGCCGCGCCGGGCCAACGTCCACCGCTACCCCGTGATCAAGTTCTTCGCGGGTGCGGCGCGGCGGCGTCCCCACCTCTGGTCGTTCAAGGTCGGCGCGATGACCCCGGCCTTCTACGCGGGCTCGATCATCGCCTTCCTCCCGATCTACGGATTCCAGTTCCTCGTCGCCTTCGCCGCCGCGGTCGCCCTGCGGGCGAACCTTCCGACGACGGTCGGGCTGCAGTTGCTGACCAACCCGCTGACCCTGCCCGTCGCCTACGGCGCGACCTACTTCGTCGGCGCGTTCATCGTGGGTTTCTTCGACACGCGTCTGCCCGACTCGGTGATCGGACGCACCGCCTACGCGCTCGTCATCGGCGGTCTCGTGGTCGGGGTCGTCGTCGGGTTCGTCCTCGACATGATCTACCGCTTCCTCGCCTTCGAAGCGAAGAAGCACGATTGGCAGCTCCCGCGCCGCCGCCCGCGTCCCCCGGGGCCCGGGGACGCTCCGGAGAATCCGTCATGATTCGCACCCTCACCGCTCTTGCGCGTCGTTGGTCGGCGCTCCTTGCGATCGCCACTCCCCTTCTCGCGCCCGCGGGCGCCGTCGCGCAGCCCGCGCCGCCGGGCGTGCTCCTCGGCATCGACGTGCTGGAGCAGCAGGGCTTCGCCTCCGTCCTCGGCAAGCGCCTCGGCCTGCTCACCCAGCCGGCGGGGGTGAACCGTTTCGGGATGAGCACGATCGACGTGCTCCGGCGCGACAAGCGGTTGCGGCTCGTCGCGCTCTTCGGGCCCGAACACGGGATCTACGGCAACGAGCGGGCGGAGGTCCACATCCCCGACCGGATCGACGACCGCACCGGCCTGCCCGTCTTCTCGCTCTACGGACCCACCCGCAAACCCACGCCCGCGATGCTCCGCGGGATCGAGGTGATGCTCGTCGACCTCCAGGACATCGGCGTGCGCTCCTACACGTATGTGAGCTGCATGCGCCTGACGATCGAGGCGTGTTTCGAAAACGGCGTCGAGGTCGTCGTCCTCGACCGGCCCAATCCGCTCGGCGGCCTCAAGGTCGCGGGGCCGATGCTCGACCGGGAATGGTTGAGCTACGTGGGGGCGTTTCGCGTGCCCTACGTCCACGGCCTGACCATCGGCGAGCTCGCGCGCATCGCCGCGAGCGAGCCCGGCGTGCTCCAGATCCCCGACGAGGTGCGCGCCCGCGGCCGCCTCACCGTCGTGCCGATGCGCGGCTGGACCCGCACGATGACGTGGCCTCAGACCGGGCTGAAATGGACGCCGACCTCGCCCAACATCCCGAGCTTCGACGCGGTCGTCGGCTACGCGATGACCGGCCTCGGGGCGCAGCTCGGCGGCTTCCGCCACGGGATCGGCACGCCGCATCCCTTCCGCCTGCTCACCCACCCGGCGCGCACCCCGGCGGCGCTCGCCGCGGAGTTGAAGCGGCGCGCGATCCCCGGCCTGCGGTTCGTGCCTCGCACGGTCAAGGACGCCGCCGGGCGCGACGTCGCGGGGTTGTTCGTCGAGGTCGCCGACTGGGAGGCGTGGCGGCCCACGGAGCTGAGTTTCCACATGATGCAGCTCGCCTGTCTCTACGCCGCGCCCGCCAATCCCTTCGCGGCCGCCCGTCCCGGGGTCGCCGACCTCTACAACAAACACGTCGGCTCCACCGCCTGGTGGAACGCCCTCCGCACGGAAGGGGCGCGCGTCGACGTCGCGGCGTTCGTCGTCGCATGGGAGGCGAGCGCCCTCGCCTTCCAGCGCGAGAGCCGTCGCTACCACCTCTACCCATGACGACCCTCCAGGTCCGCCGCGAACGGATCGGCCCGGTCGTCGCCCGCCACCCGTGGATCTTCGCGGGCGCGCTCGTCGCCGTGCCCGAGGGCCTCGAAACCGGCGCCCCGGTCCGCGTGGTCGCGCCCGACGGGCGCTTCCTCGCCCACGGCTACTTCAACGGCTACTCGCAGATCGCCGTGCGCGCGTGGGGTTGGGACGCCGACGAGCCGTTCGACGACGCCTTCTTCCGCCGCCGGATCGAGCGCGCCCTGGCCTTGCGCGAACACGTGCTCGCGGGCGCCGACACCGACGCCTACCGCCTCGTCTTCGCCGAGAGCGACCTCCTCCCCGGGCTTGTCGTCGACCGCTACGCCGACCACCTCTGCCTCCAGTGCCACACCCGCGGGATCGAGCCGCACCGCGACGCGATCGTGCGCGCGCTCGTCGAGACGCTCCGACCCGCCGGCATCTACGAGCGTTCCGACGTGAAGGTACGCGGCATCGAAGGGGCCGCGCCGCGCACCGGCACGCTCCACGGCGAGATCCCGGCCGAGGTCGCGATCCGGGAGAACGGGCTGAAGTTCCTCGTCGACATCGTCGGTGGGCAGAAAACGGGCTTCTTCCTCGACCAGCGCGACAAGCGCACCGCCCTCCGCCGCCACGTGCGCGGCCGCCGCGTGCTCAACTGTTTCTCCTACACGGGCGGCTTCTCCATCTACGCCGGCGCGGCCGGGGCCGCGCACGTGACCAGCGTCGACTCCTCCGCGCCCGCCCTCGAACTCGCGCGTCGCCACGTCGCGCTCAACGACCTCGACCCCGCCCGCTTCACCTTCGCCTGCGAAGACGTGAAGCGCTTCCTCGCCGCCCCCGAGCGCGCCGCGGAGCCGCCCTTCGACGTGATCATCCTCGATCCGCCCGCCTTCGTGAAGGACCGCCGCAAACTCGAGGAGGGCATGGCCGGCTACCGCCGGATCAACGAAGCCGCCCTCCGCCTCCTCCCGCCCGGCGGCGTGCTCGTGACCTGCTCCTGCTCCGGCCACGTCTCCGCCGCCGACTTCCGGCACCTCGTCGCCGAATGCGCCGCCCGCACCGGCCGGACCCTCCGCATCCTCGAGACCCACGGCCACGGCCCCGACCACCCCGAACTCGCGGCCTTCACCGAGGCCTCCTACCTCAAGACGCTCTTCTGCGCGGTCTGGTAGCGTGTGCCGGGCAGGTCAGCCGTCCGCTTTCCGTGGTGGATGCAGGTCGATCGGCAGGACCTTCTGACATCCGACGAAGTCGAGGTCGTCCGTGAAGATCGAGAGGCCGTGCCGCACCGCCACCGCGCAGATCAGAAAGTCGGTAGAAGACCCCTGATGCCCTTCGCACGAAACAGGTTGAAATAGCCGGCCGCCTCTTCGTGGTCGACCGTCAGGATGGGAAGGTCCGGAAAAACCCGGAGACGCTCGCGCACCAACTCGAACCTGGATCGTTCCTTGATGCCGGAAAGGAGTTCTTGGGGGTGAAATCAAAAGTGGTGGCAACCTGCTGTCGTGGGCCGGGGTTCATCCCCGGCTTCCGACTGA
>DAIPIQ010000168.1:0-8717 GCA_036770745.1 Opitutaceae bacterium | reverse complement strand
TCGCGCGGGAAAAACCCCGGCCGCCACCGCGCCCGCCACCAGCGGGCGAGCGCCCACGAGCGCCACCACCAGCGCTCCAGCCGGCGCACGCCCGCGCGCTCCCCGGGAAAGTTCGCCGCGACCCGCTCCAGGTACGCGCGCAGGCCGCGCCCGTGGTCGCCCATCTGCCGCCGCAACACCTCGAGCGAGCGCCGGTGCCGGTGCCTCACCCACGCGGCGGGTTCGTAGACGAAGGCGTGCCCGGATCCGAGCGCGCGCATGAGCATCTCCAGATCACCCCCGCCGTGGGTCGGCGTGCCGACATCGAGCGCCGGATCGAAGAGCCCGGTCTCCTCGAAGAGCGAACGCCGGAAAGCCATGTTCGCCCCCGTCCCGAGCTGGCCCGTGCCGAGCAGGGGCCAGGGGATCGGGCCGCCGCGCGGACACCGCAGGTGACGGCGGACGAAGCCGCGGCCGAAGCCGCCGTAACGTTCGAAGAGCACCTGCGCCTCGGTCTCCAGCTCCTCGGGCACGACGAGCCCGGTGGCCGCGCCCACGGTCGGATCCTCGGCGAACACCTTCGCGAGCGCGCGCAACCAGCCCCGGCTCACCACGACGTCGTCGTCGGTGAAGGCGACGATCCCGCCCCGCGCCTCGCGGATCGCGCGGTTGCGGGCGTTGTTCAGGCCCGGTGTCGGTTCGCACACGTAGCGCACCTCGGGAAAGCGCTCCGCGACCATCCGCCGCGTGGCGTCGTCCGCGGGCGCGTTGTCCACGACGAGGATCTCGTGGGCCGGATGGTCGAGGAGCCGTAGCGCCGCGAGGCAGCGCTCGAGGTCCGCCGTGCGATCGCGCGAACACACCGCCACGGTGGTGAAGGGAAGCTCCGCCGCGTCGTCGTCCCCGGGCGCCGCGGTCGCGAAAACCACCCGCCCCGGCAGACCCGACTGCAGCAGCGCCCGGGCCACGGCATGGCGGCCGAGCTCGGGCCCCAGACGTTCCGCGATGGCCCGCGCGAGGTCGCGGCCCGGCAGCGTGCCGTTGCGCGGGGCGACGCGGACGGCGCCCAGGGGCATCGCCCCGACGAACACATGCACCCACGCGCCGAGGCAGTCCTGCATTCCCGCCACATCCGCCGGCGCCCCGCGCGCGAGGTCGACCTCGAGCGTCCGGATCGGCGCGCGCAGGCTTCGCATCAGGCGGCGCCTCCCGAGGGTCCGCCCGCGGCGAGCGCGCCGAGGCTGCGGAGGCCGATTCGGAACAGCATCCGCCGCCGGGCGATGCGCACCGGGTCGCAGGCGAGCGCCCGCCAGAGCCACCGTAGCGCCTCCCGAGGTCGGCCCTTGCGATGCGCCTCGTTGGCGAGGTGGACGAAGAAGTTGCTTCTCGTGAAGCTCAGGTCGGCCCGGCTCACGTCGCGCCGGCGGGCGAGGAGGAGCTCGAGCATCAGCTCGTGCGACCGGGCCATCGTCTCGTGCCGGCTCGACATGCCGTCCCCGGTCCGCCGGTAGTGGAAGAGGGGCTCGCGCACGACGGCGAAGCGCGCGTGCTCGCCCGCCCGGAGGTAGAATTCCTAATCCTCGCAGCCCTGCGCGCGCTCGCGGAAGAAACGCGTCTCGAAGCCGCCCGCGCGCTCGAAGACCCCGCGTCGTACGACGCAGGCGCTCCCGCTCGCGAGGAAGTTCTCCAGCACGATCGCCCGCCGCACGTCGCCCTCGTGCATCGAGACCGACAGGCTCCCGGAGGGCGTGCCATCCTGATGGTGGTGCATCGTCCAGGCGTAGACGAGGCCGACGTCGTCGCCCTCGCGCACAAGCCGCTCGAAGCATCGCTCGAGAAACACGGGGTCCCACCAGTCGTCCGCATCGCAGAAGGCGAGGATCGGCGCGGTCGTCGCCGCGGCCCCGCGGTTGCGGGCGGCGGCGACGCCGGCGTTGTCCTGCGCGAGCACGACGACGCGCGGGTCCTCCGCGGCCATCTCGCGCAGGAGCCGTTGCGTGGAGTCGGTCGAACCGTCGTCGACGACCACGATCTCGAGCGCGCGCACGCTCTGGGCGCGCACGGAGTCCAGGGTGGCGCGGACGAAGCGCTCGCCGTTGAAGACGGGCACGATGACGGCGGCGCGCGGCGCGAGAGTTCCGGAGCCGGAGCCCGGGAGCGGGGGAGATGGCATCGACGGCTCGGTGCGTTAGGCGGACGGCCCGCCGGATGGATTCACAGTCCGAGTCTTCGACAGGCTGAGCGATTCTCTTCAGCGCCGGCAAAGCAGTTTCCGCGGTTTTTCCGATGAAAACGCCCCAACTGCATCCGATTGAGCAGAATCGGAGAACCGAGATGAGAAACCACACCGACCCGACGGCGGGGGAATCCTCCACCGCGATCGTCGCCGATTCGCTGCTTGCGGCCCTCGAGCTGCACGCCGCTGCGCACCCCGACCGGGCCGCGCTGATCAGCGGGCCCCGCACGGTGGGCTACGGCGAGCTCAACGCCCGGGCCAACCAGCTCGCCGATCAACTCTGCCACCAGGGCGTCGGGCCCGAGGTGCCCGTCGGACTCTGCGCGAGCCAGGGGATCAGCGCGATCATCGGGATGCTCGCGATCGGCAAGGCCGACGGCGTGTGCGTGCCGATCCATCCCCGGCTGCCGATCGAGCGCGGCCGGCGCATGGCCTCGATCGCCGGCCTCAGGCTCGTCGTCACGACGGAGGCCGACGCGGTCGTCGCACCCGCCATCGGCGGACCGACCGCCAACATCCGGATCGACGGCGGTTGCCCGCGCACGCCCGACCTCCACTCGCGACTGCGGCCCGACAACCTCGCGCGCATCCTCTTCACCAGCGCCCCGAACGGACGCCCGGTCGGCGTCGCCATCACCCACGACGCCCTCGAGAGCCTCGTGCGCTGGCAGGCCGCGGCCCTGCCGCTGCAGCCGGGCGCGCGCGTGCTCCAGTTCGCGCCGCTGGGCATGGACTTCGAGGCGCAGGAGATCCTCGGGACCCTCGCCTGCGGCGGCACGCTCGTGCTCGCCGGCCCCGAAGCGCGCTCCCGCCCCGACGAACTTTTCGCCCTCCTTCGCGAGGAGCGGATCGAGCGCGCGTTCCTCCCGGCGTCCACCCTGGCCAAGCTCGCGGAGTTCGCCGGAACGGTGGCGGCCCCGCTGGAGGCGTTGCGCGAGGTGATCGCCGTCTGCGGCCCGGTGCATGCCAACGCCGACCTGCGGGCCTTCTTCCGTCGCCATCCCGCGGCACGGCTGCACACCCAGCACGGTTCGATCGAGACCCAGGTCGCCGCCGCGTGGAGTTTCCCCGAATCGCCCGACGAATGGCCCGCGCGCACGCCGCTCGGTCATCCCGTCAAGGGCGCCGTCGCCCGGATCCTCGGTCCGGGCGGCGCGCCCGTGCCGGACGGGGCGCCCGGCGTCCTCTGGATCGGCGGTCGCGGCATCGCCCGCGGCTACCACCGCGATCCCGCGGCGACCCGGCAGGCCTTCGCCCCGGATCCGTGCGCGGCTCCGGAGAGCCGGGCCCGCCTCTTCAACACCGGCGAGTTCGTGCGCCTCGCCGGAGGCGGGCTGCTCGAGACCGTGGCGACCCGCTCGCATCACCGCCGGCCCGCGCGCGGCGTCGTCTTCCCGCCCCCGCTCAACCACAAGAGAACGCCCGCGGGAGCGGACGTCGCCCCGTGATCGACGGCGCGCAGGCGGCGCCGCCGCGTTTCCTTCATCAACTGGCCGAACGCTCCGCGCAGGCGCGGCCCGACGCGCTCGCGTTGATCGACGGCGAACGCACGCTGACGCACCGCGAGCTCGATCGCCGCGCCAACGCCCTCGCCCGCCGCTTTTGCGCGCTCGGCCTCGCGCGCGGAGAGCGCGTCGCGCTCCGGCTCCCGCGGTCGGCGGAGTTCGCCGTTGGCGTCCTCGCGATCCTCAAGGCCGGCGGAGCGTTCGTCCCCATCGACCCCGAATGGCCCGCGGAGCGTCGCGCCTTCGTGCTGCGCGACGCCGGCGTGCGCTTCCTTCTCACCGACGGGGCCGCTGCACCGGACAACCTCATCACGCTCGATGTACGCGGCTCGCACGAGGAGGCGGACGCCGCGCCGCTGATCGAACACGAGGAAGGCGCACCCGCCTACGTGATCTACACCTCCGGCTCGACCGGGGCGCCCAAGGGCGTGCTGATCGAACACCGCGCGATCGTCGCCCATCTGCTCGGCATCACCCGCCTCTACGCGCTCTACGCGCGGGATCGCGGACTCTTCTTCCACTCGGTCGCCTTCGATCCCGCGATCGAGCAGCTCTTCGGTCCGCTGCTCGCCGGCGGCTGCGTCGTCCTGCGCGGGGAGGAACTCCCCGACGGCGCCGGCTTCTCCGCGATGCTTCGTCGCCACGACGTGACGGTCGCGACGCTCCCCGCCGGTTACTGGCTGCAACTGCTCCGCGACTGGGAGGCCGCGCCCGCCACGCGCCCGCCCTCGAGCCTGCGGCTCGTGATCGTCGGCGGAGAGGCGCTACCTCCGGCCGCGGTTGCGTTGTGGCGCTCGCTCGGCCTCACCTCGATCCGCCTGCTCAACGACTACGGCCCGACCGAGGCCACGATCACCGCGACGGTGCACGAGCTCCCGCCGACGCCCGCGCCCGAGGAGGCGTGCGGTCGCGTGCCCATCGGCCGCCCCCATGGTCCGGTCGAGGTCCTGATCCTCGACGACGACCTCCGGCCCGTCCCGCCCGGTGGCGCGGGCGAACTCTGTCTCGGGGGCCCCACCCTCGCCCGCGGCTACCTCGGACACGAGGCCCTCACCGCCGCGCGTTTCGTCCCGCATCCCCTCCGGCTGGGCGCGCGGATCTACCGCACCGGCGACCGTGCGCGCTTCCATCCCGACGGCTCGCTCGATTTCCTCGGTCGTCTCGACGACCAGGTGAAGGTGCGCGGCCACCGCGTCGAGCCCGGCGAAATCGAGGCAGCGCTCGGCCGGCACCCCGCCGTCGCGGCCTGCGCGGTCGCGCTCGTCGCCCGCGACGACGGCGACGGACATCTCGCGGCTTTCCTCGTGCCGCGTCCGCCCGCCCCGGTCGACCGCGCAGAGCTGCGGACGTTTCTCGCGGGCTTGCTCCCGCCCCATGCCGTGCCGTCGACCTTCGAGATCGTGGAGGCGCTTCCGCTCACGACCTCGGGCAAGGTCGACCGCCGCGCCCTCGCCAACCGCCCCGTCGTCACCGCACCGCCGGAGGTCGCGCCACCCGACGCGTCGCCCGCCGGGATCGTCGCCCGGGCCTGGCGCGAAGCGCTCGCCCTGCCGGCGCTCGCGCCCGCGGCCAACGTCTTCGAGCACGGGGCCTCCTCGCTGACGGTCGCCGAAGTGCATCGCCGTCTCCAGCAGGCGCTCGGGCGGAGGTTCGGCGTGGCCCTGCTCTTCGAGCACACCTCGATCCGCGCCCTCGCCGCCGCGCTTTCGGATCCGCCGCGCGCCGCCTCCACGCTCGCCCGCGCCCGCGCGCAGCGCGCCGCGCTCGCGAACCGTCGCCGACCAGCGACCACGGCACGATGAACCCCGACCCGCCCCGCCCGCCGCCCTCCAACGCCGTCGCCATCATCGGCATGGCCGGCCGCTTCCCCGGCGCGCCCGATCTCGCGACCTTCTGGAAGAAGCTCCGTGAAGGCGAGGAGGGGCTCACGCGGATCGAACGCTCCGCCCTCCCCGCCGAGGTGCGTGACGATCCCGCCTACGTGCCCGCGCGCGGCGTGCTGGAGGGCGCGGCCGGATTCGACGCGGCCTTCTTCGGGATCAGCCCGCGCGAGGCCGCGGTGATGGACCCGCAGCAGCGCGTCTTCCTCGAATGCTGCTGGCACGCCCTCGAGGACTCCGGGCGGATCGCCGAGCGCGGGTCGCTCGTGACCGGTATCTTCGCCGGTCAGAGCCTCAACACCTACCTGCTCGCCAACCTCGCCCACGACCGCGCGTTCCTCGACCGCATCACCCGCGCCTACCAGACCGGCGAGTTCTCCGTCCTCTTCGGCAACGATCCCGCCTTCCTCGCCACCCGCGTCGCGCACCGGCTCGACCTGCGCGGGCCCGCCATCAGCGTCGGCACCGCCTGCTCGACCTCGCTCGTCGCCGTCGTCCAGGCGGTGAACGGCCTGCTCTCGTTCCAGTGCGACCTCTGCCTCGCGGGCGGGGTGTCGATCTCGTTTCCCCAGGAGCGCGGACATCGCTTCGAGGAGGGCTCGATGGTCTCGCCCGACGGACACTGCCGGCCCTTCGACGCGGCTGCGGCCGGCACGGTCTTCAGCGCCGGCGTCGGCGTGGTCGTGCTGCGCCGCCTCGAGGATGCGCTCGCCGCCGGCGACCGGATCCACGCGGTGATCCGCGGCGCGGCCGTCAACAACGACGGCGCCGCCAAGGCCAGCTTCTCCGCCCCCGGAGTCGAGGGACAATGCGCCGCGATCACGACCGCGCTGACACTCGCCGACGTCCCCCCCGACTCGATCGGACTCGTCGAGGCCCACGGCACCGGAACCCCGCTCGGCGATCCCGTCGAGGTCGCCGCGCTCGCCCGCGCCTTCCGCGACTGCGGGGCGACCGGGAAACAGACCTGCGCGCTCGGTTCGCTGAAGTCGAACTTCGGCCACATGGAGGCCGCCGCCGGCGTCGCGGGCCTCATCAAGGCCGCGCTCGCCGTCCGCGACGGAGTCCTCCCCGCGACCCTCCATTTCGCGCGGCCCAACCCGCACATCGACTTTTCGGAGACGCCGTTCCGCGTCTCGGCGCGGACCGGACCGTGGCCCGACGCCGCGCATCCCCGGCGCGCCGGCGTGAGCTCGTTCGGCGTCGGAGGCACCAACGCCCACGTCGTCCTCGAAGAGCCGCCGGCGTCGCCCGCACCCGACGCGTCGCCGGAGGGGCGGCCGTTCGCACTCCTCGTGGGCGCCCGTTCGCCCGAGGCCGCGCTCCGCATGGCGGCGGCCCTCGCCGATCATTTCGAGGACGGGTCGGCCACCGATCCCGCCGACGCGGCGGCGACGCTCGCCCTCCACCGCGAGCCGATGCCGCACCGGCTCGCCGTGACCGCGCGCGACCGCGGCGAGGCCGTCGCCGCCCTCCGGTCCGTCGCCGACAAGGCCGTCGTCAAGGCCCCGGCCGAGGCGCCGCCGGTCGTATTCGTCTTTCCAGGACAAGGCGCCCAGCGCGCCGGGATGGCGCGCGACCTTCACGAGACCGAGCCCGTCTTCCGCGAGGTCGTCGAGGACTGCGCACGCCTGCTCGGGAACGTCCTGCGCGACGACGTGCGCCCACTGATCCTCGCCGCGCACGACGACGAGCGCGCGGCGCAGGCGCTGCGGCGGACCCGTTTCACCCAGCCGTGCCTCTTCGTCACGGAGCTGGCGCTCGCCCGCCTCTGGGAGTCGTGGGGCGTTCGTCCCGCCGCGTTGATCGGGCACTCGGTCGGCGAATACGTCGCGGCCTGCCTCGCGGGCGTGCTCTCGCAGGAGGATGCGCTGGCCGCCGTCGCCGAGCGCGGCGCGCTCGTACAGGAGCAGCCGGCCGGGGCGATGCTCTCCGTCCGGCTCGGCGAGACGGCGCTCGCACCTTTGCTCCCGGCCGGGTGCGAGATCGCCGCGATCAACGCCCCGGGGCTCTGTGTGGTCGCGGGTCCCGAGGCCGCCGTCGCCGTGCTGGAGGGCGTGCTCGCCGCGCGCGGACACGCCCACCGCCGGCTGCCCACCTCGCACGCGTTTCATTCCGCGATGATGGATCCCGTCGTCGCCCCGCTTCGCGAACGGATCGGGCGGATGTCTCTGCACGCCCCCGCGATCCCGATCGTCTCGACCGTCACGGGCGCATGGATGACGGAGGGCGAGGCGACCCGCGCCGACTACTGGGCCCGCCACGCCCGGCTGCCGGTGCGCTTCGAGGCCGGGCTCGCGACCGTGCTCGAGCGCGCCCCCGCGATCGTCCTCGAGGTCGGTCCCGGACAGACCCTCTGCCAGCTCGCGCGCCTCAACAGCCGGGCCGGGCGAGCGATCGACGTCGTCGCCTCGCAGCCGCTTTCGGGCGATCACCCCCTTGGCGCGCTCGAGATCACCCGGGCCGCGGCCCGCCTCTGGGAGCGCGGCGTGCCCGTCGACTGGTCCGCGCGGGACGGAGGCCGGAGACGCCCGATCGTTTCCCTTCCCGGCTACCGTTTCGCCCGCGACCGCCATTGGGTCGACGCCCCGGCGGTGGGGATCGCGGAACCGTCGCCGTCCATTCCGGCGCCCGTCGCGGCGGGCGCCCCGAACCCTCCCGCGGCCGACGGCGGCGTCTCGACGGAGCTCCTCGGCATCCTCGAGTCGGTCTCCGGGAATCCGGTGCGCCCCGACGACGCGGGCGCCGGTTTCCTCGAGCTCGGCTTCGACTCCCTGCTCCTCACCCAGGTGACGACCCTCGTGCGCGAACACTTCGGCGTCGCGATCACCTTCCGCCAGCTCCTCGAGGACTTCACGACGCCCGCCGCGCTCGCCGCCCACCTCGAGGCGCGACGCGCGGCGCGCCCGATCGCCACGACTCGGCCGGCCGCGCCGCGTCCCGCATCCGCCGAAGAGGCCCCGGCGCCGGCGCGCCACGGGCCGTTTCGCGCGATCGAGAAGGTTCGCGGGGAGGAACTCTCCGCGACGCAACGCCGCCACCTCGACGCCCTGATCATCGCCGAGGTGCCCGACGTCCGCAAGGCGGTGCGGTGGAACTCGCCGTTCTACGGCATCG
>DAIPIQ010000167.1:0-8718 GCA_036770745.1 Opitutaceae bacterium | reverse complement strand
CCCCGGCGGTGGTGGGCCCGGGTGGGCCTCGGGCCGCCGCATGAGCAAGCGGCGGGCCACGCGGGATCTCAAGGTCAGCGTCCCCGGGCTGCGCCAGGGCGGCGCAGGGGAGCGCGCCAGATCGGGGCAGCGCCCCGGAATGGCTCAGGCGGGCGCGGTCATCAGGGCCAGCAGGTGTCGGCCCGCCGGGCCCAGGGGGCGGGCGGCGGGGTGGACCAGGTGGGGGGTGAAGTCGAAGCGGGTCCCGCCCGTCTTGAAGCCGCGCGGCAGGGCGGCCTGGGAGGCGAGCCAGTCGCGGTGTTCGCGGGCGGAGGTGAAGACGGGATCGGCGCCGGGCACGGGATCGTTGCTGGGGTTCGCGGTCCCGCGTGTCAGGTCAATTCCCGCGACGCGCGCGCGAGGCGGGAAGAAGCGAGTTGGCTTCCCTCCGCGAACCCACCACAACACCGGCCTTCTTTCGTTTCCGGATGACGACATCCCGCTCCATGCCGACGATCGGCGCCACGCCGGCCCATGATGCTTCCTGAACTGATCGCGAAGGCGCAGGTGCTGCTCGAAGCCCTGCCGTACCTGCAGAGTTTCCGCGGCTCGACGTTCGTCGTGAAGTACGGCGGCAGCTTCATGGACGATCCCGATCCGCAGCTGCGCTCGCGGGTCGCGGGCGACGTGGCGTTTCTCGCCGCCGTCGGGATCAGCGCCGTGGTCGTGCACGGCGGCGGCAAGGCGATCACCCGCGCGATGGAGCGCGCGGGGCTCCAGGCCGCCTTCGTCAACGGCCTGCGCGTGACCGACGAGGCCGCGATGGCCGTGGTCAAGCGCACGCTCGACGAGGAGATCAACCGCGAGGTCTGCGAGATGATCGCCGGCCACCGCGGCAAACCCTGGTCGCTGCCCGGCGACCAGGTGCTCGTCTGCAAGAAGCTCGAGGAGGACGACGAGGGCCGGAAGATCGATCTCGGCTATGTGGGCGACGTCACCGAGGTGAAGGTGAAGCTCATCAAGAAGGCCATCGCCGAGGGCCACACCCCCGTGATCTCCCCGGTCGCGGAGGGCTACGACGAGCGTCCCTACAACGTGAACGCCGACATCGCGGCCGCGCGCATCGCCGCCGCCCTTCGCGCGCGCCGTCTCGTCTACCTCAGCGACGTGCCCGGCCTGCTCGCACAGCCGCCCGACCCCGCCTCCCTCATCCCCACGGTGCGGATCAGCGAGATCGACGCCCTGCGCAAGTCGGGCGTGATCGACAAGGGCATGCGCCCGAAGATCGCCAGCGCGATCCGGGCGCTCCAGGAGGGCGTGCACCGCGTCCACTTCATCGACGGCCGGATGCCGCACAGCCTGCTCCTCGAGATCTTCACCGACAAGGGCATCGGCACGGAGATCGTACACGGCTGAGTCGTCCGTCCCCATCCCCCGGGATTGCCGTCCGCGGCCGATGCGCCGTTGATCCTCCCGTCGCAAGCATGAACCCGCACACCTTCTCCACCGGTCCGGCGATCGAACAGACCGCCACCGCCGCGCTCTACGATCAGTATGTGCTCGGCAACTACGCCCGACCCGCGCTCAACCTCGTGCGCGGCCGCGGCGCGCGGGTGTGGGACGACACCGGGCGCCCGCTCCTCGACTTCACCTCCGGCATCGCGGTGTGCGCGCTCGGCCACTCGCATCCCCGCTGGGTCGAGGCCGTGCGGCGGCAGGCGGGCGAGCTCGTGCACGTCAGCAACCTCTTCCGCCACCCGCTCCAGGGCGAGCTCGCCCGCCGCCTCGTCGGCCGGGCCGGGCCGGGCCGCGTCTTCTTCTGCAACAGCGGGGCCGAGGCCAACGAGGCCCTGCTCAAGCTCGCCCGCCTGCACGGCCGGCGGCTCGCCGGCGGTCGCGAGGGCGTGCGCCACAAGGTCCTCTGCGCGACCAACGCCTTCCACGGCCGCACGTTCGGCGGGATGAGCGCGACGCCGCAGGAGAAGATCCAGGGCGGCTTCCGGCCGCTCGTCCCGGGCTTCGCCTTCGGCCCGCTCAACGACCTCGAAGCCTTCCGCGCCCTCGTCGACGACGAGACCGCGGCGATCTTCGTCGAGACGATCCAGGGCGAGGGCGGCGTCAATCCGTGCACGACGGAGTTCCTCCGCGGGCTGCGC
This sequence comes from Opitutaceae bacterium, assembly GCA_036770745.1. GTDB lineage: Bacteria > Verrucomicrobiota > Verrucomicrobiia > Opitutales > Opitutaceae > DAIPIQ01. The sequence continues at coordinate 6,583 of DAIPIQ010000167.1, read as the reverse complement.
GGGCTTTGCGACGAGCGGAAACTCCTGCTGCTGCTCGACGAGGTCCAGTGCGGCGTCGGGCGGACGGGGCGTTTCTTCGCCTTCGAGCACCACGGGGTCGCGCCCGATGCGATCGGCATGGCCAAGGGTCTGGGCGGCGGATTTCCGATCGGCGCGATCTGGGTGGCGGAGTCTTCCGCCGATCTCTTCACCCCGGGTTCGCACGGCACCACCTTCGGCGGCACGCCGCTCGGGTGCGCGGCCGCGCTGGCGGTCCTCGAGACGATCGAGGAGGAGCGGCTTCTCGAGCACGTGAGCGCGACCGCGCCCCGGCTCGAGCGCGGGCTCGAGGGGCTGCGGCGGGATTTTCCCGCGCTCGTCCTCGGCCACCGGGGGCTCGGCTTCATGATGGGCCTGCAGCTCGCCGTGGAGCCGCCCGCCCTCGTCGCCCGCCTCCGCGAGGCCGGGCTGCTCTGCCCGTCGGCCGGGGGAAACGTCATCCGCCTCCTTCCGCCGCTCACCGCGACCGCCGCCGAGATCGACGAGGCGCTGGCGATCCTGCGCGCGGTCTTCGCCGCCGGCTGAGGCCGCGCGCGAATCCGGGAATTTTTCTCGCGAGGCCCGCGACGGTCCTGTATCGCACGCGCTTTTTCCGCCATGAAGCACTTCCTCAAGGAGACGGACTTCACGCCGCGCGAAGCGGGCGCGATCCTCGCGCACGCGCGCACCTTGAAGCGGGAGCGCGATCGCGGTGCGCCCACCGTCCTCGGCGGGCGGACGTGGGCGATGATCTTCTCGAAGTCGAGCACGCGCACGCGCGTCTCCTTCGAGGTCGGGGTGCGCGAGCTCGGGGGGCATCCGCTTTTCCTCAACCGCAACGACATCCAGCTCGGGCGCGGCGAGACGATCGCCGACAGCGCCCGCGTGCTCTCGCGTTTCGTCCACGGCCTGATCGTGCGCACCCACGCGCACGCCGATGTCGAGGAGCTCGCCCGCTGGGGCTCCGTCCCGGTCGTCAACGCGCTCACGGACTTCCTCCACCCCTGCCAGATCTACGCCGACGTCTTCACCGCGGCCGAACACTGGGCCGGTCCCGACGGGGATCTCGCCGCCTCGCTCCGGGGCCGCAAGATCGCCTTCCTCGGCGACACCTGCTTCAACATGGCGAACTCGTGGATCCTCGGAGCCGCGCATTTCGGGATGAGGCTCTCGCTCGGAGGCCCGGCCGAGTACGCTCCCCGGGAGGAGATCCGGCGGCTCCTCGCGGCCGACGGGCTCGCGTGCGATTTCCACTTCACGACCGACCCGCGCGAGGCCGTCGACGGGGCCGACATCGTCTACACCGACGTGTGGGCGAGCATGGGGCAGGAGGAGGAGGCCCGCGCACGCGAGGCGCTGATGCGCCCGTACGCGGTCACGGAGAAACTTTTCCGGGCGGCGAAGCCCGACGCGCTCTTCATGCACTGCCTGCCGGCGCATCCGGGCGAGGAGGTCGAGCAGGCCGTCCTCGAAAGCCCGCGCTCGATCATCTTTGACCAGGCCGAGAACCGGCTCCACGTGCAGAAGGCGATCCTCGCGGCCCTCGCGGCCGGGGCCTGAGCGCCGCACCACGATTTCCCCCTCATCCATGAAGGCAGTCCTCGCATATTCGGGCGGTCTCGACACGTCCGTCATCGTCAAGTGGTTCACCGAGCACTTCCAAGCGGAGGTCGTCAGCTACTGTGCCGACGTCGGTCAGGAAGAGGAGCTCGACGGGCTCGACCGGAAGGCCCTCGCCACCGGGGCCTCCGAGCACCACACGCTCGACCTCGTCGAGGAGTTCGCCCGCGACTTCATCTTCCCGATGATGCGGTGCAACGCGCTCTACGAGGGCCAGTACCTTCTCGGCACCTCGATCGCGCGCCCGCTCATCGCCAAGGCGCAGATCGACATCGCCCGCAGGGTCGGGGCCGACACCGTCGCCCACGGGGCCACCGGCAAGGGCAACGACCAGTGCCGTTTCGAGTTCACCTACGCCGCGCTCGCGCCCGACCTCAGGGTCGTCGCCCCGTGGAAGATGGAGGAGTTCCGTGCGCTCTTCCCCGGCCGCTCCGAGATGATCGAGTACTGCCGCCGCCACCGCATCCCGGTCGAGGCCTCGGCGAAGAAGCCGTACTCGATGGACCGGAACCTCCTGCACATCTCCTACGAGGCGGGCATCCTCGAGGATCCGTGGTTCGACCCGACCACGCCGCAGAACCGCGGCATGTTCAAGCTCTCCGTCTCGCCGGAGGACGCGCCCAACAAGGCGGAGTACGTCGAGCTCGACTTCGAGCGGGGGGACTGCGTCGCCGTCAACGGCCGCCGGCTCTCGCCCGCCGGGGTGATGCGCGCCCTCAACCGGCTCGGCGGCCGCCACGGCATCGGCCGGGTCGACATGGTGGAGAACCGCTTCGTCGGGATGAAGAGCCGCGGCGTCTACGAGACCCCGGGCGGCACGATCCTCATGCACGGCCACCGGCAGATCGAATCGCTCACGATGGACCGCGAGGTGATGCACCTGCGCGACTCGCTCGTCCCGAAGTACGCCGAGCTCGTGTATTATGGTTTCTGGTACGCCCCCGAGCGCGAGGCGCTCCAGGCGCTCGTCGACAAGAGCCAGGAGAAGGTCTCGGGCACGGTGCGGCTCAAGCTCTACAAGGGCAACGTCATCACCTGCGGCCGCAAGTCCCGCTTCTCGATGTACGACCCGCACATCGCCTCGATGGAGGGCGTGAAGAGCAGCTACAACCAGAGTGACGCCGAGGGCTTCATCCGCCTCAACAGCCTGCGCCTCGTCGCCCGGCACGCCGCCCAGGGCGGCGGCGCGGGCGTCGTCGCGGCGGCGCCGAAGGCGAAGCGCGCCGCGAAGCCGGCGAAGAGGAAGTAGCCCGCCCGGGCCGTGCCGGTGAAACCCATCCGCATCGGCATCGTCGGGGCCGGGAACATGGGCGCGGCCCACGCCCGCACCCTCCTCGAGGGGCGGGTGCCCGGCCTCGAGCTGGTCGCCATGGCCAACCGCGGGGCCGACCGGCTCGCGCCGTTCCCTCAGGTGGCGCACTTCTCCGGCGCGCGCGAGCTGATCGCGGCACGGTGCGTCGACGCGCTGCTCGTCGCGACCCCGCACACCGACCACCTCCCCTCGGCGCTCGCCGCGCTCCGGGCCGGCCTCCACGTGCTGGTGGAGAAGCCGCTCGCGGTGCACGCGGGCGAGGCGCGCCGGCTCGCCCGCGCCGCCGCGGTCCGGCCGCGGCAGGTGTTCGCCGCGATGTTCAACCTGCGCACCGACCGGCGTTTCCAGCGTGTCCGCGAGCTCGTGCACGCCGGCGAGCTCGGCCCGGTCCGCCGGGTCAACTGGATCCTCACGAACTGGTACCGCACCCAGGCCTACTACGACTCCGCCGACTGGCGCGGGACCTGGGCGGGCGAGGGCGGCGGCGTCCTCCTCAACCAGTGCCCGCACAACCTCGACCTGCTCCAGTGGATCGTCGGCATGCCCGTGCGCGTGCGGGCCTTCTGCGGCTTCGGCCGCTTCCACGACATCGAGGTCGAGGACGACGTGACCGCCTACCTCGAGTTCCCCGGCGGGGCGACCGGCGTGTTCGTCACCTCGACCGGCGAGACGCCCGGCTCGAACCGGCTCGAGATCACGGGTGATCGCGGCCGGATCCTCCTCGAGGGCGACCGGCTTTCCTGGGCGCGCAACGCGACGCCGATGGGCGAGTTCTCCCGCACCGCGACCGGGCCGTTCGCCCGGCCCGCGGTGGTGGAGGAGGAGCTCCGGGTCGACGAGCCCGGCGGCGGGCACGCGGAGGTGCTGCAGAACTTCGCCGACGTCATCCGGCGGCGGAAGACGCCGCTCATCGCGCCGGGCGCGGAGGGCGTGCGCTCGATCGAGCTGGCCAACGCGATGCTCCTTTCCGCGTGGACCGGAGAGACGGTGCGGCTGCCGCTCAACGCCTCCCGCTACGCGCGGCTGCTCGCGGAGCGGCGCGCGGCCTCGCGTCCGCGCAGGCGGCCCGCCGGCCCGCGCGGCGTGGCCGACCTCGCGGCTTCGTTCGCCCGCTGAAGCCGCTTTCGGTTCGCGCCGACGCGCTTCCCGGCAACAGTCGCGGCGTCATGAGCGGCCCCACGTTTCTTCCGGATGACTACCTTCTCGGCGGCGCGTGCGCCCGCCGGCTCTATCGCGAGCACGCGGCCCCGCAGCCGATCTTCGACTACCACTGCCACCTCCCGCCCGCCGAGATCGCGGCGGACCGCCGCTTCGAGAACCTCTCGCGGATCTGGCTCGCGGGCGACCACTACAAGTGGCGCGCGATGCGGGCCGACGGCGTGCCCGAGCGCCTCATCACCGGCGACGCCTCCGACTACGAGAAGTTCCTCGCCTACGCCCGCTCGGTCCCGCGCCTCGTGCGCAACCCGCTCCACCACTGGTCGCACCTCGAGCTGCGCCGCTATTTCGGCATCGACCTCCTGATCAACGAGGCCAACGCCCCCGCGATCTGGGAACAGGCAAACGCCTGCCTCGCCCGCCCGGAGTTTTCCGTCCACGGCATCCTCGAGAAGTTCAAGGTGCGCGTGGTCTGTACGACCGACGATCCGGTCGACGATCTCGCGCACCACCGGGCGATCGCGAGCAGCGGAATCCGCACCCGCGTGTATCCGACCTTCCGGCCCGACAAGGCGCTGGTCGTCGATCAGCCCGCCGTCTTCAACGCGTGGTGCGAGCGCCTCGCGGCGGTCTCCGGAATCGAGGTGAACCGGCTCGCCTCCTTCCTCGACGCGGTGAAGCGGCGCCACGACTTCTTCCACTCCCTGGGCGGCCGGCTCTCCGACCACGGGATGGAGAGCATCCCGTTCGAGCGGTGTTCCGAAACCGAGGCCGCGGCGATCTTCGACCAGGCCCGCGCGGGCCGCGCGGCCACTCCGCAACAGACCGCCAAGTTCGTCACCTACATGATGCTTTTCCTCGGCCGGCTCGACGCGGAGCGCGGATGGACGAAACAGCTCCATCTCGGCGCGCTGCGCAACGCCGGCACCCGCCTCCTGCGGACGCTCGGGGGCGACGCCGGCGTCGATTCGATCGGCGACTTCCCCCAGGCGGCGACCCTTGCCCGCTACCTCGACGCGCTCGACACGGAGAACCGGCTCCCGCGGATCGTCCTCTACAACCTCAACCCCGCCGACAACTACGTCTTCGCGACCATGTGCGGAAATTTCCAGGACGGCACGATCGCGGGCAAGCTGCAGTTCGGCTCGGGCTGGTGGTTCCTCGACCAGAAGGAGGCGATGGAGTGGCAGCTCAACGCGCTCTCCCAGCTCGGCCTGCTCTCGCGCTTCGTCGGCATGCTCACCGACTCGCGCAGTTTCCTCAGCTACGTGCGCCACGAATACTTCCGCCGCATCCTCTGCAACCTGGTCGGAGGCGACGTCGAGGCCGGGTTGATCCCGGCGGACGACGCCGCGCTCGCGACCCTGATCGAGGGGATCTGCTTCGACAACGCGGCCGCCTTCTTCGGCCTCGAGCACACGAAGGGCTGAGCGCTCGTTGCGCCGGGCGGGTGCGATCGGGCCGCTCGCCAACCGCTCCCGGGCACGGCGGGCTCTCTCCGGGGTGGCGGCGAGGATTGCCTCTTCACAGGCCCCCTCGACCTGCGCATGTTCGATGTCGCCTCCCGCGATGTCCGCCAACCAGAACCCCGAACAGGTCGCCCGCGACGCCATCGACGCGCAGCTCGCGGCCTCCGGGTGGGCCGTGCAGGCCAGGGACGCCGTCAACTTCCATGCCGGCGAGGGTCAGGCGGTCCGAGAATACACCACCGACACCGGTCCGGCCGACTACGTGCTCTTCGTGGACGGCCAGCCGGTCGGCGTGATCGAGGCGAAAAAGGAAACCCTCGGCCAGAACATCACCGCCGTCGAGGACCAGACCGCCGAGTATTCGGCCGCCAAACTGAAATGGGTCCAGGCCGCCGGCCTCCCACTCCCGTTTCTCTACGAGGCCACCGGCGTCATCACCCGCTTCACCGACCAGCGCGATCCCAAGCCTCGCTCGCGCGAGGTTTTCTCTTTCCACCGTCCTGAGACGCTCCGCGCCTGGCTCGCCGCGCCCGCTCCCGGCCAACCCGCCCGCTCGCTGCGAGCCCGCCTCCACGATCTGCCTGCCCTCGATCCCGCCGGCCTGCGCGACTGCCAGATCGAGGCGATCGCCAAGCTCGACGCCTCGCTCAAACAGGCGAAATCCCGCGCGCTCGTCCAGATGGCCACGGGCTCGGGAAAAACGTTCACCGCCATCACGTCGATCTACCGCCTGCTTAAATACGCCCGCGTCCGCCGTGTCCTCTTCCTCGTGGACACGCGCAATCTCGGCGAACAGGCCGAGCAGGAGTTCCTCGCCTTCACGCCGACCGACGACAACCGCAAGTTCACCGAGCTCTACACCGTCCGCCGCCTGACTTCCTCATTCGTTCCGCCCGACGCTGAGGTCTGCATCTCCACGATTCAGCAGATGTATTCCATCCTCCAAGGCCGCGAGCTTGACGCTTCCGCCGAGGGGTGTAACTCAAAAAGGTGTCACCTCCTACGG
>DAIPIQ010000166.1:0-8856 GCA_036770745.1 Opitutaceae bacterium | reverse complement strand
TGAATCAGGACTCGCGTTCACCTGCGATGCCTTCGGTTTCCCGACCGCCCCTCACCGCTCGATCCACCCCAGATCGACCAGGAAGGCATCGGCCTCGGCGAGGGTCTTCCGGTAGTGCTCGCCACGATTGAAGAAGCCGTGGCCCGCATCCTTGTAGCCGACCAGCGTGCACGGTCTTCCGGCCTCCTTCATCGCCGCCTCGAACGCAACGACGGAAGCGTAGGGGACGGTCGTGTCCTTCTTGCCATGAAGGATCAGGGTCGGCGGGGTGTGCGGGCCGATGTGATGGGCCGGCGAGATCGCCCGCGGCTCCTCGCCGAATCGTTCGGGGCTGAGACCGGCCAAGGCCCTCGGGGGCTCCCAACCAGCGATCGGGGCGAGCGTGCAGGCGGGGTTGAAAAGGATCAACGCGTCGGGACGTTCGTCGCCGCCGAAACCGCGGATCGTGCCGGTGGCGGCAGCGAGGTGACCACCGGCGGAACCGCCCGAGGCGGCGATCCTGTCCGGATCAATGCCGAGGCGGCGGGCGTTTTCCCGGACCCAGGCGATGGCGGCCTTGGCGTCCTTCACGCATTCGACCACCTGCACACCGTGCCGGGACTTCACGCGGTAGTCGGCGGTGATGGCGATCATGCCACGCCCCGCGAAGTGCCGTGCCTGGTTCTCGAACTGGGCCGGTGAGCCCGAGTTCCAGCCACCGCCGAAGAAGAACACGATCGCCGGCTTCCGCGCCTCGGGCTCCGACTCCCCGAAGATCCAGAGCTTCAACTCGGTGGAGCCGATCGTCCGGTAGGTCTCGACGCGGGCGTCTTCAAAAGTCGGTGGATAGGGCGACTGGGCGAACAGCGGGGCGGCGAGGAGACAAAGGGGGAGAACGACGATGGATTTCACGGGGTGTGGGAATTCGAATTGGGGACGCCTCCAGGAGCACCGGTGGGGGTTCTCCGCGGAGAATGTGCGAAAATGACGAACGGGTGTCGAGTTGCGGACCACATGCGCACGGCCCGGTTCTTTTCCAGAGTGAACCGCGGAATGCGCGGCGACTGGAGGACCGCGCTTCAGCGGGTACTCTCGTTCGGGAGCCGGGGCTGCAACCCGTATCGACCCATGGCAGCAGGATGCTGCCACCACTCTTGATTCCACCCCCACCGCTTCGCACATGAGGCGGCCCGGTCGCCTCGTGGAGAAGACGGCATTTCGTCCAACCGGTACCGACTTCGAGTGCAGGCTCGGTTTCGTGGGCGAGGCGGAAGAGGATCGGGAAGTGATCCGAGCCGATGTCGGGGAGCCGACGCGGCTTGGCGACCGCGAGGTGCCGGCCGTGGAGGGACGATGCAGTGGGCAGCGCCCGTAAGGCGGCGCGCCCGGCGCTCCGACCCACGGGTCCGCCTTGAGCGACTCGGATAGCGGGGCGCGATCGGTCGACCTTCAAAAAAGAAGCGGAGCGGCCGAAGCCGCTCCGCTCGTCCTTTGATCCAACGCCCGAATCCCGATGCGCGCGATGCCTGCCGGGACGAAGACAAGGCCGTCGGATCGCGGCTTAGTTCTTGCCGGCGATCCGGTTGAACTCGGTCTGATTGATGTTGAGCGTGTAGCGCTCCGCGCCCGAATCGTAGACGAGATCGGAGAAGGGCACGGCGACAAGATTGTCGCCCACGCCCAGCACACCTCCGACGGAGATGATGGCCTGGATACCGCCCTTGGAGCCGGCATACATCTCCTTGCCGGCCGACCACGCACCCGAGTGGCCCTCTTGGCCGCCGGGTTGAGAGGGCTGGCTGGTCCCGCGGGCGCCGCTCGAAGTCGAGCCGGAGGTTCCGGCCGAAGACGTCGCCGTGCCTCGTCCATCCGCGAGGGTCGGGTTGGCGGCGGTCCTGTCGGCCTCGGTGTGCCCCCGGCCGGCGTAACCGACGCCCATCGCGTCACCCAGCATCAGATCGGTGATGTCGCCGAGCTTCTTGCCATCGGAGCCGTGAACGGCCTTGCCGATGAGATGCTTGGCCGTCTTGCGATCCTCGATCGAGTCCTTGGACACGCGCCGAATGCCAGCCGCGGCTCCGCTCGTGGCTGCAGTGCCGGAGGCGAGGTGATCCGACTTCTTCGCGTGCTTCGGTTCCATCTCCCGTTGGTCGACCTGAGTCTGTTTCGGGCGTTCCGAGGGCGGGGGTGTGGACGGGGCTCCTTGGCCGATTACGTGGGCGGGGGCGGCGAGAGAGATCCCGGCGAGAAGGAGGGTGGTTTGGGTGATACGTTTCATGGTTTTTCCTGTGGGTTGCTGAATCATTGGTGAACAAGCCTGCTTGGCGGCCGGGGCAACGTGCCCCGGCCGCACCTCCTGGCATGCCGTGTGCCAGCGCTTCGGATAACAGGGGCGTTGTTGACTGTCAGTGGCTTGGGCCGGGCACAACCCGCCTGGGCAGTTGGCCTTCCGCGGCGAAGCGCACGGGCCTGCCGACCGCCCCCGGGCGAGAAGCAAGATGGCGGCGGGCGGCCGCGTCTCGAGGAACCGGCGGCAGCGGCGAGGTCGCGGATCAACCGGCGCCGACTTCGGGCGCGGGCCCTGGTTCGTGGGCGAGGCGGATGAGGATCGGGAAGTGATCCGAGCCGATGTCGGGGAGCCGACGCATCTCGACGACCGCGAAGTGCCGGCTGTGGAAGAGATGATCGAGCGGCCAGCGCACGAACCACCACCGCACATGGAAGGTGTTGAACAACCCGCGCCCGATCCGCGGATCGAGGAGCCCGCTGGTTCTACGGAAGAGCCGGGTGGTGCGCGACCACGCGACGTCGTTGAGATCCCCCGTGACGATCACGGGCAGCGTCGATCGCGCGGCGCGCCGGCCGACGAGGATCAACTCGGCGTCGCGCTCGGTCGACTCTTCGTTCTCGGTCGGGCTTGGAGGCGCGGGATGGAGGAAATGCAAGGCGATCCTCGGTCCCCCCGGCGGGACCATCTCGGCGTGGATCGAGGGCACGTCTTTCTCGACAAGGAACTCGACGCGGGCGTTCTCCAGCGGGTGTCGCGAGTAGACATGCATCCCGTAGAGGTTGTCCTGCGGTTGCCGGACCGCGTGCGGGTAGTCGCCCTGCAACGTCTCGAGCCGCTCTTCCCACCAGCGGTCGGTCTCGAGCGCGACGAAGACATCGGGGCGGTGGCGGCGGATGAGCGCGAGCAACCGCCCGGCGTCGCGGTTGGTCATGAGTACGTTTGCGGCGAGGAGGCTCACCCGGAGCGAGCCGGCGGACGGCCGCGCCGATCGCACCGGCTTGGGGAAAAGCGGCGTGAAAGGGAGGATCCACGAGGCGTGGCAGACGAGACAGCCCGCGGCGGCCGTCCCGACCAGGATCGCGATGACGGGGACCGCACCCGCCGCCACCAGCGCCCCCAAACCGAGGCCGGCGGCGAGGAACGCCAATTGGAGCCGCGGAAAATCCCAGACGCGGACCCACCATGTCTTGGAGTGCGAGAGAGGGAGCAGCGTGACGACGATCAGGATGGCGGTGAACGAGAGGAGGATCGCGGGGATCATGCGTGTTCGCGGCGGCGACGGCTTTTCCGAAGAGGCGGGGACGCCCGGAGCGCGAGGAGGCCGCGACCCGCTTCTCGTGCGCTCAGAGGAGACCGAGGCGCTTGCGTTTGCGGTAGAGCGTGGCGGCGTCGATTCCGAGGATCCGGGCGGCGCGGTCGAGGCTCGGGGCCTTGGCGAGGATGCGGCGGATGTGCTCGTTCTCCAGCTCCGCGAGGGAGACGAGATGCCCGGGACGGATGGCGGTCTCCTTGGTCTCGTGGAACTCGGGAGGAAGATCGTCGCGCACGATCTCGTCGCCCCGGCAGAGGATGACCGCGCGCTCGATCACGTTGCGCAGTTCGCGGAGGTTGCCCGGCCATGCGTAGTGCGTCACGGCCTCCAGCGCCTCGCGCGAGAACTTCAGCCGGGGCTGACCCTTCGCCTTCGCGAAGAAGCGCAGGTAGTTTTCCGCGAGGCCGGTGAGGTCGGAGGGACGATCGGCGAGCGCGGGCATCTCGATCGCGATCACCTTGAGACGGTAGAACAGGTCCTCGCGGAAACGACCGGCGGCGACTTCGGCCGAGAGGTCGCGGTTGGTGGCGGCGATGAGGCGGATGTCGGCCTTGCGGGTCCGGGTGTCGCCGAGGCGCTCGTATTCGCGGTCCTGGAGGAGCCGGAGAAGCTTGGGTTGGATCTCGAGCGGGAGCTCGCCGATCTCGTCGAGGAAGAGCGTGCCACCGTCGGCCGCGGCGACCTTGCCCCACGTGTCCTTCATCGCGCCGGTGAACGCGCCCTTCACGTGGCCGAAGAGTTCGCTCTCCAGCAGCTCGCGGGAGAGGCTCGGACAGTTGATCGTGACGAAGGCCTCGTCCTTGCGCCGCGAGCGTTCGTGGATCGAGCGGGCGAGCACGGTCTTGCCGGTGCCGCTCGGGCCGAGCACGAGGATCGTCGCCTCGGAGGGAGCGGCGCGAAAGGCGGTGTCGAAGGCGCGCTGCACGGCGGGCTCGTGGGATTCGAGCTGGAGGGTCGGGTGGCTCTCGGAAACCTGCCCCTCGAGGTTGCGCACGCGGTTGTGGACGTGCCGCTCGTTTTCCAGGCGCGCGAGCTTCTGTTTGATCTCCTCCGGGATGAACGGCTTCTGGATGTAGTCATGGGCCCCGCGGCGCATCGCCTCGACGGCCGACTCGATCGAGGCCTGCGCGGTGAACACGATCACCGGCTGCCGGTGGTCGCGCTCGCGCAGCTCGCCGAGGACCTCGAGCCCGTTCTCGTTTCCCAACATGACGTCGAGGAAGAGGGCGTCGATCGGCTCCTCCTCCAAGACACGGAAGGCCTGCCGCGAATTCTCCGCGGTGTGGGTCGCGTGTCCCATCGAACGCAGCGCGTAGCTCGTGGTGCGAAGGACGTTGGCCTGGTCGTCGACAATGAGAATGTTCATGGGAAAAGTCGGTTGCTCAGGTCAGTGCAGGCCCCTTGCCGTCCGCACGGCCAACCGCCGCCCGCCCCGCCGGAACTGCGGCGGAGGTCCCCGGTCCCGACCGGCGAAGGCGCATGACGATCATGGAATTGGACGTTTCCCGCGACGGCCGCGGAAGGTGTCCCCGGCGGAGGCGTTGCAGGGAAACAGCGACCACAGATCATGCACGTTGCAACTACACGACACCCGGTGCCTGCAAAAAGCACTGGGCCGCCGGGACGGATCGCGAACGCCGCGCGAAGCAAGGTGTTCGCAGACCGCGGCAACCCCGGCCTCGAGCCCGTGCAGGTTGCACGCGAAAGATCCTTCCCGAGATCTTCTTCCCGAAACCTCGACCTCCCCAACGCCTTGCGAGCCGCAGGGTTGCACCCCGGATGGCACCGGGTGGCACGCGGCTTGCGAATCCCCCACCGCGATGAAAATCCACAGAACCAACCTGCTCGCCACGATCCTTCTCTGCCTGACGGGCCTGCTCGTCATCTCCGGTTGCAACACGATGGGCGGCCTCGGCAAGGACGTCGAAAAGGCCGGGGAGAAACTCCAGGACGCGGCCGACCGCTGAGCCCGAACCACGCGAGCCCATGGCCGACGAGAAGCAGTTCCACGTGCGCGCCTTCGCGGTGAGTCACCCCGGCCGCGCCCGCAGTCGCAACGAGGACATGGTCCTCATCGACGAGGAGTGTCAGGTCTACGTCGTCGCCGACGGTCTCGGCGGCATGCCCGCGGGCGAAGTCGCCAGCGAGGTCGCGGTGGAGACGATCAGCGAGGTCCTCGAAGACGAGGGCTGCGCCGCCATCGGGGACCTCTCGGAGGTCTGCGACGAAGCCCACGAGGCGGTCAAAAGCGCCGGTCGCGAACACGGCCCGGGCGGCATCGCGACCACGCTCACCGTCGCCCACCTCGAGGGCCGCACCCTCAAGATCGCCCACGTCGGCGACTCGCGGGCGTTCGTGCTCCGCGAAGGCGGACTCTCCCCGCTGACCCGGGAACACCGGGCCGGCGCCGCGCGCCACGATCTCTGGACGCTCTTTCCCGAAGAGGCTTCGCTGCGGGGTCCGCTGACCCGCGCCCTCGGCCAGGAGGGTCGCAACGAGGTCGATCTGGCGACCTTCGAAGTGCTTCCGGGCGACCGGTTCATCCTCGCGACCGACGGACTCACCGACCTCGTCTCGTCGGCCGCCATCGAACGCATCGCCGGTTCGGCCAGGGATCCCGAAACCTGCTGCACGCGTCTGCTGGAGGAGGCGTTGGTGAAGGGCGGAGACGACAACGTCTCCGTGATCTCGATACACGTGGATCCGGCCGACGGCTGAAGCCGTCAGGCGCGCCGGAACAAGACGATCCCGAGGACGGCGGAGGCGACCGAAAGCGCGGTCAGGGAGCCGACGATCCACTTCCGCGCGCGGGAGGACAGGGCGCGCCACCGTTTGGAAAGGCGTCGCACCAACGGATCCAACCGCTTGTCGATCCGATCGAGGGCCCGCGCCGCGCCGGGCGACTCACCGGCGACGAGGATCGCGGCGGCGGCGAAGAAGATCCCGGCGGGTCCCGGGGCCACGGCGAAGAAAGCCCCGATCACGAAGAGGACGCCCGCGGCGGCGAGGACGAGGGCCTTGCGCCACCAACGGTTCGCCGCCCGATCGCGACGCCTGGCCTCGTAGGCCCCGAGGAATCGACGACCGGCTGGTCGCGCGCGAAACTCCGCCCAGCGCCGCTTCATCGATCGTCCGCCGCCTCGCGCGCGAAGATCACGACCGAATAGGGACCGACGCCGGTCACGATGTGTTGTTCACACCCGTCGCGGCGCTCCGCGATCGATTCCACATCGGGTGAGGGGTGATCGGCGAAATCGTCGGAGTAGGCCTTCGCGTCGCTGTTGAAGACGGCGCGCCACAACCCCGGCGCCGGAACTCCGATCGCAAGGTCGGAAACCGGTTCATGGGAGAAGTTCGCCACGACCAGGACGTGGTCTCCGGCTTCGGGATCCCGCCACCGCTGGTAGGCGAGGATCTTCCGCTCATGGTCGACGTGATGGGTCTCGACGTGCTGACCCTGCAACCCGAGAAGCCTCGCGCGAAGCCCGAGCAGGTCGCGGTAGAGCGCGAAGATCCCGGCGAAGCGCTCCCGCTTGCCCCAGTCGAGCGGCACGGAATCGCGGAACCACTCGTTCTCCAGGAACTCCTGCCCCTGGAACAGCATGGGCACTCCCGGGGCGGTCATGACGAGCGCCGCCGCGAGGGTGGAGCGCTTGCGCGCCGGATGGCCGTCGAAGACCTCGTCGCCGATCTCCGTCGGCATGCGCGCCCGGCCGTTGGCGACCTCGTCGTGGGATTCGCTGTAGACGACCCGCTTGAAGGCGTCGCCGTCGTATTTGTTTTTCAACGACGAGATGACCGCGTCGAGGTTCCGGTGCTCGTCCCGGGCGACGATCATGACCTCGCGCACGGGATGGACGAAGGCGGCGTCCCACTGCGCGTTGAAGCCGGCGCCGCCGGCCCCGGCGCCCTTGACGAGCCACTCGCTGTCGCGGAGGTCCTCGGCGATCGTCACGGCCCGCGGGAAGCGCCCGTGGACCTCCTCGTTGATCCATTGGAGCAGCCCCCAGCCCTCTTTCAGGTCGTCGGCGGGATCGCCGGGCGTGCCCTTGCAGGTGCGGATGAAGAGCGTCATGTCCCAGCGCAGGCCGTCGAGCCCGTACTCCTCGATCCACATCAGCGCGTTGTCGCGGAGGTAGGAGCGGACCTCGCCGCGGCCGTAGTCCGGGCGGCTGTCGCCCCACGGGGTCGAGGCGCGCCAGTCGTTGTAGAAATAGATCCCGCCGAGGCCGTTCTCGCTCCAGCCGTCGAAGCGCCAGAGGGAGAGATCGCTCGGACCGAAGTGGTTGTAGACGACGTCGAGGATCACCGCGAGGCCGCGCTCGTGGGCCGCCTTGACGAAACGCTGCAGTCCCTCGGGCCCGCCGTAGGCCGACTCGACGGCGTAGGGGTGCGCGGGGTTGTAGCCCCAGGAGAGGTCCCCGGCGAACTCGCTCACCGGCATCACCTCGATGGTGTTGATGCCGAGGTCGCGGAGGTGATCCAGTTTCTCGATCGCCGAGTCGAAGGTGCCGACGGCCTCGCCCGCCTTCACATGGAAGCTGCCGACGTGCATCTCGTAGATCGCCATCCGGTCGAGCGTCGGCGCCTCGAAGCGGGGTTCGTCGACCGGTTCGGGCCACCAGATCACGGCGTTGCCGACGGAGTTCGTCATCTTCCGCGCCCGGGGGTCGGCGCGTTGAAACGTCTCCTCGCCACGCCGGAGGGTGAAGCGGTACTCGTCGCCCGCGGTCGCCTCCGGGACGAGCCCGTACCACGTCCCGCCCTCCTCGCGCTCCAGCGGATGGGCGGCGGGGTCCCAGTAGTTGAACGTGCCGACGACCGCGACCGTGTCGGCATGCGGGGCCCAGACGCGGAACGCGACGCCCTTGGGAGCGCGGATCGCGCCCATGCCCGGGAGCTTCTCGCCGGCTGCGGCGGTGGAGGGGACGACTTCGGTGACGGCGGCATCTGCCATGGGAGGATGGGGATCGGGTTGCGGAACGCCGTCACCCTCCGCAACGGACATGCCAGCGCGCCCCGCGTGCCGTCCTTCCTCCGAGGCGGGATCCGCCTCGGAGGAAAAGCCTCGAGCCGGCGTTGCGATTTGCGCGGGCGATCCCGAACCGCTGTGCAACCGGCACGACGCGCACCCGCGCCGCACATCGAAACGGGAAGGGGGCCGCGGGCCTCAGGACCGCGCCGTGCGCTCGTGCCTTTCGGCGAAAGGCACGCTACCTCGCGTGCGGCTTCCGTGGGGCCGTGGTGGCACGCCTCTCGCCGAGAGGCGTGGGGC
>DAIPIQ010000165.1:0-8870 GCA_036770745.1 Opitutaceae bacterium | reverse complement strand
CTCGGGACCTCTTGCGTGTCATGCAAGCGCTCTAACCAACTGAGCTAATCCCCCGTTTCGCGCCCGCCCACGGACCCCTCGGAAGGGGGCGGCGGGCGGCGAGCCGCGGATCAAACGGCAGCCCGCTTGCACGGATCAAGAAAGAAGTTCGGGCGCGCGTTGCCGACTTGTCGCGACGCGCCCGATCGGAGATGGCTTCGCACCATGCTGCAGTTTCTCCGGATCCGGAACCTCGCGCTGCTTGATTCGATCGAGCTCGAGTTCGACGCCGGCTTCACCGCGGTCACCGGGGAGACCGGCGCCGGCAAGAGCATCCTCCTCGGCGCGCTCGCCCTCCTCTCCGGCGCCCGGGCCGACAAGTCCGTGATCCGCCAGGGGGCCGACGCATGCGAGGTCGAGGCCGGGCTGCACTTCGCCGACACGGCGGCCATCGACCGCCTCCTCACCTCCCTGTCGCTCCCACCATGCGACGACGGCCAGCTCCTCCTCAAGCGCGTGATCCCGCGCGAACGGGCGCCTCGGATCAGCGTCAACGGCAGCCTCGCCACCCTCGCCAATCTCCAGGCGATCGGGGAGACGTGGATCGACTTCCACGGGCCCGGCGAACCGCGGCGGCTCCTCCGATCCGAGTGCCAGATCGAGCTGCTCGACCTCTTCGGACAACTCGCCGCCGAAGCCGCCACCTACCGCGAGACCCACCGCGAGTGGCAGGCCGCGCTCGCCGGTATCGAGCGTCTGTCCGGAGAGACACGCCTCGATCCCGACCAGATCGATTTCCTCACCCGCCAGATCGCCGCGATCGAATCGCTCGACCTCGAGCCGGAGTCCGTCGAGACCCTCGAGCGCGATTTCAACCGCCTCTCCAGGGCCCAGGAGCTGGCCGCCCTTGGCGCCACCCTTGCCGGCGGTCTCTCCGGTGACGACGGCCTCCTCGGTCGGCTCGCGCCCCTCGTCCGGGCCGGGCGCCAGCTCGCGCAGATCGATCCGACCTGCCGGCCGCTCTCCACCCGGCTCGACTCGCTCGCGGTCGAGACGGAGGACCTCGGGGTCGAGTTCGAGCGCTTCGCGGGCGAGCTCGCCTTCGACGCCCGCGAGGCCGCCGACCTCGAGGCGAAGATGGCGACCCTGCTCGACCTGCGGCGCAAACACGGGCCGACCACCTCCGCCATCCTGGCCGCGCGCGACCACCTCCGGCGAAGACTCGCCGAGCAGGGCGACATCGAAGGCGCGCTCGAGCGCCTTCGTGTGCAGGCCACGGCCCTCGAGGCCCGCTGCCGGGAGCTCGCCGCCTCCCTGCGGCAGGCCAGGGAGAAGGCGGGGAAAACCCTCACCCGGCGCGCCACGACGATCCTCGGCGAGCTCGGCTTCGCCAAGGCCTCGCTCCAGCTCGACTTCGTGCCCGAGCCCGGCCTCCGGCCGCATGGCGACGCGCGCCCCGAGCTCCTTTTCGCACCCAACGTCGGCGAGCCTCCGATGCCCCTCGCCCGCATCGCCTCCAGCGGCGAGCTCGCCCGCGTGATGCTCGCGCTCAAGGCGGTCCTCGCCGAGGTGGACGACATCCCCGTCCTCGTCTTCGACGAGGTCGACGCCAACGTCGGCGGCGAGATCGGCCGCGTCGTCGGCGAGAAGATGGCGGGCATCGCGGAGCGCCACCAGGTGCTCTGCGTCACCCACCTGCCCCAGGTCGCGGCGCTCGGCACGCGTCACCTCGTCGTCGAGAAGGACCAGCGCGGCGAGCGCGCCGTCGTCACGATCCGGCCGATCCACGAGACGCGAAAGGCCCGGATCTCCGAGCTCGCACGGATGCTGGGCGATCGCGCCTCCGCTTCGGCGCTGGCGCACGCGGAGCAGCTCCTCGCGCCCGGCCGCCCGGTCAGAACCCGAAGATAGAGGGCCGGGTGTAGACGAGGACGACGGCGATCAGCCCGAGGATCGCGGTGATCCACGCGAACAAACCCGCGAAGTGCGGCCGGCGGAACGCGATCCCGCCCATCGCCGCGACGGCGAGCCAGACCACGATCTTCGCCACCATCCAGCCGGTGAACTGGTTGCCGTGGAGTCGCGCGACCAGACCGAATCCGCCCACGAGCACGACCACCGCGAGCAGGCCTGTGATCGAGAGCATCAACCGCTTGCGCTCGGGCCGCGGGGCGGCGAAGCACGAGAACGTGAGGCCGAACATGAGGAGCACGCCGCCGACGTGCAGGATCTGGTAGGTGAGCGCGCTCATCGGGCCGAACGTTGGCCGCCGTCCCCGCCCCGCTCAACGGAAAAGCCCTTCGCGGCCGGACGAAAAAAGAGAGGCGCCGATCGCTCGATCGGCGCCTCTGGAAAGCGAGGTTGCGCCCCACGCTGTGCCGTGTGCCTACAGGCCCTTGGTCCTGTTTTCGTTAAGGTGGGAACTTCCTGTCGGATGTCTGTTTTCCGATGAACGGCCGAACATCTTCCCGCCAGGGGTCGGCTCCCAAAATGATAAGTAGGCAAAGAGCGTAATCGTCTGCACCTCGAACACTGCAGGGCGCGCGAACACCCTGCCCCACCCTTCCGAACGGTCAAATCCGAAGCCCGGTCCGCCGCCGGGTTTACGCTTTTTTCCCCACGGCCCACGCACGGCGCGCCCAGCCCCGGGCGAGCCACGCGGCCAGCCCGAGATTCGCCGCCAGCGGCGCGAGCACGGCCGGGAGCCGCCCGCCCGCCACGGCCGGAGCACCCCACCCGGCCGCGAGCAGCGCTCCCGCGAGAACGACGCCGTCGCTCCAGCGCCGTGCCCGCGAGAGGATCGTGAGCCCGACGACGGCCGCGACGAGCAGCAGGCCGACGCCGACCGAAACGAGGCACAGACGCAGCCCCGCCTCGGGCCGGCCCTCGCCCGCGACCGCGAGACCGAGGGCGGCGAAGAGGAGTTGGTTGAACAAGCCGAACCCCAGGACGAGCGCCACCACGAGGCCCGTGCTGATCGGCAGCGCCCCCTCCGCCAAGGGGATCCGGCTGGCGAGCGCGCAACCCGAGCAACAGTAGTGCGTGACCCCCGCGCCGGTGGACCGCACGGAGAAGGGCAGCCCGCAGAAACCGCATGCAACCCGAGGCATGCTTCAGGGCCCGAGGTGTTTGATTATGATCTCCTGGAGCGTCGCGAGGAAGAGGTAGGTCGCGAGGGCGGTGCGGGCCGGCGCCGCGAGCGTCTCGAGGTCGACCTCGCCCGACTCCAGGAGCGCATCCGGGACGTCCGCAAGTTCGCGCTCCCGGAGCTTGAGGCGCACCGCCGACGCGGCGCGCAGGATCGGATCGGCGTTCTCCTCGTGGAGAAGGATGCCTCCCGAGTTGAAGAAGTCCGCGTCGAACACCCCGAGAAGGACGCGGCAGTCGCTCACCTGGGTGTGGATCAACCCCTCGCGCCAGACGCCCTCGAGCTCCCGGTCCACGCCGGCCATTTCCGGAGCGAACGCGGTCTCGTGTTCGAGGCGGGCGACGATCGGCTTGATGAAGTCCAGCAACGGGGCGACGACCCCCAGGTTGAGACTGACCTCAATGCGCTTCATGTTTCTCCAGGATCGCCGAGAGGTGCCACTCGTGGAGGGTGTAGACGTAGGCCTCGGCCTTTTCCCGTTCTCCTGTCCACACGATCGACCGGCCCTTTTCGTGGACCTCCAGCATGTGCGCCCGCGCCTTTTCCTCGTCGAAACCGAAGACCCGACGGAACACGAGGATCACGTAGGACATCAGGTTGACCGGATCGTTGAGCACCACCACCCGCCACAGGTCCTCGAGGGCGGTCACCGCCTTGGTCCCGGTCTCGGGGAGGACGGTCGTGCGGGCTTGGGCGACGGTCATGAAACGGAGCCGGCGGCGCCGCGGGCGACGCACTCGCGCACGCTCCCCTCGGCGTCCGCGATCGCGACCTTGGCGAACTGCTTTTCCGAGCGCCACTTTACCTCGACGACGCCCTCCTTCAAGCCGCGGCTGCTCACGGTCAGCCGCAGCGGCACGCCGATCAGGTCGGCATCCTTGAACTTCACCCCCGGGCGCTCGGCGCGGTCGTCGACGAGCACGTCGGCCCCGGCCGCCTCCGCAGCCCGGGCGAGGCGCGCGGCGAGTTCCATCGCCTCCGGCAACTGCGGGTCGAGCACGCAGATCAGGACGTGGTACGGCGCCACCGCCCACGGCCAGACGATGCCGTCGCCGTCGTGGCCCTGCTCGAGGATGGCCTGAAGCGTGCGGCTGATCCCGATGCCGTAGCAGCCCATCACCATGGGATGCTTCGCCTTCTGGTCGTCGGTGTAGAACGCGCCGAACGCCTCGGAGTACTTGACGCCGAGCTTGAAGAGGTGCCCCACCTCGATGCCCCGTGCGATCCGGAGCGGCCGCCCCGAACGCGGGCAGGGCTCGCCCTCGCGCACCCGCCGGAAGTCGCCGAAGCGCGTCACCGCGAGATCGCGGGCGACGTTGACGTTGCGGAGGTGCACGCCGTCCTGGTTGGCCCCGGTGACGCCGTTGCCGATCAGGCGCACGGCGTGGTCGGCGAAGACGCCCGCCAGGGCGGCCTCGTCGCGGATCGTCCCGCGCACGGCCCCCAGGCTGCCCGGGCGCGCGCCCAGCACCGCGACGATCTCCTCGGGAGTCGCGGGGCGGGTGAGCTTGAAGCCGAGCGCGCCCAGCTTCGCCTCCTCCAGCTCGTCCTCGCCGCGGAGGATCACGAGGAACGGCCGCCCGTCGCCCATGTGGACGAGCGTCTTGAACTGGACGGTCGCCGGGACGTTGTGCGGCTCGCGGGCGAGCCCGGCGATGGTCGTCACCCCCGGGGTCGGGAAGCCCTCCACCGCACCGGCGGCGGCCGCGTCGGCGAGGTCCTTCGGAACCAGCGCGCTCGTGGCCTTCTCGCGATTGGCCGCATAGCCGCTCTCCTCGCAGTAGACCACGTCGTCGTCGCCGACCTCCGCGGGGACCATGAACTCGTGCGAAAAACTCCCGCCCATCACGCCGGTGTCGGCCTCGACCGCGAGGAAGCGCAGCCCGCAGCGGGTGAAGAAGCGCCGGTAGGCCGCCTCCATCCGCCGGTAGCTCTCACTCGCGCCCTCGTCGGTCGCGTCGAAGCTGTAGCCGTCCTTCATGACGAACTCCCGGCTGCGCATGAGGCCGTAGCGCGGGCGGATCTCGTTGCGGAACTTCGTCTGGATCTGGAAGAAATTCCGCGGCAGGTCGCGGTAGCTGGAGAGCTCGTCGGCGACGAGCGGAGTGATGATCTCCTCGTGGGTCGGACCGAGGACGAACTGCGGCTCGGCCGGCGGCCGCGCGGCGGCGGACGCGCTGCCCGCGGCGAACATCACCTCGCGCACGGCGTCCCAACGCGGCCCGTTGCGCCAGTTCTCCGCGGGGTGCAGGTGCGGCATGAGCAGCTCGATCGCGCCGCCCGCCTCCATCTCCTCGCGGCAGATCGCCTTGACCTTCTCCAGCGCCCGCAGGCCGAGAGGCAGGAAGGTGTAGAGGCCGCCGCCGAGCTTGCGCACGAGCCCCGCGCGCAGGAGGAGCCGGTGGGAGGCGATCTCGGCCTCGGCCGGGCTTTCCTTGAGCGTGGGAATGTAGGTTTGCGACCAGAGTTTCATCCGGGAGAGGGGAAACGCACGGGTCTGCCACCCGCCCCGGGCCCCCGCAAGGCGGATTTCCCCCGCCGCGCCGGCTCCGGCGAAGACCCGGACGCTACTGCGCCGGTCCCCAGCGGCGGGTGAACGGGTAGTAGATCCAGAGCGGCCGCCCCACGACGTCCGCCGCCGGGACGAAGCCCCACCGGCGACTGTCCGAGCTGTTCGAAGAGTTGTCGCCCATCGTGTAGAACGAATCGGGCGGCACCGTGACGGTCTTCCCCTCGGCGAGCGACATCCAGTTGGTGTAGCCCGCGTAGAGGCCCTCCTTGCGGGCGTTGCGCGCGAACGCCTTCGCCCCTTCGATCGGCCGGCCGTTGCGCAGGAGCACCGGAGCTCGGATCTCCAGCGTGTCGCCGGGCAGGCCGACGAGGCGCTTGATGTAGAACTTGTCGGAATACTCCGCCGGCGGCTCGATCCCGCGGATGTTGCCGGTGCGGAAGACGAAGCCGTCGCCCACCTTCGGGCGGACGAAGTGGTAGCTGAGGCGGTCGACGAAGAGCTGGTCCCCCGTGAGGATGTCGAAGGAGAGCACGCGCTCGCCGGCGCGCACGCGCCGCCCCGTATTCAGAATCATGCGACCGCCTCCCGCGAGGTTCGCGACCGCGGTCGGGAAGGCCTCCTGCAGGACCTTCTCGAACTGGAAGTCGGCGGGCACGGTGACGGTGGTCGGCGCGGTCCCGACGAAGAGCGTGTACTCCTTCCCCACCGCCGGGAGGACGAGCCAGCGGCGGACGCGGACCTCCCGGAAGGGAGCCTCGAACCGGCCGTCGAAACCGGCCGTGATCGGGATGCGGACCTCCCCGTCGACCGGCGCGTCCACCCGCCGCGAGACGGCCCCGAACGCCGCGAAACGGAAGAGCCGGCCGAGCGCGCCCGGTTCCTCCGCGGCATCCCGATGGACCTCTGCCGTCATCCCGTAGTAGGACGGCCACATCGAGTTGGTCGGGATCTTGAAGGGCTGGATGAAGAAGGTGCGGATCCCGAGGAAGAGGATCGCCGCGACGAGGAAGAACTCGGCGTAGTCCGCGAGCGTCGACTTCGGGTAGTGCATCCCGCCGGAGCGGCGGAGGCAGCCCTCGAGCCGCTCCATCGCGAGCTTGAGCCGGCCGACGTCGGCCTTCTCGCGGAGGCGGTTGCCCAGTTCGTTCGAGGCCTGCTGGATCGCCTGCAGTTCCTGCGGCGGCAGCTCGTCCCGTCGGAAATGCCGGATCTTTTCGGCGAGGTGCAGCCAGTTGTCCGCATCGCGGCGCGCGCGTCGTTTCTCGGAGGAGAACAGGCCGATCATGCGAAGGGTTTCAGTTGTTCTTCAGGACCTGGATGAACGCGTCGGGAGGGATGGAGACGCGGCCGATCTGCTTCATCTTGCGCTTACCCTCCTTCTGCTTGTCGAGGAGTTTTCGCTTCCGCGAGATGTCGCCGCCGTAGCATTTCGCGGTCACGTCCTTGCGGGTGGCGCGGACGCTGTCGCGCGCGATGATCTTGCCGCCGATGGCGGCTTGGACGGCGATCGTGAAGAGGTGTGGCGGGATGATCTCGGCGAGGCGCTCGCAGATCTCGCGGCCGCGCTGCTGGGCCTTGTCGCGGTGGACGATCGTGGCGAAGGCCTCGATGGGGTCTCCGTTCACGAGGATGTCCATCTTGACCAGGTCCGAGGCGGCGTATTCGCCGAGCTCGTAATCCATCGAACCGTAGCCGCGGGTGATGCTCTTGAGACGGTCGTTGAAATCGACGAGGATCTCGTTGAGCGGGAGGGTGCAGCTGAGCATGACCCGGGTGGCGTCGAGGGTGTCGGTGTGGTCGCACGTCCCCCGCTTTTCCATGATCAAGGCGAGGATGTCGCCGAGGCAGGTGTTGGGGATGTGGATCGCGGCCTTGATCGTCGGTTCGTAGAGCTCCTCGATCGAGCTGGGGTCCGGGAGGTTGATCGGGTTGTCGACCTCGATCACCTCGCCGTTCCCGAGCCGCACCTTGTAGACCACGCTCGGATAGGTGGAGATGATGTCGACGTCGTATTCGCGCCGGATCCGCTCCTGGATGATCTCCATGTGGAGCAGGCCGAGGAAGCCGCAGCGGAAGCCGAAGCCGAGCGCGATCGACGACTCGGACTGATAGACGAAGGCGGCGTCGTTGAGGCGGAGGCGCCCGAGGCTCGCCTTGAGTTTCTCGTAGTTGTTCGTCTCGAGCGGGTAGATCCCGCTGAAGACCATCGGACGCACGACCTTGAAGCCGGGGAGCATCTCCTTGGCGGGATGGGTGGCCGAGGTGATGGTGTCGCCGATCCGGATGTCGGCGACGTTCTTGATGTTGCAGACGAGGTAACCGACGTCGCCGGGCTCGAGCGAGTCGGTGCGCTGCATCTTCGGAGTGAAGACGCCGACCTCCTTCACCTCGGTGCGGCTCCCGTCGCTCATCATCATCACCATGTCGCCGGCCTTCACGCCGCCCGAACAAGAGCGCACGTAGATGATCACGCCCCGGTACGGATCATAGACGCAGTCGAACACGAGGACGCGGAGCGCCGGGTGGTCGGCGTCGCGCGGCGGCGAGAGCCGGGTGACGATCGCCTCGAGGATCTCCTCGATCCCGATGCCGGCCTTGCCGCTGGCGAGGATCGCCTCCTCGGCCGGGATCGCGAGGATCTCCTCGAGCTGGCGGGTGCAGACCTCGAGATTCGCGCTGGGCAGGTCGATCTTGTTGATGACGGGGATGACGCGGAGGTTCTGCTGAAAGGCGAGGTGGGCGTTGGCCACGGTCTGCGCCTCCACGCCCTGGGCCGCGTCGATCAGGAGCAGGGCTCCCTCGCAGGCGGCGAGGCTGCGCGAGACCTCGTAGGAGAAGTCCACGTGGCCGGGCGTGTCCATGAGGTTGAGCTGGTAGACCTTCCCGTCCTTCGCCGGATAGGTCATCGTGACCGGATGGCTCTTGATCGTGATCCCTCGCTCGCGTTCGAGGTCCATCGAGTCGAGGTGCTGATCGGTCATCACGCGCTGCGACACGGTGTTCGTGTACTCAAGCAGCCGGTCGGAGAGGGTCGTCTTCCCGTGATCGACGTGGGCGATGATGCAGAAGTTTCGCTTGAGCGCGACGGACATTCGTGGGTTGGAGTCGGGCGGGTCGGTTGGGCGGCGGATCAGGCGGCGAGGTCGGCGAACTCGGCGATGCAGCGCACCGGCCAGGCCTTGTCGGTGCGACGCGCGAGACCCGCGAGCACGCCGCCGACCCCGAGCTCGA
>DAIPIQ010000164.1:0-9004 GCA_036770745.1 Opitutaceae bacterium | reverse complement strand
GGGTTGACGACGAGCTCGCGCGACTGCGTGCCGAGGCCGGTGAAGCCCGCCTCCACGACGACCGCTCCGGCCGCGACCCCGGCGATGCGGAAGTCACCGAACTCGTCGGTGAAGACCTGTTGCGGGGTGCCCCGGATCCAGACGCGGGCGTTGTTGAGGTAGGATCCGTTGGTGGCGTTCTGGACGCGGCCGGCGATCGTGCCGGTCCCGGACTGGGCGACGACGGACGGCGCGGCGGCGGCGAGGGCGAGGGCGGGGAAAAGAACGAAGCGGCGGACGAGGCCCGAGAGGCCGGGGAGGGGTCTCATGGATGCGGACGGGTTGGGCGGAGGTTGGAGGGGTGGGGGAGATCGCCGGGAGGGGTCCCCGGAGCGGTCACGTGCCGACAGGAGTGTCCGATTTCCCTCGAGGCCCAAGCGGAACGAAAACGGACCGTCCGATTCCGGCGCGAGGTTGAGTTTGCAAGCGCGCACCGCGTGTCCCACCTCGGAGTCGTCATGACCCGCCGCTCGAGCATGCAACTCGTCGCCGAGGCCGCCGGCGTGAGCAAGGCCGCCGTCTCGATGGCCCTGCGCGACGATCCGCGTCTGGCGGTCGCGACGCGGCGGCGTATCCAGTCTGTCGCGACGAGCCTCGGCTACCGCAAGGACCCGGTCGTCGCGAACGTCATGGCCCGTCTGCGGGCCGGCCGGGGCTCGCGAACCGTGGCGAGCTTCGCGTTGATCAACTGCTCGCCCAACCGGACGCTCTTCGACCTGCCGGGCCACGACGAGTTGCGGCGCGGCATCCGCGAGCGGGCCGACCAGGCGGGTTATGGCGTCGAGGAGTTCTGGTCGGACGAGCCGGGGCTGAAGCCGGGGCGGCTCCACGGGATCCTCCGTTCACGCGGGATCCAGGGCGTCATCCTCGCGGCCACGCCGGAGCCGGCGGCGTTGTTTCCCGGGCATCCGGAGTTCCTCCGCGACTTCGCACTCGCCGGCGTCGGCTTCGAGCGGACCGAACCGGCCCTGCCCCGGGCGTCGACCGATCGCTTCGAGAACGCCCGGGCCGCGGTGGTCCGGGCGCTCGCCGCCGGCCGGAGGCGACCCGGGATCGTGCTGCTCGATCACGAGGACCGGGGCCTGCGGCGCTGTTACTCGAGCGGATTCCTCGCGGGCGTGGAGGACGCGCGCGGCGCGGTTGCGGCCCGGCTGCCGCCGCTGCTGCTCGCGAAGCCGGACCCGAAGGCCTTCTTGAAATGGGTGAAGTCGGCCGAGCCCGACGTGATCCTCACCGACCGTCTCGAACCGCGGGCCTGGCTGGCGGGGACCAGGCACCTCGTGCGCGGCAGGGTGGCGCTGATCCATCTCGAGTGGAACCCCAAGCTGCGCGACTGGGCGGGGATGGATCCGAACAACCGGCTCGTCGGGGCCGCGGCCGCCGACCTCGTGATCGATCAGATCAACCGCGCCGAGTCGGGCGTGCCCGAACATCCCAGGCTCGTGCTCATCGACGGCGTGTTCGTCCCTGGACCGAGCCTCGTCGCGAGCGCGTCCTGAGGCGCCGCGACGATCGGGCGGACCTCGGCGAAGACCGCGCCGCCGAGGACGCGCGTCCCGTCGTAGAGCGCCAGGACCTGACCGACCGCGAGCGCGCGCTGCGGCTCGGCGAAGACCACGCGGGCACGTCCTCCGTCGAGCGGCTCGAAAAGCGCCGGGATCTTCGGGTCGCGATAACGCACCCGGGCGAGCAGCTCGCGCCGCGCGTCGATCGGCGCTCCGGCGTGGCTCACCCCGGCGACGACGACCTCGCGCGACCAGAGTCCCGGGGCGTCCGCGCCTTCGAAGGCGACGAGCAGCCGGTTGGCCGCCATGTCGCGACCGACCACCACAAAGTTCTCGTGGTCGGTGTTGGACGGGACTCCGATGCCGCGCCGCTGGCCGATCGTGTAGAGATGGAGCCCGCGATGGGTCCCGAGCACGGCCCCGTCGGTCGCGCGGACGATCTCGCCGGGTTTGTCGGGCAGGTACTGGCGGAGGAAGTCGTGCATCCGGACCCTGCCGATGAAGCAGATCCCCTGGCTGTCCTTCTTGGCGGCGTTGGGCATGCGGGCGGCGGCGGCGAGTGCGCGCACCTCGGGCTTGCGCAGGTGGCCGATCGGGAAACGCGCGGCCACGATCTGCGCCGGCGTGAGCAGCGCGAGGAAGTAGCTCTGATCCTTGGCGGAGTCGGCCCCCTCGTGGAGCGCGAACCCGCCGCCCGGCGCCTCGCGGCGGATCGCGTAGTGGCCGGTGGCGAGCGCATCGAACCCCTCACGCCGGGCGTGGTCGCGCAGGACCCCGAACTTGATCTCGCGGTTGCACAGCACGTCGGGGTTGGGCGTCTCGCCGCGGTCGTAGCCGCCGAGCAGGTGATCGACGACGCGGGCGCGGTACTCGCGCATGAGGTTGACGACGCGGAACTCGATCCCGATCGCCTCCGCGGCCGCCCGGGCGTCCTCGATGTCCTGCCGCCACGGACAGTCGCCGGCGATCCCGTCCTCGTTGATCCAGTTCTTCATGTACGCGCCGACGACCTGCACACCGGACCGCGCGAGGAGCAGGGCGGCGACGGCGCTGTCCACTCCACCGGACATGGCGACGAGGATCTTCATGCGGACTCCTCCGCACCATCCGCGGAGCGGGGACGCGCTTCAACCCGGTTCGTCGGCCCGGTCGCTTCGGTGACAACGAGGCGCCGCGCCGGTTTTCGCGGGAAACGGACCCGGTTTATCGGTTGCATTCCGAAATTCAGCCGCATCCACTGAAAAGTCCCTGCGGCGGCGTCCGGCCTTCCGAAATCCGGCTCCTGCACGGGACCTCGTCTCCACCAGAAAACAACCAGTCCTCACGCACATGGCAGTCAAAGTCGCAATCAATGGTTTCGGCCGCATCGGTCGCCTCGTTTTCCGCGCTCTCGTCGAACAGGGCCTGCTCGGCAAGACCCTCGACGTCGTGGCGGTGGGCGACATCGTCCCGGCGGACAACCTCGCCTACCTGCTCAAGTACGACTCCACCCAGGGGCGTTTCGCGGGCACGGTTTCGTCGAAAAAGTCCTCCGCCGACAAGGCCGACGACGACGTGCTGGTGGTCGACGGTCGGGAGATCCTCGTGGTCAGCGCGAAGAGCCCGGCGGAGCTGCCCTGGGCGAAGCTCGGGGTCGACCTCGTGATCGAGTCCACCGGCCTCTTCACCGAGGCCGAGAAGGCGAAGGGGCACATCGCCGCGGGCGCGAAGAAGGTCATCATCTCGGCCCCCGCCAAGGGCGAGGACATCACGGTCGTGATGGGCGTGAACGACGACAAGCTCGACCTCGCGAAGCACTCGATCATCTCCAACGCCTCCTGCACCACGAACTGCCTCGCGCCGATCGTCCACGTCCTCCTCCGCGAGGGTTTCGGGATCGAGGAAGGCCTGATGACCACCGTTCACAGCTACACCGCGACGCAGAAGACGGTGGACGGCCCGTCCCGCAAGGACTGGAAGGGCGGGCGCACCGCGGCGCAGAACATCATCCCCTCCACGACCGGGGCCGCCAAGGCCACCGCGCTCGTCTGCCCGGAGGTCAAGGGCAAGCTCACCGGCATGGCCTTCCGCGTGCCGACCCCGACGGTTTCGGTGGTCGACCTCACCTTCCGTTCGACGCGCGAGACCTCCTACAAGGAGATCTGCGCGGCGATGCAGAAAGCCTCGGAAACCTACCTGAAGGGCATCCTCGCCTACACCTCCGACGAAGTCGTCTCCAGCGACTTCATCCACGACAAACACTCGTCGATCTTCGACGCCGGTTCCGGCGTGGAGCTCAACAGCCGGTTCTTCAAGCTGGTGAGCTGGTACGACAACGAGTGGGGTTACTCGAACCGCGTCGTCGACCTCGCCAGGAAGATCGCCGCCGCCCTCTGAGTCGGGCCGCCAGCTTCTCCCGAGGGCCGGGACGCCGCACGAACCCGGCCTCCGGCCCTTTTCCTTTTCCGACCTTCGATTCCCGATGCCCTTCCGATCCATCCGCGACCTCTCGCTCTCCGGAAAACGCGTCCTCATGCGCGTCGACTTCAACGTCCCGCAGGACAAGCAGAGCGGGGCGATCACCAACACGCAGCGCATCACGGCGGCCCTGCCCACGATCCGGCATGCGCTCGATCAAGGCGCCTCCGTCGTCCTCATGTCGCACCTCGGGCGGCCCGACGGTCGCCGGGTGGAAAAGTTCAGCCTGCGACCGGTCGCCGACGAGCTTGCCCGGCTGCTCGGCCGGCCGGTGGAGTTCGTCGAGGACTGCGTGGGCCCGGTCGCGGAGCGGGCGGCCTCGGTGCTCCAGCCGGGGCGGGTGCTGCTCCTCGAGAACCTCCGCTTCCACATCGAAGAGGAGGGCAAGGTGAAGGGTGAGGACGGCTCCTCCGTGAAGGCCGATCCCGCGCGCGTCGCGGAGTTCCGCGCCAGCCTGAGCCGCCTCGGCGACGTCTACGTCAACGACGCCTTCGGCACCGCGCACCGCGCGCACTCCTCGATGGTGGGCGTCGCCCTGCCCGAGAAGGCCGCGGGTTTCCTGATGGAGGCGGAGCTCCGGGCCTTCGCGCGGGTCGTCGACAACCCCGAGCGCCCGCTCCTCGCGATCCTCGGCGGCGCGAAGATCGCCGACAAGATCCCGCTCATCAAGAACCTCCTCGAGAAGGCCGACCGCCTCATCATCGGCGGCGGCATGGCCTACACCTTCAAGAAGGTCGTCGACGGCATGGAGATCGGGGCCAGCCTCTTCGATCCGGCCGGGGCGGAGATCGTGGGCGAACTCGTCGCCACCGCCCGGCGGCGCGGCGTCGAGCTGATCTTCCCGGTCGACTACGTCTGCGCGGACCGGTTCGCGCCCGACGCCGACACCCGGCCCGCCACCGACGCGACGGGCATCCCCGCCGGCTGGCAGGGGCTCGACGCGGGCCCGCAGTCGATCGAGCTCTACCGGCGCGCGATCCTTTCCTCCCGCACGATCGTATGGAACGGGCCGGCGGGCGTATTCGAGTTCGACAAGTTCGCCGGCGCGACGCGGGCGATGGCCGAGGCGATCGCCGAAGCCACCGCGCGCGGAGCGACGACCGTCGTCGGCGGCGGCGACACCGCGACGGCGGCGAAGAAGTTCAAGGTCACCGACAAGGTCACGCACTGCTCCACCGGCGGCGGCGCCAGTCTCGAGTTCCTCGAAGGGAAGAAGCTCCCCGGAGTCGCCTTCCTGGAATCGTGACGCCGGCCCGGGCTCCGTCGTTTGGCACGGAGAATGGTTGGCATCCCCGTCGCCCGCGCATCTGCTCGCCGCCCGCAGCCCTCTTCAAATGAAATCCCGCAAATTCCTCATCGCCGGCAACTGGAAGATGAACAAGACCGCCGCCGAGGGCGTGGCCCTCGTGCGCGACATCATCGCCGAGGTCGGCCAGCAGTCCGATGTCGACGTGGTCGTGTGCCCGCCCTTCACCGCGCTCGAGAGCGTGGCGCGCGCGCTGGAGGGATCGGCGGTGAAGCTGGGCGCGCAGAACATGAGCGCGCAGCCCTCCGGAGCGTTCACCGGCGAGATCTCCGCCGAGATGCTCCGGCACCATTTCGCGACCCACGTCATCCTCGGGCACAGCGAGCGCCGCGCGCTCTTCGGCGAGGCGGACGCCGGGATCAACGCCAAGGTCGTCGCCGCGAATCGCAGCCTGCTCAAACCCATCCTCTGCATCGGCGAGACCCTCGCGGAGCGCGACGGGGGGCGGACCCTCGAGGTCGTGCGCACGCAGCTCGAGGGTGGTCTCGCCGGCATCGACGCCGAGGGCGCGACGAACATCGTGCTCGCCTACGAGCCCGTCTGGGCGATCGGCACCGGCCGCACCGCCTCGCCCGAACAGGCGCAGGAGGTCCACGGCTTCATCCGCGGCTGGCTCGGATCGCGTTTCAGCAAGCCCGCCGCCCAGCGGATCCGCATCCTTTACGGCGGCTCGATGAAGCCCTCCAACGCCCCCGAGCTGCTCGCGCAGGAGGACATCGACGGCGGGCTCATCGGCGGGGCTGCACTCGAGGCGAAGTCGTTCGTGGACCTCGTCCGCGCCGGTCAGAAACTGAGCTGACGGCCGGCCCCGCGAGCGGGCGGCGGTCAGCTCGCGCGGTTTTCCAGCCAGTCGATCAGGCCCGCAAGGAACACCGTCTCGCCCGGAAGCCGTGCGCAGGCCTCGCGCGCGGATCGCGAGTGGTCCGCCGCGAGCTTCCGCGAGGCCTCGAGGCCGTGGACGCGGACAACCGTGGCCTTGCCGGCGCGCGCGTCCTTGCCCGCGGTCTTTCCGAGGGCCGAGGTGGTCGCGGTCGCGTCGAGGATGTCGTCGATCATCTGAAAGGCCGCCCCGAGGTGGCGTCCGAGCATGCGCATCGCATCGAGTTCGCCGGGCGACGCCCCACCGACGATCCCTCCGGCGACGATCGCGGCGGTGAGGAGTGCCGCCGTCTTGCCCTCGTGGATGAACGCCACCTCCTCGGCCGAGCTCGCGCGGCCCTCGGCGGCGATGTCCTCCATCTGTCCGCCGATGAGTCGCTCGCTCCCGGCGGCGCGGGCCACCTCGCGGACGAGTGCGACGGCGATCGCGGGGTCCTCCGCGTAGGCGTCGCCGAGAAGCTGGAAGGCGAACGTCAGCAGCGCGTCGCCGGTGAGGATGGCGGTGGGTTCGTCGAAGCGGCGATGACAGGTGGGCCGTCCGCGGCGCAGATCGTCGTCGTCCATCGCCGGGAGGTCGTCGTGGATGAGCGAGTAGGTGTGGATGCACTCGATCGCCACGGCGGCGGGGAGTGCGGCGGCGCGGCGACCGTGGAGCTCGGCGAGCGCGAGCGTCAGGACCGGGCGGAGGCGTTTCCCGCCCGCCTCGAGGCTGTAGCGCATCGCGGAGTGAAGGCGCGAGGGTCGCGTCCCGGCCGCCGGGAGCAGCGCGTGCAGGCCCGCCTCGACCTCGGCCTGGAGGCGGGAGAGTTTGTCTTTGAAGTCGGAGGTGCTTGCCATACGTTCGCGCCGTTCTGCAACGATCGGGAATGGTGACTCTGGAGCAAGTATCGAGGCGCGTCTTCGCCGACTCGTCGTGGCTCATCAAGACGCTCGTCGGCACGATCCTGCTGGTCGTTCCGCCGCTCGCGCTCGGCTACATCTACCGGGTCGCCGAACAGGGGCGGCAGGGGCGCCTGCCCGACCTGCCCGACTGGGACGACTGGCGCGGGCTCTTCGTCGACGGCCTGCGCTTCCTCCTGCTGCTCGTCGTGCTCACCGCCGTGCCGATCTTCCTGGCCTGGGCGTTCGCGGGATTGCTGAGCTGGCTGTTCCAAGGGCTGCCGTTCTTCTGGGCCTTCTCCCAGTTCCTCTACCTGCCGCTCGTGCCGATCTCGATCCTCGCCCCGCCGCTCACGGCCGCGAGCCTCTACCGCTACCAGCGCCGCTGGGATTTCAACGACGCCTTCCGGTTCCCCGCGCTCTTCCGGATGGTCGTCGCGACGAAGGGCCGCTTCGTCATCCCGACGCTCGCCTACATCGGGCTGCTCGTCGTGCTGCTCCCGGTGCTGCCTTACGCTTTGTTTACGGGCGGCGTGGTGGTGTTCCACTACTACGCGCTCATCTTCCACCAGACCGAAGCCGCCTCCCGGTCCGGCGCTTCAGGGCAAAGCAGGCTGGACCGTTAAGGAGGTTGGATGCCGACGTACGAATACGCATGCCGCGCGTGCGATGAAGTGATCGAAGTGGTGCAGTCGATGCGCGACGCCCCGCTGGTGCTCTGCCCGAAGTGCGGCGAGTCCGGGCTGAAGCGGCTCATCGGCCGCGGCGCCGGGATCATCTTCAAGGGAACGGGCTTCTACGAAACCGACTACAAGCGCGCCCCCGCGCCCAAGGAGGGCGGCGAGACGAAGCCGGCGAAGGCCGAACCCGCGGCCGCTCCCTCGTCGCCATCACCCGCGCCCGCGGCCCCGGCCAGGACCGGCTGACTTTTCCCGCCATGATCTTTTCCCGCAGGAAGAACGAAGAACCCGGGGCCGTCTCGATGATCGTCGACGGCTTCGTCGGCGTCGCGCTCGGTCTCTTCCTCGCGGTCGTGTGGCTGGCGCTCAAGCCGGTCCCGGTCGTCGATGCGCCCCCGGTCGCGGCGGCCGACGCGCCGCCGCCGGCGCGCCATGAGGTCGTCTACGTATCCGGAAGTCAGCGACAGGTGCGGCAGTCGACGTTTGCGGAGCGGGTGAAGGCGTTCGCCGCGCGCGACACCCGTGGCGTCGAGGTGCCGGAGGGGGACCTCAACCGCTGGATCGCCTCGACCTACGCCGGGGTGGATCGCGTGCGGAAGTGGAGCGTGCCGCCGGCGGAGTTCGAATTGGGCATGCCGGTCTTCCGCTTCGCCGGTTCGGACGCCGAGGTCGGCGCGGTGTCGCAGCTCACGTTTCTCGGTTCATACAAACGCAAGATCGTCGTCCATGCGAAGGGCGCGTTCGTCGAAACGGACGGCGGCTTCGCCTTCGTGCCTTCGCGGCTCTACGTGGGTTCGTGTCCGGTCCCGATCAACGCGATCTCGCGTCGCATCTACGGGGCCGTCGCCTCGGTCTTCGAGCCTGCCGCGGACGCCCGCGAGGCGTGGGCGGCGGTGAACGATGTGAAGGTGGAGAAGAACCGCCTCTGGATCGGCTTCAAGGCGACGCCGGCGCCGATCGAGGCGGCGGTGGCCGCGCCGGTGGCCGTGACGCCCACGGGCGAAGTCGTGGAGCCCGCGCTCGACGAGCCTGCGGAAGTGGTTTCCGAAGCCCTCCCGGCCGTCGCCGAGGAGACCGCCGCGTCGGAGGCGGTCGCGGAGCCGCCCTCCCCGCAGGCCGCCGCGCCCGGCGATGTCCCGGAGGTCGAGGCGGTCGTCGAAGAATCCGCGCCGGTCGTTCCGGAGGAAACGCTGGAGCAACCGGTCGTCGAGGAAGCTCCTGCGCCCGCTCCCGCGGAAACGGCGGAGGAAACGGTGGCC
>DAIPIQ010000163.1:0-9253 GCA_036770745.1 Opitutaceae bacterium | reverse complement strand
GATGGCCTCTGCGAGGATACCCCCCGCCTCCCCGCCTTGCGGCCTGCCGGCACGGTCCTCAACGCAGACCCCGTCGGAGAATTCAGGACCTCCCTCATGGTCGCGGCTCGCGGACGGTGCGCCGCGCGAGCTGCTCGAGAAGAACGGTCGCGGCCGCCTCCGGCTGAAGCTCGAGCGGGACGTTGATCGCGTCGGTCGGGGGCTCGAGCGCGGCGAACTGGCTCTCCAGCAGGCTCGCCGGCATGTAGTGGCCGGAGCGCGCGGCCAGCCGGGCGGCGATCAGCTCGCGGTCCCCCTCCAGGTGGGCGAAGACGACGTCCGTATCCGCCCCGCGGAGACGCTCCCGGTACGACTCGCGGAGGGCGGAACAGGCGAGGACGAGCGTGCGTTTCCCGGCGCGCGCGCGCTCGATCTCGGCCCGCAGGCGGTCGAGCCAGCCCGCTCGATCCTCGTCGGTGAGCGGCGTGCCGGCGCGCATCTTCGCGACGTTGGCGGCCGGGTGGAAATCGTCCGCGTCGAGAAACGCCGCCCCGAGGCGTTGTGCGACGAGCCGGCCCACGGTGGTCTTTCCGCTGCCGGAGACGCCCATG
The DNA here is from genome assembly GCA_036770745.1 of Opitutaceae bacterium. Taxonomy (GTDB): domain Bacteria; phylum Verrucomicrobiota; class Verrucomicrobiia; order Opitutales; family Opitutaceae; genus DAIPIQ01. Next base: position 8,663 of record DAIPIQ010000163.1, on the reverse strand, counting down.
ACGATGAGGATCACGCGCCGAACTTCGCGCTACGCACGATCGCCGGCAAGTTCCGGATCCGCATTTGCGTTGGCGGGGCCGCGGCCCGGCTTTTCGCTCGTCGCGTGTCGACCGACCTCCCCTCCCTCCCTCCCGCCGTCGAACCCGGGATCGGACCGGAGGCGGAGACGTGGAGCCGCGGCTGGGTCCGGATCGCGATCGCGCTGGTGGTGGCCGGGCAGGGGATGGCCTTCGGGCTCGCGGCGAACATGACGCCGGCCACGGGCGCGGCCTTCTGGGTGCTGCATGGAGGACTTGCCGCGAGCGCCCTCGGCGTCTTCGCACTGCTCGGCCGCCCGCTCCTGCGCGAATGCCTGGCGGCGTTGCGCGGGGGGCGCGTCACCGTCGACCTGCTCTTCCTTCTCTCGCTCGCCGGCTCCTTCGGCGTCTCGGTGTTTTCCTCGGTGCGGCGCGAAGGCCCGGTCTTCTACGAGCTCGTGGCGATCCTCCTCGCGATCTACACGGCGGGCAAGCTCCTGGGGGCGCGCTCGCGGGCGCGCGCGCTCCGCGAGGCGGAAACGCTGCGCACCGACCACGGGCGGTGCATCGTGCTCGCGGCGGACGGTTCGCGCCGGGAGGAGGAGGCCTCGTCGGTCGGGATCGGTTCGCGCGTGGTGGTCGATCCCGGGGGGATCGTCTGCGTCGACGGCGTCATCGAGTCGGGCGAGGCGCTTGTGCAGACGACTCCGCTGACCGGTGAACCGCAGCCGGAGGCGCTGGGGCCGGGTGCGCCGATCTTCGCCGGGATGCGACCGCTCGACGGGGCGCTCGTCGTCCGCGCGACCGCTCCGGGCGGAAGCCGGCGGCTCGACGCGATGATCGCGGCGATCGAGGAGGCGCGCCTCCGGCCCTCGCGCCTGTTGCTCGCGGCCGACCGGATGGCGGCGCGCTTCGTCCCCCTGGTCGTGGCCGTTTCCCTGGGGACCTTCGCGTGGTGGTGGATGCGCGCCGACCTCGTGGCGGCGGTGGAGAACGCGCTCTCGGTGCTCGTCGTGGCCTGCCCGTGCGCGCTCGGCCTTGCGACGCCTCTGGGCGTCTGGATGGGGATGGTCCGGCTCGGGCGCCTGGGCGTCGTCGCGCGCAGCGGCGACGCGATCGACGGGTTCGCCCAGGCGCGCGTGGCGCTTTTCGACAAGACGGGAACGCTCTGCGAGCCGGGACTCGTCGCGGACCGGGTCGTGATCCTGCCGGGCGGTCCGTTGCCGGCCCCGGCCCTGCGTGCGGCCGTGCTCGCGGCCGAGGCGGGGATCGACCACCCGGTCGCGGACGCGCTGCGCTCCGCGTTCGCCGGAGGGGAGGTCGCGGACGGTTTCTCGCGGCAGGAGCTCCGCCTGCTCCCGGGGCGGGGGATCGCGGCACAGGTGCGGGATGCCTCCACCGGCTGGATCCACGAGGTCGCCGCCGGCCCGGCCGGGGGCGAGGCGGCGCGGCGGCGTCTGCTCGTGCGGATCGACGGGGTGGCGGCAGCGGAGGTCGTGCTGGAGGAGCGGGCGCGCGCGGGGGCGGCAGAGGTTTTCCGAAGGCTGCGTCGTCTCGGACTGGAGGTCGAGATCCTCACCGGCGATCCGGCGTTCGGCGAGGCCACCTGGCCGGAGGTCCCGCGCAAGGTCGGGCTCGGGCCGGACGCCAAGGCGGAGCGCGTACGCGAGCTGCAGGGGAGCGGACGCGAGGTGCTCTTCGTCGGCGACGGTCTCAACGACGCTCCCGCGCTCGCCGCGGCCGACATGTCGGTCGCGATCCGCGGCGGGGCCGACCTGGCCCGCGGCAACGCCCTCGCGGTGATCCCGGGAGACGGGCTCGCGGCACTGCCGGGCGCGGTGCGGCTGGCGCGCGAGGTCACGCGGACGATCCGCGCCAACATCGCCCTGGCCGTCGTCTACAACACGGCCGGGATGGGCCTGGCGGCGGCGGGCCTCGTCCACCCGGTGCTCGCCGCGCTGCTCATGGCGGGCTCGAGCGCGCTGGTCTCCGCGCGAGTGATGCGGGCGGGGGCGGACGTCGTGCCGTAGGGCGGGGACTCCCGATCTCCGCGTTCACTCGTAATCCCACTTGTGGCGCCACGGGTCTCGTGTGCGCTCCTGAAATGCCCGCAGACGAGCCGTGAGCTCGTCGCGCAAGGCGCGGTGGGCGGGATCGGCGGCGAGGTTGACGGCCTCGTCGGGATCGGTCCGCAGGTCGTAGAGTTCGAAGCGCGGACGGTGGACGAACTGCTCGATCGTGCGGGGACCATAACGACCGTCGCCGGAGGCGCGGGCGCCGATCCAGGTCGGCGATTGGTGGAGGTCGAGGGCGAAGGGGAAGGGGAGCGGGCTGGCGAGGTTGACGATCAGCTTGTGGGTGCGGGTGCGAAGCGCGCGCATCGGGTAGTACATGGTGATCTCGTGGAGCGAATGGGAGGCGTGGATCTCGTCGCGCCCGGCCAGTGGCGCACCATCGAGACCGGCGCGGAAGGAACGACCGTCGAAGGCTCCGTCTTCCGCCGGCGGCGCCCCCGCGGCCTCGAGCAGAGTGGGAGCGAGATCGACCCACGACACCATGGCGTCCTGAACGGCGCCGCGGTTCTTGCGGCCCGGCGCGCGAACGAGGAGGGGCAGTCGGATGCCGGGATCATAGACGGTGGTCTTGGCCCCGGGAAACGCGGCGCCGTTGTCGGAGAGGTAAAGGATCAGCGTTCGTTCGTAGAGCCCCGTTTCCTTCAACAATCCGATCAGGCGGCCCACCCCCTGATCGAGGCGCGAGACGGATTCGTAGTATTCGGCCAGTTCGGCGCGGGTCTCCGGTGTGTCGGGCAGGTGGGAAGGGACCCGCACGTCCTCCGGCCGGTAGCGGACAGGCTCGATCCCGGGATGGCCGGCGTCGCGGTTGCCGAAACGGTTGGGCCGGGGATGGGTCTCGAAGGTGGGCCGGCCGTCGGGAAGCACCTCGTTGGAGCGATGTGGATCGTCGGTGGCGAAGTAGAGGAAGAACGGCCGTTCGTCGGCGGCGGCGAGGAACGCACGCGTCTGCTCCGCCATTTCGACCGGGCTGCGACCGAGGCTCCGGGGATCGTTGGCCGCGCCGCCAGAGAGGACTTCGTCGAAACGGTAGACCGATTCCGGGGCGACGTGGAATTTTCCGATGCGCGCCGTCCGGTAGCCGGTCTCGGCAAGCCGGACGGGCAGGCTGCGGAGGTCGTCGAAGGACTGGAAGTGGTGGTAGGTGTGCTGCAGGCCGTACATGCCGTTGCGGTGGTTGTGGCGACCGGAGAGGATGACGGAGCGCGAGGGGCTGCAGCTCGCGGTGGTGGCGAAAGCGTGGGTGAAACGCGTGCCGTCGGCCGCGAGGGCGTCGAGGTGCGGGGTGCGCACGACGTCGTTGCCGTAGCAGCCGAGCGCGTCGGTCCCGTGGTCGTCGGAGACGATCAGGACGATGTTGGGGCGCGAACCGCCGGTCGGCGCGGCGAGGGCCGAGGCGAACGAGACGGCGAGGGCGGCCAGCGGGGGGAGGAGGTTGCGCATGGCCGTGATTGTCGGCGCCGGGACTCGGGGCGGCCAAACAAATGCACCGGGGCGCTTCAGGGAGTGGTCCGGGAGCGCAAGCGTCCTCGCGTGCCGTCTCGGGCGTCTCGTCCGAGACGCGCGTTCGGCGAGACGCCGGCGCTCCCCGGACCAAGGGCGAGTCCGCCATTCACCTCTTCAGTGAGGCGACGGCGGTTGCCCGGTCACACCGGGTTCTCGATCGCGGCGACGAAGGCGCGGCGGTCGGAGGCGCCGAAGAAGGACGTGCCCGCGACGAACGTGTCGGCCCCGGCGGCGCGGCAGCGGGCGGCGGTCGTAGGATCGATGCCGCCGTCGACCTCGAGACGGAATCCGAGGCCGCGGTCGGTGCGAACGGCGTCGAGCTCCGCGAGTTTTTCCAGCATGTCGGCTCGAAAGGCCTGCCCGCCGAATCCCGGTTGGACGGTCATGACGAGGACGAGGTCGACTTCGGCGAGGAAGGGCGCGGCGGCGGCGGTCGGAGTACCGGGGTTGAGGACGACGCCGGTCTTGCGGCCAAGACGGCGGATGTGTGCGAGCGTCGCACCGATGTCGTAGCGGGGTTCGACGTGGATGCTGATCAGGTCGGCGCCCGCGCCGGCGAACGCTTCGACATGGAGGTGCGGATTGTCCAACATGAGGTGGACGTCGAAGAAGAGGCCGCTCCGCGGGCGGAGGGCCTTGAGCGTGCCGGAACCGAAGGAAAGGTTGGGCACGAAGTGGCCGTCCATGATGTCGAGGTGCAGCCAGCGCAGGCCGAGCGCCTCGACCTCGGCGACGGCGGCCCCGAGCGCGGCGTGGTCGGCGCCGAGGAGCGACGGCGCGAGCAGCGGCTCGTGGCGGGCCATGCGCGGGGCCTTCACCAGATTCCGAGGACCTCGCGGGCGATCGCCGCGCCGAGGCGGGCGGTGAGCGCGGGCATGTGCTGGTATTCGGCGGCGGTCTGACCGCTGTCGGCGTAGACCTCGTCGAAGGCGGAGATCTCCCGGTCGGTGAAAAACGCCCGTCCGGTGCGCGGATCGAGGAGGGTGCAGCGGGTCGTCAAGGTGAGGCGCCACTTGCGGGCGAGCGTGGTGTCGTCGGAGCGGTCGGCGGAGATCTCGCGCCGCAGGCCGGTGAGCGTGACCGCGAGCGAGGATTCGGCTTCGCCTTTCGCGGCGAGGCGGACGCGGCCGGAGCGATCGAGCTCGTGACGGATCGCGGCGCCGAGGAGCGCGGCCGACTGGGGCGCGAGCGATTCGTTGACCGGCGTCTCGACGTGGATCGTCTGGAACGGCGGAGCGACCGTGTCACCCAGCCGGTAGCCGGCGCAGCCGCCCAGCAGCAGCAGGGCGGAGAGAAGGACGAGGAAACGCTTCACGAGTCGCGCCGGGCTTAGCGGACCTCGATCGTGCCAGGGCCGGTCGGCTCGGCGGCAGGCGGAGGCGCGGCGGGGCGATGCGGGCGAGGCGGCCCGCCACCTTTTGCAGCAGCAGGACGAGGACCGCGAGAACCGCCGCGGCCGCACCGATCTGCGCCTCCCATTTCGCCTCGTCGAGCTCGACGCGCGCGATCCGTTCGCGGGCGATCCCGGCGGTGGGGGAGGTGGGCGCGAGCGTGATCGCCTCGTTGTAGAACACCTTCGCGGCCTGGTAGCGGGCGCGCTTGAAGTAGTAGAAGTCGGCGATGCGCAGGCGGCTCTCGGCGAGCATGTCGCGCATCCGCGCGAGACCCTCTTCGGCGGAGGCGACGTTTGGGCTGCGGGGGAAGAGGATCAGGTAGTCCTCGAAGTGGTTGATCGCCTCGCGGGTCGCGCTCTGGTCGTAGAGCGGGCCGTCGACCGACTGCTCGTGGACGCGGGCCATGTTCAGGTAGGCCTCGGGAGTGACCATGCTGGCGGGATAGTTCGTGATGAGGCGGTCGAGGGCGTTGATCGCCTCGTCGGTGCGGCCGGCGCGGGCGTGGGCGTTGGCGATGTTCATCAGGGCGAGCGGCGCGAAGTCGCTGAAGGGCGCGTTGAAGATCAACCGCTCGAAGAAGAAGAGCCCGCGGTCCTCGTTGCTGAAGCCCGGGAGCACGCCGAACATCTTGAGGCGCTTGCCGCTCACGAGCTCGTAGGCGATGCGGTACTCCTCGCTGATGAGTTCGTTGAACCTCCCGAAGTTCGGGTAGGCGCGGACGATCGCGTCGATGGCCTCGAAGGCCTTGATCGGGTCGTCGCGCTCGAGGTGGATCCGGGAGCTGCGGTAGTAGGCCTCGGGCGCGGAGGCGCTGCGGGGGTATTTCTTGTAGACGCGTTTGAAGGCGCCGAGCGCCGAGCGGTGCGAGCCGCGCTCCTGCAGTTCGATCCCCCGCTCGAGAAGCCGCGCGGCCGCCTCGGCCTCGGCCGGGGCGACGCCGGCGAAGCCCGCGCCCTTGATCCCGCGGCCCGGCATCTCGCGCTTGCGGACGAGCGGCTCCGGCTCGTCGGGGGCCTGCGCCGCAAGCGGCGGGAGCGAAACCACGACGAGGGCGACAAGCGCGACCGCGCGGACGAGGTGGGAACGGAGTTTCAACATCAGGGACATCGCGAAATCGAAGGAAGGAGACCGACGGGGCGGGAGCCGGTGGGTTCGGAGCGGCGGCCGCGTCACTTGTTCCCGGGCCAGCGAAGCAACGCGGCGCCCCAAGTCAACCCGGCGCCAAAGGCGAGGAGGAGCACGAGCTGACCCGGGCGGAGTCTCCCGGTCTGAAGGGCCTCGTCGACGGCGAGCGGGATCGAGGCGGCGGACGTGTTGCCGAAGCGGTCGAGGTTGACGAAGAACCGGGAGAGCGGGACGTCGAGGCGCTCGGCGAGCGCGTCGATGATCCGGAGGTTGGCCTGATGGGGTATGACGAGGTCGATCGCGTCGGCGGCGACGCCGTGCTCGTCGAGCAGGGCGCGGGCGTTCTCTTCCATCGCGAGGACGGCGTGGCGGAACACCTCGCGGCCGTTCATGCGCAGGAAGTGCTGACGGGCGTCGATCGTCGCCGGGGTGGCGGGGCGGGCGCTGCCGCCGGCCGGCATGTAGAGCAGCTCGGCATCGGAACCGTCCGCGCCGGGGCGCACGCCGATCACCCCGGAGTCGTGGGACGTGCCGCGACCGAGGACGACCGCCCCGGCCCCGTCGCCGAAGAGCACGCAGGTCGAACGGTCGGTCCAATCGACGATGCTCGAGAGCTTCTCGGAGCCGATGAGCAGGACGTGGCGGTGGACGCCGGCCTGGACGAGGGCGGCCGCGACCTCCAGCCCGTAGATGAAACCGGAGCAGGCCGCCTGGAGATCGAAGGCGGTGCGTTTGGGCAGGCCGAGCTTCTGCTGGACGAGGCAGGCGGTGGCGGGAAAAGGAAGGTCGCCGGTCATCGTGCAGACGATCACCGCGTCGATGTCGTCCGGGGAAAGCCCGGCGGAGGCGATCGCGGCGGCCCCGGCGCGGGCGGCGAGGTCGGAGGTCTGCTCGTCGGGGAGCGCGATGCGGCGCTCGCGGATCCCGGTGCGGCTCAGGATCCATTCATCCGACGTGTCGACGCTGCGGGAGAGCGCCTCGTTGGTCACGACGTTGGCCGGGGCGTGGGAGCCCGTGCCGAGGATCGTGACCGGAAAACCAGCTGTGCTCATGAAAAGTGGGGGGAGGCGGAGTGCGGCGACACTCCGCGAAAAGGCGATGGAGAGGGGCCGGGTCAGGCCGGTTGAGCGATGCGTTCGTTGGCGCGGGCGATGTCGGCGACCATGCGGTCGTTGAGATCCGCGGCGATGACCTCGCCGGCGATGCGGATCGCGTTCATCACCGCCTCGCGGTTGCTGGAGCCGTGGGCCTTGAGGACCGTCCCGCGGACGCCGAGGAGGGGCGCGCCGCCATAGCGCTCGGGGCGGATGCGCTGCTTGAGGGCCTTGAAGGCGCCGGCGGCGAGCGCGCTGCCGGCGACGCGCAGCGGATTGGCGGCGAGCTCGTCCTTGAGCACGCTGCCGACGAACTTCGCGAGCGACTCCCAGCTCTTGAGGCAGATGTTCCCGACGAAGCCGTCGCAGACCACCACATCGACCGTGTCGTCGAAGACGTGGAAGCCCTCGATCGGCCCGGAGTAGTGGACGATGTCGCCGACGCGCTTGAGGAGCTCGTGGGTCGTGTTGGTGAGTTCGTTGCCCTTGCCCTCCTCGGTGCCGATCGTGAGCAGCCCGACCCGCGGCCGGGCGACGTCGAGGGCGATGCGGCAGTAGTGGCTGCCGAGGATGGCGTTGTGCACGAGGTGCTCGGGCTTGGCCTCGGGATTGGCCCCGGCGTCGATGAGGATGAAGTAGCCGTTCTTGCGCGGGATGATCCCGGCGAGCGCGGGCCGCTCCACTCCGTCGAGCATGCGCAGGCGCAGCGTCCCGCCGGCCATGAGCGCGCCGGTGTTGCCACAGCTGATCACCGCCCGCGCGTCGCCGCTCTTCACCAATTCGAGCGCGCGGACCATGCTGGCGTCCTTCTTGCGCTTGAGCGCCTGGAGCGGCTTGTCGGCCATCTCGATCACCTCGGAGGCGTGGTGGACGGCCACCCGGAGATCACCGGCGAGCCCGTTGGCGGCGAGCAGCGGCCGGAGGATCTCCTCCGCGCCGACGAGCGTGATCGGGCCGAGCCCGGAAAGTTTTTCGTAGGCGAGCGCGATGGCGGCCACAATTTCCGCGGGCCCGAGGTCGGAACCCATGGCATCGACCGCGATGCGACCGCCGGGGGGGAGGTTGGTCATCGGCCCGGAGGTTGAAGGAACCGGACGGCCGCGCCCGAGGCCGGGTCAGGAATCGGCCGAGATGTCGAGGACCTGGCGGCCCCGATACATGCCGTTGTTGGGATTGACGCGGTGGGGGCGGAAGGCGGAACCATCCATGGGGTCGCGCGCGAGCTCGGGCGCCTTGAAGCGATTGGCTCCGCGGCGGAGGGCGCTGCGGCGTTTGGACTGTTTGCGTTTCGGATTGGCCATGGCGGTGAGGGACGGGCGACGCGACGGGGCGGGTGGCGGCGACCCGAGATAAACCGGCGTTGTTACGTTCCGGAAAAAGACCCGTCAAGACCTATGACGCACCCGGCCCGCATCCCCGCATCGGGTGTAACTCAAAAAGGTGTCACCTCC
>DAIPIQ010000162.1:0-9269 GCA_036770745.1 Opitutaceae bacterium | reverse complement strand
GAAGAGCGGGATCGGTTCGCCGAACTTCGCCTTCGCGACGTCGGGCCGCGGCGGGAGCGGCGGGATCGCGCGACCCTCGCAGGTCGTCCGATCAAAGCCGGAGCCGTCGGGGCGCGCGGAGGTCCACTCCATGCGCAGCAAACCGCCGTCGAGGCGCCCGGTGAGGGTGTCGGTGAACTGCTGCTTTCGGCGCACCTCGCCCGCGGGGTCCTTGCGCTCGACCTCGCGCGTGCGGGTGACGGTGAGGACGTCGCCCTCGATCACCACGCTGGAAAGGGGCCGGACACTGCCGCCGCCCCAAAGCAGCGAGCCGTCGTACCAGCCGCCCCCGGCGTCGCGGGTGATCTCGAGCCACCCGGCGCGACCGTCGGCGAGGGTGAGGGCCCAGCGGCCGAGAAAGGGTGACGAGGACGAGGCGGAAGCAGCGGCGTGCGCCGCGAAACCAAGAAGCAAGAGGAAGGAGGAACGAAGGAACGGGAGTTTCATGACGGGTTCAGGTTGTCGCCGACGCGGGCGGAACTCGCGACAAAAAGACCGGGTGCGCCACGTGTGGGCCGGGCTTCACGCCCGGCTTCCGGCGGACGCGCGCGATTCGAAAGCCGGGGATGAACCCGGCACCCCGCAGTCGGAGCACGCGGGACGCGTGCGCTCCACGGAAAGCGGCGACGTTCATGCGTTCATTGGACCGACGTTTTCATAGAGCCGCGCGAGGCGGTGGGCATGCTCGTCGTAGGCGGCCTCGAACAGCTCCGTCGCCCGCACCGCGCCGACGACCGCGGCGGCGCTGAGGACGGGCGGCGGCCGGCCGGCGGCGGCGAGGCGCGCGGCCACCTCGGCCTTGATCGCGTTGACGACGAGACAGCCGCCGACGGTCGAGCCGGGCGCCACCGGCGTATCCAGACCTTGGACGCGCACCATCGCGTCGCCCACCGGCGCGCCGGTGTCGAGCACGAGGTCGGCGAAGTCGGCGAGCTTGCGCCCGTCGGCCCGGCGCGAGGTGGAGGTCTCGGCGTGGGCCCGGCTGACGAGCGCGACGACGCGCACGCCCCGGCGCCGGAACTGTTCGGCCATCTCGATCGGGACGACGTTGCAGCCGCTGGAGGAGACGACGAAGGCGCTGTCCCGCGGATCGAGCGCGAAGTTGCGGAGGATGCGCTCGGCCAGGCCGCTCACGTTCTCCAGGAACATCGCCTGCCGCTGGCCGTTGGCCCCGACGACGAGGTTGTGGAACGAGAGCGAGAGCTCGACGATCGGGTTGAAGCCGGGGAACGAACCGTAGCGCGGCCACATCTCCTCGACCATGATGCGCGAGTGGCCTGAGCCGAAGACGTGGACCATGCGGTCCGCGAGGATCGTGTCCGCGAACCAGCCGGCGGCCTGCTCGATCGCGGGCTGCTGTGCCGCCACGGCCTCGAGGATTTCGCGCGCCTTCGCGAGGTAGTTCTGTCCGGGTTTCATGAAGGGGTTCCGGCCGACGCGAGCGCCCGCCGCGCGGCGCCGAGCGCTCCGGCCCACTCGCCGAGTTGCGCGGGCACGAGGGGCACGCCGGTCCCGAGCGGGCGCCACTCGACGCGCTCCACCTCGCGCCGCAACGGCGCGAAGAGCGCGTCGCCCGCCAGGGCGATGCCCCCGCCGATCACGACCAGCTCGGGGTCGAAGAGATTGATCAGGGAACCGATCGCGCAGCCGAGCGCGCGGATGGATTCTTCCCACACGTGCGTCGCCTCCGCGTCGCCCGCGCGGTGCGCGGCCACCAGCGCGGCGGTGCTCGCGAAACGCCCGCGCGTGCGCGCCGCCACGGTGCAATCGCCGGCCAGCACCTCGATCGCACCCGGCATGCCGGTGATGCTGCGCGGACCCTTGGGATCGAGCGACATGTGCCCGACGTGGCCGGCGCGGCCGAGCGCGCCCTGCAGCAGCCGGCCGTCGCACAGGACCGCGCCGCCGATCCCGGTGCCGAGCGTGAGCATCACCACGTGCCGCCGCCCCCGGGCCGCGCCGCACCACGCCTCGCCGAGCAGCGCGGCGTGCCCGTCGTTGATCACCGGCGCCACCTCGCCGCGCCCGAGCGCGACCGTCCAGTCCAGGCCGGCGAGGCCCGCGAGTTTCCCCGGCAGGTGGGCGATGCTGCGGTTGTCGGCGGCGGCGAGCCCTGGCGCGCAGACGCCGACCGCGCGCGGCGGCGCGCCCACGCGGCGTGCAAACACCTCCAGCGCTTCGAGCGCGCACGCGATCCAGTCCGCCGGTTTCGCCACGCCGTCCTCCGTCGCCTTCGACCAACGCTCCAGCACCGCGCCTTCGTCCGTCACGGCGACGGCCTTGAGGTTGGTGCCTCCGACGTCGATGCCGGCCGCCCAGGTCATCGATGCAGGTGGGCGAGGCTGCGGCGGTAGCCCTCGTAGTAGGCCTCCAACTGCTCCTCGGCCGCATGGGCCGTGGGCGTGCCGGTGAACTGGTGGCTCGGCAGCATCACGGGCGTGTGCCCGCGGCCCAGCAGCCGCGCCGCCGTCTCGCAGCGCAGCATGTTGATCAACATCGCGCCCGTCACGGTGGAGGTCGGGCCCGTGCGCCACGCCAGCCCGGGCAGTTCGAGCACGCAGTCGCCGGGCGGGCACTGGTTGTCGAGCACGACGTCGGCGACATCGATCAGCTTTTTCCCCGACGAATGCACGGGCCTGGCGTCGGCGCAGTGCGCCTGTGACACGATGGCGATCACGGGCATGCCGCGCGCCCGCGCACCGAGCGCCATCTCGACGATCAGCGGGCGGATGCCCGAGGTGGAGATCACGATGAACGCGTCGTGCGGCCCGAACTTGAAGCCGGATAGCAGTTGCTCCGCGTAGCCCTCGATCTTCTCCAGGAAGAGCGGGCCCCGCAGGCCGTTCATGCCCACGGTCGCACAGTGCTGCGACAACGCCTGCTCCGCCCAGGAAAAGAAACCCACGAAGCAGCCCTGTCGCGGCGCCATCTCCTCGCACATCATCCGCGAGTGGCCCGCGCCGAAGAGAAAGATCAGGCCGCCGGCCGCGATCCGCTCGGCGCACAGTTCCGCCGCCCGCTCGATGGCGGGGAGTTGCGTGGCCCGCAGACGCGCGAGCAGTTCCTGGGTGCGGTCGAAGTAATCGGTGGCGGTGCTCATGATTTCTGGAAGTTTCTCCGCGGTGTTCAGGACGTCGTCGCCTGGCCCTCGCTCACGGTCCAGCCGCCGTCCACCGCCAGCACCTGGCCGGTGATGAAACGCGAGGCGTCCGACAGCAGGAACACCGCCGCGCCGTCGCAATCCTCGGGCACGCCGATCCGGCCGCCGTCGAGCGGCTGCTTGGTCTTGATGAAGGCGCGGATCGCGTCGTCACCCGCGGCGCGGCGCGCCATCGGCGTCTCCACGAGGGCGGGTGCGAGCACGTTGCAGCGGATGCCCTGCGGCGCATAGCAGGCGGCGATCGACTTCGTGAAGCCGGGGACGGCAGACTTCGCCGCGGCGTAGACGTGCGTGCCGAAGAAGCGCGGCGAGGGCGACCAGCCGAGGACCGAGCCCATGTTGAGCAGCGCGCCGCCCGTGCCCTGGGCGAGGAAGCGCCGGATGGCGGCGCGGTTGGAGAAGACGAGGGCGTCGAGATTGAGCTCGAGGGTGGCGCGCACCCCTTCGTCGGTGACCTCGTGGAGAGGGCCGTCACCGAGCTTCCGGCCGCTCCCGCCCGCGACGTGGTAGAGGCCGTGGAATCCGCCGAAACGCCCGCAGGCGAGCGCGATCGCCTCTTCCGCGTGCCGCGGCGCGCGGGCGTCGCCCACGTGCGCGACGCAGCGATCACCGAGCGCATCCACCGCGGCTCGCGCGCTCGCGGGGTCGCGCCCGGTCACGACGACGCCGGCGGCCCCGGCGGCGAGGAAGGCGCGCGCGGCCGAGAGGCCGAGACCGGTCGTGCCGCCGATCACGACGAGGGATCTTCCGTCGAGGGGTGCGAAGGCCACGGTCCCGGTGGTGGCCGCGGGGGCGCCGGCAGGCAATGGAAAACAAATCACTCGACAAGCAAAGTGATATGATAATTCTCACCTGCGCCCATGCCCCGTCCGCGCTCCGCGCACGTCTCCGCCGTCAAGGCCGCGCTCGTCTCGCGGTTCGACGCCGGGCTGGCTGCGCCCGGCGGGCGCTTCCTCTCCGCGCGCGCCCTCGCCCGGCACTTCTCCATCAGCTACCAGACGGCCCACGGGTTGATGGCCGAGCTGGAGGAGGAGGGCTGGCTGCGCCGCAAGGCCGGCTCGGGCACGTTCTTCTCGGGCCGCCCGGCCCGGCTGCTCAAGGCGCAACTCGTCTTCGACGAGCGGGCGAAGCGCCGGGGCAGCTTCGGAGCGCACCTCCTCGATCTCCTCGGCGGGGAGTTGGAGCACCGCGGGATCGCCACCGTGCGGAGCTGGGCCGGGGCCGGAGAGGCGCCGCCGCTGCGGTCCGGCTGTTTCCCCGTCGTCTGGGAGAGCCCGGCCGCGGTGCGGGCGGCGGCGGCCGCACGGCGGTTCCTCCTCAACCTCAACGACGCGCCTCCGCCGGGCCTGGGCGGCGGCTTCATCGATGCGATCACGACCGACGACTTTTCCGGCGGGGCCTGCGCCGCCGAGCTGCTCAAGCGGCGCACGGGTCGCGCGGGCGGGTTCGCCATCCTCGGCGGACCGCCGGACGACCCGCGCGGGCGGCGGAGGATCGCGGGGTTTTGTGCCCACGCGGCGGATACGCGTGTCGTCTCCGCCGGCTCGTGGTTCCTCGAGGACGGCAGGGAGCATGTCGGTGCGATCCTCGGCGGCGCGCCCGCCGGGATCTTCGCCTGCAACGACCGGCTCGCCCAGGCCGTGCTCGAAGCGCGGGCGCCGGACGGTCCGCCGCTGGTCGGCTTCGACGACGCGCCCATCGCCGCACGACTCGGCCTGACCACGATCGGGATCCCGTGGGCCGCGCTCGTGCGCGAGGCGGCCGACCTGATCGAGGGCCGCCTGGGCGGCCACACCGGCCCCGCCCGCCTCGTCACGCTCGCCCACGAGCCCGTGCTGCGTTTCTCCGCCTGAGACGACCGCGCCCGTCGCTTTCCACAGCCGTCCTCACAAAATGAATACATCGCCCCACGCCCCCCGTCCGCCCGCCATCTCGCGCCGCCGCTTCATGGCGGGCGCTGGTCTCGGCCTCGCCCTTTCCGTCCCCGCGGGCAGGGCCCTCGCCCAGGAGGCGCCCGCGACGCCTCCCCCCGCCGGCCCGAGGGTGCGGCTCGGCCTCATCGGTTGCGGCGGCCGGGGGCAGTGGCTCATCGACCACTTCGCGGCGCACGGCGGCTACGCGCTCGCGGCGGTCGCGGATCCGTTCGCCGATCAGGCGGAGGCCGCGGCGGCGAAGGGCGGGGTGCCGCCCGAGCGCGTCTTCACCGGTCTGCTGTGCGCGCAGAAGATGATCGCCGCGGGAGGGCTCGACGCGGTCGCGATCATCAGCCCGCCCTATTTCCACCCGGAGCAGGCCCGGGCGGCGGTGGATGCCGGGCTGCACGTCTTCCTCGCCAAGCCGGCGGCGGTGGACGTGCCGGGGTGCGAGTCGATCCGGAAGACCGGGGAGAAGGCGCGACGGGGCGGGCTGGTCTTCCTCGTCGATTTCCAGACGCGCCCGAACGAGTTCTTCATCGAGGCGATGCGGCGGCTGCACACCGGGATGCTGGGCGATCTTTGTTTCGGGGAGAGCACCTATCACTCCAACCGGCTCCCGATCAAGGCGCCGACGGGCTCGCCGGGGGCGCGCCTGCGCAACTGGGTTTTCGACCAGGCGCTCTCGGGCGACATCATCGTCGAGCAGAACATCCACACGCTCGACGTCATGAGTTGGGCGATGCAGGAGAGGCCGCCGCTGCGTTGCGCGGGCACGGGCGGCCGCCGCGTGCGGGTGGACGTGGGCGACTGTTGGGACCACTTCGCGCTCGTCTACGAGTATCCCGACGATGTCGGGATCACCTTCAGCTCGCGGCAGTTCGACGCGCACGGCACCCCCGGCGGGATCCACAACCGGATGTTCGGGACCAAGGGAGTGCTTCTGACCACCTACGGAGGCGAGGTGATGGTCCGCGGTGAAGCCGAAGTCTTCTACCGCGGCGGCACGACGAACACCATCTACCGCGACGGCGTGCTCGCGAACATCGCGGCGATGCACACGGCGATCGGTGGCGGGGATTCCTCGAACCCCACGCTCGAGCCGAGCGTGATGAGCAACCTCGTCGCGATCCTCGGCCGGATGGCGGCGCACTCGGGTCGTCCCGTGACGTGGGACGAGATGATGGAGCGCGGGGAACGGTTGCAGGCGGATCTTTCGGGCCTGGCGGATTGATGGGGAGCGGATGTTCGCGCCAGGAACCGGTCCGGGGGAGCGCCGGCGGCCCGTCCGAGACAGGTGCGGGACGTAACCTCCCGCCAGTCGGTCGTCAGTCCGAGGCGTTCGAGCCAGGGTTGCAGAGCGAGTCGTCGACTCCGGTGACCCGCACGATCGCGCGGATGTCGGCGGGGTGTTTGGCCGATCCGCCCTCCCGGAAGAACCCCGGCTTGCGCAACACGACGTACTCGGGTGGGGCGACCGGCGCCACCACCTCGACGCCCCAAGCGCCTCCAGACGCAGCGCGAGAAGCGTCGGCTCACCCGGTTCGGGCATGGAGGATGCGGTCGGCGACGGCCCTCCGGATCTCCTCTTCGGTCCGGCCGGGGTTCCGCTCCCGGAAGCCGGCGGCGAGGATCGCGAGCTGGTGCGCTTCGGCGTTTCGGCGGTGGTCGTTTCCCGGCGGCTCGGACAGGTCGGGCAGCTTGCGGACCCCGGTGCCCCGGGCAGGCGCGGGTCTGCGACTCAGGCCCGCTTCACGGCGCGGACGGGCCACTTCGTGACGGTGACGCCGCGGGCCCCGCGCGAGGAGACGGCGAGGCCGGAAAGGTCGAACTCGAACTCCTTGACCCGGGCCTTGCAGCGGCCGCTCAGGGTCACGGCGAGTTTCGCGGGCATGTCCTTCTCCGACTTCGCGACGTCGAGCAGGAGCACCTTCGAACCCTCCGAGGGGGTGAGCGGGTAGAGTTTCTCGCGGGTCGTGCCGCCGACCTGGAAGCGCTTCGCGAAGCATTTCCCGGTGGCGGCGTCCTGGTAGACCATCGTGTAGAAATGCGGGTCGCCCTCCTTGGGGAGCATCGCGAGATGGATGATCTCGCGTCCCATGAAGACCTTGTCGGCGACCCGGGCGACCTTCATCGATCCGTCGGCGGTGAAGCAGATCACGTCGTCGAGCACCGAGCATTCGGCGACGAACTCGTGCTGGCGCCAGTTGAGCCCGATGAAGCCCTCCTCGCGGTTCACGTAGAGGCGCTGGTTGGCGGCGATCACGTCGGCGGCGTTGATCTGCTCGATCTCGTCGTAGGTCGTGCGGCGCCTGCGGTCCTTCCCGTGCTTTTCCTGGAGGCGTTCGAACCACGCGATCGCGTGGGCGGTGAGGTGTTTGAGCTGGTGGCGCACCTCCTTCATCTCCGCCTCGATGCGCCGGATCGCCTCGTCGGCCTGGAAGCGGTTGTAGGCGGAGATTCGCTTGATGCGGATCTCGGTGAGGCGGGTGATGTCGTCGTCGGTCACCTCGCGGCGGAGGTCCTTGACGAAGGGGGCGAGCCCCTCGCGGATCTCCTCGAGCACGCTCTCCCAGGTCTTCGACTTCTCGATCCGGCGGTAGATGCGCTCCTCGATGAAGATGCGCTCGAGGCTGTCCTGGTGCCACTGCTGCTCGAGCTCGCCCATGCGGATCTCCAGCTCCAGCTTCAGCAGGGCGACCGTGTGGTCGACGCAGCGTCGGAGGATGTCGGATACGCCGAGGAAGACGGGTTTCTCGCCATCGATCACGCAGGCGGCGGGGGAGAGCGCGACCTGGCAGTCGGTGAACACGTAGAGCTGCTGGATCACCTGTTCGGGGTCGGCCCCCTGGGGCAGGTGGACGAGGAGCTCGACCGAGCCGGCGGTGTTGTCGTCGATGTGGCGGATCTTGATCTTGCCGCGGGCGTTGGCGGCGAGGATCGATTCGATCAGGGAGACCGTCGTCGTGCCGAAGGGCAGCTCGGTGATCGCGAGGAGGTTCTTCGAACGCGGCTCGATGCGGGCGCGGACCTTCACCCTGCCGCCGCGGCGGCCGTCGTCGTAGTCGGCGAAGTCGGCGATCCCTCCGGTGGGGAAGTCGGGGAGGAGGCGGAAGCGTTTCCCCTGGAGGTGGTTGATCGCGGCGCGGCAGAGGTCGTTGAAGTTGTGGGGGAGGATGCGGGTGGAGAGGCCGACCGCGATGCCCTCGGCGCCCTCGGCGAGCACGAGCGGGAACTTGGCGGGGAGGGTGACGGGCTCGCGGTTGCGGCCGTCGTAGCTGAGCTGCCAGGTGGTGGTCTTGGGGTTGAAGACCACCTCGCGGGCGAAGGGGGTGAGGCGCGCCTCGATGTAGCGGGCGGCGGCGGCGCCGTCGCCGGTGAGGGTGTTGCCGAAGTTGCCCTGGGGTTCGACGAGGAGGCCGCGCTGGGCCATGCCGACGAGCGCGGCCTCGATCGAGGCGTCGCCGTGCGGGTGGTAGCGCATCGTGGCCCCGACGACGTTGGCGACCTTGTGGAAGCGGCCGTCGTCGAGCTCCCAGAGCGTGTGGAGGATGCGGCGCTGGACGGGCTTGAGGCCGTCGTCGAGGTGGGGCACGGCGCGATCGAGGATCACGTAGCTCGCGTATTCGAGAAACCACGACCGATAGTGGCGGGCGAGCGGGGCCTCGGCGGGGGCGCCGCCGTCGGCGAGGGCGGCCTCGGCCTCGCGGGCCTCGGCGAGGGCGCGCTCCACGGGAGTGCGGGCGAAGGGCAGGCTGCCCTGGGCGTCGTCGTTGTCTTTGCGGCGGGCCATGCGGAGGAGGGAAGCGTTCAACGAGGCCGCCGCACGCGGGCTTGTCCACGGCGAAATGGCGGCCCCGCGGACCGCCGCCCGTTCAATCCTCCGTGGCGAGCCGCCAGATCTCGAAGCGAGCGGCGTTCGCGACCCGCTCCCAGGCGCCGGGCAGGTTCGTGAACGCCGATTGGTGTTCGATCTCCACGCCGTGAAGCACCGCGTAGACGGGTCGGCCCGTTTCGCGGAAGGCCCGTCGGTAATCGTCGAACTCCGCCGGAGTGACACCGTCCCAGCGGAGGATCGGAAAGTCCGTGTAGAAGTAGAAAGATCCGCTCGTCTGCATGCACACGATCACCGCATCCGTGGGCAGATGGGCGCGCGC
>DAIPIQ010000161.1:0-9306 GCA_036770745.1 Opitutaceae bacterium | reverse complement strand
GCGGAGCTTGTCGGCGGTGAGCCAGAGCTTGGCCTCGAAGCCGATGGTGGCGGTGTTCGGTTTGTCGGGTGAGGCGGTGCGGGCTCGGGGCATGGGTCGGAGCTGGGATGGGTTCGGAGAAACGATCCGCCCACGCTGGCCGGTAGCGACGTGTCACGCACGCGCAGCGGCGCCGGGCGGTGCGGAGAACACACCGCAGGCCCGCACCCGCGGCAAAGGCAAAGAGCGCGGCGAGGGAGCCGGGAGGCGAGTCCTGCCCGACGGAGCGGCGGCGACCGGAATGCCGCCGCTACCTCCTAAACGCACCCGGCGGCGGGGACGCCGCCGCTCCGGGCGGCACTCCCAGGCCTGGCGGCAAGGATGCCGTTGCTCGCGAGGACCCGTCGCCCAGCGCTTAGCGCCGGACGACGGCGAGCCAGTCCTCGCCCGGATCGGAGGGCGGGGCGCCGAGCGAGACGCGGCCACCGCCGCTCACGCGGCGGACCGAGCCGCCGGCGAGCCGCCCGCCCTCGCGGGGGTTGAACCACGAGACGGTGAACGCGCCGCGCTCCGCGGCGAGGTCGAGCTCGGCCGCGCCGCCTTCGGGCAGGTAGACGAGGTAGAGCTCGCCGGGTGCGGCGAAGCAGTAGCGCGAATTGTCGTCCTGCGGATTGCCGACGAGGGCGTTGTCGGTGCGCATCCGCCAGAAGGGGATCTTCTCGCGCTCGAAGAACTCCAGGGCGATCCGGCAGTAGTCCCACGAGCGGTCGCGGCTGCGGAAGTCCTCGCAGACGAGGTCGTTCTCGGCGAGGCGGTAGCCGAAGTAGTACTCCACGCCCGCGCCCCCGGCCATGAGGTTTCCCCAGAGGGTGGACTTGCGGATGTCGTGAAGGTCGTAGCCGGGGCCCTGCGTGTCGGGTTCGGTCGTTCCGGAGAAACCCTTGTATCCGGGATCCGGAGGCACGCCGAGGCGGGCGGGGTTCTGCTCGTCGTTGGCCACGACCCAGGGCCGGCCGGCCGCGGCCGAAGCGCGCACCCAATGGAGCGTGCGTTGGTGGACCTGCGACCACGGGTTCTGGAGCGAGGCGCCGGTGAGGACGGATCCGGCGCCAAGGAGGCGGTCGTAGATCTCGTCCTGCTGACCCGGGTAGGTGTGGATCACGACGGGGTGACCGTAGGGATCGAGGAGAGCGAGGTGGGCGGCCATGTCGCGCTGCTCTTCGTAGGTCTGGGTGTTCTCCTCGCCGAGGTTCCAGTTGAGGGCGAGGGCGTGGCCGAAGCGCGCCACGAGCTCGCGCAGGTAGAGCCTGCGCTCCGGCCCGAGCAGCCCTCCGTCGAGCGCCTCGGGGATGGACTTCGGGGTGCGCGTCGGGCCGACCCGCTCGTCGTCGATCTCGGTCTCCTGGAGCTTGAAGTGCAGGTGCAGGCCGAGCCGCTGCGCGTGGTCGAAGACGACGCCCCACTGGTCGAGCTTCGAGCAGTCGTAGTGGAGCTTCGCGTCGCGCTCGACGAACGGCCACACGTTGTCGCCGTCGCCGCCGGCGTTGTAGGGCAGGAAGGAGACGGTGTTGAGGCCCTTGACCGCGAGGTGGTTCAGGGCGCCGATGAGCTCGCGGCCCCGGTCGCCCTTCCACGTCGGGTCGCCCCGCCGCCAGTCGCCGGCGTGCGGCGCCCACGTCTTGAGGGGGACGTTCGGCTTGAGCGCGACGGTGTCGTCGAAATCCGAATACGCGAGGAGCGTTTCCGGCGAGTCGGGGCCGGCCTTGAGGAAGAAGCCGCCGCTGCCGGCGTGGCGGAGGTGGTGGCCGCCGACGTACTGGAGCCGGCCCTTGGCGCGGAAGTCGCGTCCGGTCTTGTCGCTCGCCGCGACCGCGAACGAGCCCGAGCGCCCGTCGAAGGGCTCGAGCGCGGTCCCGGCCGCGGGCTCGAGCGCGGCGTGCCGGCCGCTGATGAAATGGACCCGGTAGGTCCACGTCCCCGTGCGGTCCGGCGCGAAGTGGGCCCGCCAGACCGTGCCCGCGGTGGCGGAGGTCTCGCCGGCGTCGCCGTCGGCGGCGAAGTAGCCCGGGACGCCGTAGACCGGTGCGCCCGACTCGTGGGTGAAGACGATGTGGAAGCGGTGGTCGGTGAAGGGATTGGGCGCGGTGTCGCGTTCGTTCGCGAAAGGCCCGGCGAGGTCGAGCGTGACCTTGTGCCAGGTCTTCAGCTCGCCGCTCACGCGGACCGTCCCGTCGCCGGGGGCCGCGCGCGGACCGAAGAGGCCCGGCGTCGCCGGGGGCTTGGGCGCGGTGGCCGGGGTTGCGCCCGCGGCGGGCGGGCCGACATCGGCGACCGAGACCGTTCCGGCGATCAACGCGGCGAGCCGGGCCGGATCCCGGGCGACGGGCGTGAGCACGACCTTCGACCAGCGGGCCCGCGACCATTCGCGGCCGTCGGCCGAACCGATCGTGGCGCGGACCTCCAACTTCTCGCCCTCGCTGATCTCGACGTCGCGCCAGGTGTGGGTGAAGGCAGGGCCCTCTTCGAAGCTGTGCACGCTCATCGGGCAGGTGAAGGTCGGGAGCGTGCGGCCGCCGATCGACACGGTGTAGGTCGCGCCGCCGTCGTTCTCGCCGACCGCGAACAGCGTCACGTGGTGACGGCCGTTGCCGACCGGGACGGTGACGCCCGTGATGGCGGTCTTGTGGTGGTTCGGATCGATCGCGTACCACTTGTCGCGGTCGAGGTAGTAGCCCGTTCCTTCGAGCGGAAAATCCTTCGCAAGGAGGGAGTGGCCGCCGGCCGCGGCCGCCGCGGCGTCGGCGTCGAGTTTCCCCTGGATCCAGCGCGCAAGCGTGCCGCCGCCCTCGCCGTAGCCGCCGGGAAGCGGCCTCAGGTCGCGGGTCTGGATCGGGGGCGGCTCGCCCCAATGGGCGGGGAACGTCTTCCCCGTGCCGGTCGGCGCGGACGCGGGAGCGGGTTGCGACGGCGCCTCGGTGTAACCGGCGGGCACGGGAAACGCCGGCGGGAGTCTGCCGGCCTTGACGCGCGGCGCCGGCCCCATGCCCTCGGGCACGTAGGCGGGATCGCGGGCGAGGATGAACTTGTCCAACTCGAAGCCGTCCTCGCGCATCGCGAAGTGGATCGTGTGCTCGCCCGCCGAGGGCACATCGAGGAAGAGCTGGCCGGGCACGCCGACGTGCACGGCCTCGGTGCGCTGGCGGCTGTCCCACTGCCACGCGTGTTTCTTGATCGTCTGCCAGCGCCGGCCGCTCTCGGGCCACTCGCCGTTCAAGCCGACGTGCACGCCGTTGTCTTCCGGCCCGGTGGAGAAGATGCGGCACCAGACGTGGTAGCGGCCGGGGTTGTTGAAGTGAACCTTGTAGGAGACGACCGCCATCCTCCCCGGTTCGTTGGTGAAGTTCTCACCGGGGACGAGCTTGTGCCCGTGGGTCGCGCGGGTGTCGGGCAGGATCTCGAGGCAGGCGCCGCCGCTCGCGCCGAGCACGTGGGGCGGGTCGTCATGGTCTCCCGGATACGAGGGGACGGCTCCGGCGTGGATGATGTGCCAGGCGCGCGTCTCCACGAGTTCCTGTTTGAAGAAGTGCTCGGCCTCGACGGCGGCGAGGCCGTCCCGCTCCTCGAAGACGAGGTCGGGACCGGCCACGGGCGGGGGCGGAGCCGGCCGGGCGGCGAGTCCGGCGACGGTGAAGGTGAGAAGGGCGAGAATCGAGGCTGTTGGAGTATGCATGTTGGAAGATGGCGGGCGCGTGATGACGGAGGGGCGGTTTTCCAACCGCCGGAGCAGGAGTTCAGAAGGGCGATGACTTCATCCGAAACGGGGTCCGCCCCGGGCGCGGGTGACGGCGTCGGCGAGGGCGTCGGGGCCGCCGACGTTTCCGGGGAAGATGACGTAGGCGAGGCCCGGGAAGCGCGCGTCGATCCCCAGCCGCCAGACCGGCACTCCGGGGAGGATCTGGCCGAGGACGAGGGCGCGCTTCACGCCGAGGCCCGCGGTGGCGACGTCGCTGGAGGTGATGCCGCCCTTGGCGATGAGGAAACGCGGCTGCACCGCGAGGCCGCGCACGATCGCGATGAGCGCGTCCGAGACGATCCGGCCGATGCCGAGGTTCGCCGTCTCGTCGGTCCCGGTCACGAGTCGGCGGCTGGTGAAGACGAGCGCGTCGCGGCCGGCCGTGATCGCGGCGTTCATCGCGCCGATGGCGCGGGCGGTCTCGGCCCCGAGCCGCGGCGGACCGGCGAGCAGTTCGTCGACCGCCACCTCGACGGCCTCGACCGGAAGCCGCGCCTGCAGGCGCGCGAGCTGCGTCGTGGTCCTCGGGACGTGGGAGCCCACGACCACGAGCCCGCCGGCGCCCGCGTGCGCGCCGGCGAACGCCACGGCGTCGAGCGGCGGCGGCGGTTCCCGCCCCAGCCGCGCGGCGACGAACGCGGCGGCGGTCCGGTAGAGCACGGAGCGCCCGGCCGCCTCGAGGCGGAGAGCGGCCGCGGCGAAGACCTCGATGTCGCGCGGCGCGCAGGCGTTGACGACACAGACGCTCCCGCGGGGCGGCGCGAGCAGCATCGCTTCGACCGCGTCGGGTCCGCCGCCGCGGATGGTTTCCAGCGGGATCGACCGCACGTCGCCCGCGCGGATGACGCCGGAGGTCTTCTCCTCGACCCAGCGGGGCAGGTTGGAGGTCGTGTATCCAAAAACCGCATCGTGTGCGAAGGGCGTGTCGCAGGCGCGCACGAGCGCGCCGCCTTCCGCGACGTGGTGTTCGTCGTCGATCGTGAAGCGCCCGCCCGCTTCGAAGTAGGGTGCGATCACGGTGAGGTCGGGCGCACCGAGGACCGAGGCGATCGCGTCGGTCTCGGCCGGGTAGTGACCGCGCAGGGTCGAGTCACTCCGACTGATCACCGTGAACGGCCGGCCGCGGGCGGCGGCGAGGAGGTTGCGGGCAAGGGTCGAGTGCAGCGCGCGCGTCGCCTCGACGGTCAGGCTCCGCGAGTTGGTGAGCACGAAGAAGCCGGCGGCCGGCGCGTCGAGTTCCGCGGCCAGCGTCGGCGCGTCCCAGCACGTCACCACCGCGAGGTCGCGCACGGTCTGGGTGCCGGTGGGATCGTCGTCGAGGACCACGACCTTGCGCGGGGAGCGGGCGAGCTTTTCGCGGATCTCCGGCAGCGGGTCGTGCGGCCAGGGAGGAGGCAGCGCTCCGAACACCGAGGCCTTGTCGCGAACCTCGCTCATCGTCCGGTGATCTCGACTTGCACGCCGCCCGTGGCGGAGCGTTCGAGGAAGAGCGCGCGTTTGCCCTGGGTGCCCTCGTGCGGCGGGGCGTCGCCGGCGAGGCCGGCCGCGCGGAGTTCGTCGCGGCTCGCGCCGACGTCGTCCACCGCGAGACAGAAGTGGTGCAGGCCCGGGCCGTGTTTGCGGAGCCAGTCCTGGAGCGGGTGGGCGGGCGTGAGCGGCTCGACGAGCTGGAGGTGGGTGTTGCCGAGGTCGAGGTGGGTGAGGCGGACGATCCCGCCATTCACGACCTCGCTACAGACGACGGCGAAGCCGAGCCGGTCGCGCCAGAGCTTCAGGGCTTCGTCGGTCGAGTGGACGGCGATGGCGAGGTGGTCGAGGCCTTGGTGATTCATGGATGAAGTTGCGGAGGAAGCTTTGGTGCCATGGAGCGGCGGCGTCCCCGCCGCCGGTTGGACGTCGCACCGGCGGCAAGGATGCCGCCGCTCCGATGTGGGCTTGCCCGTCTCATGTGATCTCCGCCGGCATACGGGAGGCCGCGGATCGATAGACCGCCTCCTGGATCTCCATCACCTTCACGTACTCGTCGCCGCTCGTTTCGCAGGGCGCGCCGGTGAGGAGGCAGTCCGCGAAATGGCGTTGGGCGAGGAAACAGCAGTCGCCGGCGAAGCCGCGACGCTCGTGGACGTAGGGCACGGGCTCCTCGACGCCGCCGAGCTTCTTGAGCGTGATCGTTCCGTCGAGGGCGAGGCGGAGGCTTCCGGCATCGCCCTCGACGAGGAACTCGCCGAAGGTGTAGCGCGCCTCCGGGAGCGGGCAGGCGGGCTCGTTGTAGCGGTTGGCGTCCCACTGGCCGATCGCGCCGTTGGCGAACTCGAAGACGAGCAGGCCGCAGTCCTCCCCCCTTATCACGGGGTTGAGACGGCGCAGCCAGGCGGTCACGCGGGTGATGTCGCCGGCGAGGTAGCGGAACGTATCGATGAAGTGGACACCGGTCTCGTAGACGAGCAGCCGCGGGTAGTCGCGGAAGTAGGGTTGGCGGGGGATGTAGGCGTCCGCACCCCAGCCGTCGCCCATGCGGGAGCGGAAGCTCAGCGAGTGGAGTCTCCCGCCGATCGCGCCGGCGTCGATCAGGCGCTTGATCTCGCGGTGCCACGGCTGGAAGCGGAAGTTCTCGTGTACCATGAACCGCACGTCCGCCTTGGCGGCGTCGGCGACGATCTCGCGGGCGACCGCGAGGGACGGACCGAGCGGCTTCTGGCAGATGATGTGGATGCCGCGCCGTGACGCCTCGGCGCAGATGGCCTGGTGCGAGGGCGGCGGGGTGATGACGTCCACGAAGTCGGGCCGCTCGCGATCGAACATCTCGCGGTAGTCGGCGTAGCAGCGTCGGAGTCCGAACTTCGCGGTGATCTCGGCGGCCTTGACGGGGTCGCGGTTGCTGAAGGCGACGATCTCGACCTCGGGGATGCGGGACCACGCCTCGTACTGGAAGTGGCTGAAGTAGCCGGCGCCGATGCAGACGCCGCGCAGGCGGCGGGGAGAGGGCGTGGAGGAAGACATGCGGGAGAGAAAGCGGCGGGCGGAGGTCTGGAATCTGTGATCTGGAGTTTTAAGTCTCGGATTTCGGAGACCGGGCCTCGGGGCCGGAGTTCGAGAATCCGAGACGCAAGAGGGCTGATGACAGACTTCAGACGGTTGCGCTTCCGGCGGCGGGTTCCTCGATCCGGCGCTCGGGGTTCACGACGACCCAGCAGAGGGCGGCGAGCGCGCTGAAGACGGCGATGAGATAGAAGAAGACGTCGGCGCTGCCCGTCATCTGCAACAGCACGGGGAAGGCCGGACCGATGATCGCGGAGCCGATGTTGCCGGCCATGTTCATGGTGCCGGAGACCTGGCCGGCGTGTCTGCCGCCGATGTCGATGCAGAACGACCATGAGGGGCTGAGGATCATGTCGACGCCGAAAACGGCCAAGGAGAGCCAGAACACCGCGGGTCCGACCGAGGATTGCTGGACGCTGACGATCATGCCGATGGCGGTCAGGGTGAAGCCGGCGATGGCGGGCAGCTTGCGCGACAGGCGCCGGCGGCCGCCGGCATAGATCCGATCCACCAGCCAGCCGGAGAAGACGTTGCCGGCGGCGCCGCACAGGAGCGGAATCATGGCGTAGAAACCGGCGCCGGCGGCGGAGAGCTGGTAGGTGCTCTTGATGTGCGGGTAGAGCCAGGTGAGGCAGAAGAAGGTCGTGAAGTTGGCGAAGAGATACTGGGTCATCATCAGCCAGAGGGAGCCGGAGCGGAACATGTGCCCGAGCGGCAGCTTCCCGACCTCGGGGGGGCTGGCGCCGCCCTGGCGGTTGGTCTGGATGTAGGCCAGCTCCTCCGGGCTGATGCCCTTGTGCTCGGAGGGGTCGTCGCGGAACCACAGCCACCACGCCAGCGCCCAGACGCAGCCGATGGCCATGAGGATCACGAAGGTCGGCTTCCAGCCGAGCCGCTCGACCGTGACGCCGAGCACGGGCAGGGCGAACGCCGCGCCGAGCCGCGAGCCGGAGAAGTTGATGCCCTTGACCAGGCCGCGCTCGCCGGTGGGAATCCACGAGTAGACCGCCCGCGCCATCCCGGGAAACGCGCCCGCCTCGCCGACGCCGAAGAGGAAGCGGATGACCAGCATCGAGGAGTAATTCCACGCCACTGCGCTGAGGCCGGTGAAGACGGACCAGGCGGCCACGATGGCGGCGAGGATCCTGCGCGCGCCGAGCTTGTCGGCGAGCATGCCGGAGGGCGTCTGGAACAGCGCGTATCCGATCGCGAAGGACGACATCACCCAGCCGAACTGCGTGTCCGTGAGCGCGAGGTCGTGCGTGATCTGGCCCTTGGCCGTGGAGATGCAGACGCGGTCCACGTAAAGCAGGACGGAGAGGAGAAACGTGGCGCAGACGACGAGGTGGCGTTTGGGCATGATCAGGGGGCGGTTCAGGGGGCGGAGACGGGAAAGACGCCGCTGAGGTTGTCGTAACGTGCCACGGCCGCGCCCGCCGCATCGCGGCAGTCCACGGTGAAGTACCACTGCCCGGCACGATCCGGTCCGAAGGTCGCGCGCCAGCGGCCGTCCGGCGTGGGCAGCGCTTCCGCGCCGACGACGGGCGCGCCGGATTCATGGGTGAAGATCGCCCGCACGTTCGCGTCCGCGGGGATCGGGTCGGCCGGATCGGTGTTCAGCACGAGCGTCACGCGACCGCCCGGACGGAAGTCGCCCTCGGGCATGGCGAGCCCGGATCCGTCGTGCGGGCGCGGGGGATCGACGGGGTCCGTGTAGCCCGCGGGCAAGGCGAAGGGAGGCGGCCGCCGACCTGCGGCGACGGGTGAGGGCGGACCGCCGTCGCCCTCGGGCACGAAGGCGCGATCGGTCGTGAGCAGCCAGCGGTCGAACTCGAAGCCGTCCTCGCGCATGGAGAAGCGGATCCAGTGCTCACCCGCGGAAGGGACGTCGAGGAAGAGCTTGTGGCGTTCCCCGCGCGGCTCGGCGTCCGTGCGCTGGCGGCTGTCCCACGCCCATTGGTTCTTGATCGAGGTCTGCCAGCGCAGACCGGACTCGGGCCACGCGTCGTCGAGGCCGACGTGGATCCCGTTGTCCTCACCGCCGGTGGAGAAGGTTCGCACCCACACGTAGTAGCGACCCGGCGTCGTGAACCGCACCCGGTAGGAGAGGACGGCGATCGCTCCGCCGGTGTTGCTGAAGCTCTCGCCGATCACGATCGGCTCGTAATGAGTGCGGCGGACGTCGGGCAACGCCTCGAGGTAGGCGCCACCGCTGGCGCCGGCGAGATGGGGTCCGTCACCGTCGGGCGCGACATCGGGGACCCGTCCGGGCGCGACCAGGCGCCACGCGCGCCGCTCTGCGCGCTCCTGGAGGATGAAGTGCTCGGCCTCGCCGCTCACGAAGCCGTTCTGCTCGAGCAGGACGAGATCGGGCGGAGCGAGGAGCGGGGAGGCTGCGAGCGCGGCGACCGGAGGGAGCAGGGCGAAGAACGGGAAGGCGAGTCGGAGAGGCATGGCGGGGTGGGATGCGGGGTGGCGGCGTCAGCGCGGAGCGG
>DAIPIQ010000160.1:0-9409 GCA_036770745.1 Opitutaceae bacterium | reverse complement strand
CCAAGAACCAGCGGCCGGAGCTCTGGAACCTCTTCAACGGCCGGAAAGCCCAAGGCGAACACTTCCGGGTCTTTCCGCTCAGCAACTGGACCGAGATGGACGTCTGGCAGTACATCCAGCGCGAGCGGCTCGACATCCCCTCGATCTACTTCGCCCACGAGCGGGACGTGCTCGCGCGAGGCGGCGCCCTGCTCGCCGCCTCGCCCTTCGTCCCGCTCCTCCCCGGCGAGTCCGTCGTCCGCCGCCTGGTCCGGTTCCGCACGGTCGGTGACATGACCTGCACCGGCGCGGTCGAGTCGCGCGCCGCCACCCTCGACGAGATCATCGCCGAGGTCGCCGCCGCCCGGAAGACCGAGCGGGGCACCCGGACCGACGACAAGCGTTCCGAGACGGCCATGGAAGACCGCAAAAAGGCGGGGTATTTCTGAGCCGCTCGCAGCCGCCCCGACCCACGACCTTTTCCGAGCCCATGGACTTACTCCGTTTCACCACCGCCGGCAGCGTCGACGACGGCAAGAGCACGCTCATCGGGCGCCTGCTCTTCGACTCGAAGGCGATCTTCGAAGACCAGCTCGAGGCCGTCGAGCGCGTCAGCGAACAACGCGGCGCCGGCTACGTCGACCTCGCCCTCCTCACCGACGGACTGCGGGCCGAGCGCGAACAGGGCATCACGATCGACGTCGCCTACCGCTACTTCGCCACCCCGCGCCGCAAGTTCATCATCGCCGACACCCCGGGGCACACCCAGTACACGCGCAACATGGTGACCGGCGCCTCGACCGCCAGCCTCGCCATCATCCTCGTCGACGCCCGCAAGGGCGTGGTCGAGCAGACCCGCCGGCACGCCTTCATCGCCTCCCTGTTGCGTATCCAACATCTGGTGGTGTGCGTGAACAAGATGGACCTCGTCGACTTCGACGAGGCGGTCTTCAACACGATCGTGCGCGAATTCACCGAGTTCGCCTCACGGCTCGAGGTCGCCGACGTGAAGTTCATCCCGATCAGCGCGCTCGAGGGCGACAACGTCGTCGAGAAGTCCGGACGCACGCCCTGGTACGGCGGCCCGGCCCTGCTCTACGCGCTCGAGACGGTCTACATCGGGAGCGACGCCAACCACGTCGACGCCCGCTTCCCCGTCCAGTCGGTGATCCGCCCCCACCTCGCCGAGCACCACGACTTCCGCGGCTTCGCCGGCCGCGTCGCCGGCGGCGTCTTCAAACCCGGCGACGAGGTCATCGCCCTGCCCAGCGGCTTCACCTCCCGGATCAAGGAGATCCACACCTTCGACGGGCCCGTCCAGGAGGCGTTCGCGCCGATGTCGGTCACGATCACGCTCGAGGACGAGATCGACATCAGCCGGGGCGACATGCTCGCCAAGCCCAACAACACGCCCCGTTCCGGCCAGGACCTGGAGGTGATGGTCTGTTGGTTCTCCGAGCAGAAACTCCGCCCCAACGGTCGCTACATCCTCCGCCACACGACCCGCGAGGTGAAGTGCCTCGTCAAGAGCGTCCGCTACAAGGTCGACATCAACACGCTCCACAAGGTCGAGGGCGACGCCACCGTCGGGATGAACGACATCGCGCGCATCCAGCTCCGCACGACCGCCGCGATCTTCCACGACGCCTACCGGCGCAACCGGCAGACCGGGAGCGTGATCCTCGTCGACGAGTTCACCAACAACACCGTCGCCGCCGGCATGATCCTCTGAGGTCGGAGCTTCCCGGTTGCCGCGTCCCGCGCGCCCGGACAGTTTCGCGCCCATGGCCCTCAACCGCCTCGACCCGACGCAGACGGCCGCGGCCGCGCAGTTCGACCGCCAGAGTGAACAGTACGGCCGATCCCACGTCCTCGCCGACACCGCCGATGTCGCCGCCGCGCTCGAGAGCGTCCCGATGCCTCCGGGCGGCCGGGCCCTCGACGTCGCGACCGGCGGCGGTCACACCGCCCTCGCCCTCGCGCGCGCCGGTTGGAGCGTGACCGCGGGAGACATCGCGCTGCGGATGCTGCAGCGCGCCGAACAAACCTTCCGGGAGGCCGGGGCCGCGATCGAGACACGTCTCTTCACCGCCGAAAACATCCCGTTTCCCGAAGCCGCGTTCGACCTCGTGACCGTCCGGGTCGCGTCCCACCACTTCAGTTCGCCGCACCTCTTCGCGCGCGAGGTCGCGCGCGTCCTGCGGCCCGGCGGCTCGTTCGTCCTGATCGACGGCTCGGTGCCCGACGACGATCCCGAGACCGACGCCTGGCTCAACCGCGTTGAGAAATGGCGCGATCCGAGCCACGTCCGCCTCCTTTCCCGCGCGGCCTGGCTCGCGGTGCTCGCCGACGCCGGCCTCGAACACGCCTCCACCCGCTGGCACGCGCTCGAGCAGCCTGATTTGAACTGGTATTTCGAGGTCGCGGCCACGCCCGACTACAACCGGTCCCGCGTCCTGGAGTCCGTGCGCACGGCGTCGCCCCGGGTGCGCGAGGCGATGCGCCTGCGGGAGGAGGACGGGCGCATCCGCTGGACGTGGCGCATGCTCACCCTCGTCGCGCGCAAGCCGGTGCGATGACCGCGGTCGCGCGAGCCGGGGCGCGGTCGTGGATCGCAGCGACCCGTCCCAAGACCCTCGCGGCCGCCTTCGTCCCGGTCCTCGTCGGCTCCGCGCTCGCCCATCGGGAGGACGCCTTCGCCCCGGGGCCGGCGCTGCTCTGCCTGCTCTTCGCCGTCCTCGTGCAGATCGGCACGAACTTCGCCAACGACCTCGGCGATTTTCTCAAGGGCGCGGACACCCCGGACCGGATCGGGCCCACGCGCGCCGTCGCCTCGGGCGCGATCCCGGCGCATGCGATGGCCCGCGCGACAGCGCTCACCTTCCTCGCCGCCTTCGGTGCGGGCCTGGGCCTGATCGCCTGGGGCGGTTGGATCCTCCTGCCCGTCGGGCTCGCCAGCCTGCTCTTCGGCTGGGCCTACACCTGCGGCCCGTACCCGCTTGCGTATCATGGTCTTGGAGACGTCTTCGTCTTCGTCTTCTTCGGCCTCGTCGCCGTGGGCGGCACGACGTTCGTCATGACCGGAACGGTCGCCTGGCGGACGGCCGTCGCGGCCGTTCCCGTCGGGCTTCTCGCGACCAACCTGCTCGTCGTGAACAACCATCGCGACGCGGAGACGGACGCGCGCGCCGGCAAACGAACCCTGATCGTGCGCTTCGGTCGTCGCTTCGGGCGCCGGCAGTACCTCGTTTCGCTGGCCGGCGCCGCCGCGGCTCCGGCCGCCCTCGCGCTGACCGAACGCGCCCCGGCGCTCCTCCTTCCGGCTCTCGTGTTCCCGTTCGGCCTCCGTCTGGCGCGTCGGCTCGACGAGCGGGCCCGCGGCCCGGAATTGAACTCCCTGCTCGCGGATTCCGCCAAGCTCCTGCTCGCTTTCGGCCTGCTCTGGGCCGCCGCCCTCGCCTTCGGGTGAGGCCGTCGGTCGCGGCGTCTCCGTCGCCCGGTCGGCTACGCCTGGGAGGCGGGCGGAGTCTCGGCGGGGGCGCCGGGTTCGACGGCGACGAATGCGGGCGGCGTGCGGAGCACGGGGCTCTTCAGGCCGGGCAGGTATTCGGAAAACTCCGACGCGTCGCCCGTGCGGAGGGCGCGCCGCACCATGCCCATCTTCGCGTCGAGGTTGTCGATCATCGAGACGAAGACCGCTTCGGGCGTCGCGGCCATGACGGCCGCGCCCCACTCGAGCTCGCCCTGATGGCTGAGCACGATGTGCTCGAGTCGCTCCAGCAGGTCCTCCTCCAGGCGGGCGAGCATGCCCGCGCGGCGCACGATGCGGTAGCCGAGCACGACGTGGCCCTGGAGCACGCCCGTGCGGGTCTTGCGCGGGGCGAGGGCCCCGGCGTACTCGACGGCCTTGCCGATGTCGTGCACAAGCGCGCCGGCGAGCGCGAGGCCGGCGTCGACCTCCGGGTAGCGTGGCAGGAGCGCGACGCAGGCGCGGCCAAGGTTCACCGAGTGTTCCAGCAGGCCGCCGCGGTAGGCGTGGTGCATCGAGACCGCGGCCGGCGCGGTGTGGAACGCGTCTCCGACCGACTCGATCGCAAGCGCGACGGTGCGGCGCAACGGCTCGTGGTCGAGGCGCGCGATCAACGCCTCCAGCTCCGCCCGCAGCGCCTCCGGACTTTCGGGCGAGGTCTCCACGAGCGCCTCGATGCCGCCGATCGATTCGATCTCCGCCTCGCTCACGACGCGGGCGTGGGTGAGGCGCGGGGAGAAACGGCCCTGGTAGGAATCGACCTTGCCGGCGATCCACACGACCGAGCCCTCGGGCGCCTCGCGCAGCGCCGCGCCCGCGGGGTTGTCGGAAAAAAGGTTGGCGGTGAAGACCCCGCCTCGATCGCCGAACTCCGCGACGTGGAAGGTCGAGTCGTTCTTCGCGGTGCGCGCCTGGCACTTGCGCAGCACGACCACGGCCTCGAACTCCTCGCCGTTGCGACGCTCGGCCGAGCGGAGTTCGGAGACGGTCAGACGGACGGCCATCAGGCGGGACCGGGCGGTTCGTCGGGCGTTTCGGGGGCGGGGGGCGCATCGCCCGGGGCGCCCTCGGCGCGCTCACGGGCCCGTCGACGGCGTGCCCCACCGCGCCGCCGACGCGGGCGTTTCCTCGGCTCGCCGTCCGCGGCGGCGTCCCCGTCGCGAGGTTCGGGCGCTTCATCCCCCGGGGTCTCGTCGAGCTCCTCGGGGTCGCGCTCGTCGAGCGCTTCCCCGGCTTCGGACTCCCGCGCGGGCTCCGGCGGGGGCGATTCGCGGACCGCCTCCTCGGGCGGCGGGCGCGGCGCCAGGGTGGGGCGGGGAACGACGAAACCCGGGTCGCCGTACTGCTTCACGAGGCGGGTGAGGTCGGCGAAGTGTCGGTTCTCGCTCCCGCCGAGCATGCTGTAGAAGACCGTTTCGGCGGAGAGCACGTGGCAGTGCGCGGCCGCGAGGGCCCGCAGGGCGACCTCGCAGTCGTGTATCCGTCGGCCGGAGACGCAGTCGCTCAGGATCGTGACGTCGAGCTCCGAGTCGGTGGCGTGCAGGGCGGTCTGGTAGACGCAGACCGGCGTCTCGATCCCGGCGACGAGCACGTGGTAGACGCCGAGCTTCTTGAGGTGCTGCGAAAGGCCCTCGGCGGCGAGCGCCGAGAACGAGTGCTTGGCGAAGACCCGCGCGTCGGGCCCGGCGGCGGCGAGCAGCCCGGGGTGCGTCGGACCGAGTTTCCCGGGCGCCTGCTCGGTGAAGACCACGCGGATGCCGAAGGCGCGCGCCGCCTCGATCGCGAAGGCGCACCGGGCGACGACGGTTCCGGCGTCGGGGATGACCTTCAGGAAGCCGTCCTGCATGTCGACGACGAGAAGCGCGACGGCTTCGAGGATGTCCGAGGTTCGGTGCGAATCGCGACCCATGGGCGCAGTGTGAAAGTCGCCCGAGGCGGCACAAGACGGAACCGGCCGCCCGCCGGCGGGCCGTCCGGGCGGGTCGGCTCAGAAGTATTTCTCGCGCGCCTTGACCTGCACGAGCCTGCGCTCGGGCAGGACCACGGCGGTGAGGTGGCCGCCCATGACGCAGCCGGTGTCGATCCCGAGCGAGTCGCTCCGAGCGTAGACCTCGGGCCGCGGGGTGTGCCCGTAGATCACGAAGGGTGAGCCTGACCAGAGGTCCGCCCAGAACGGCGCGGTCGGCGCATCGCTCCGGCGGCGGGGCCGACCGTCCTTGTCGATCACCTGGATGTGCGCGACGACGGACGCGGGCTGGGTCTGCCAGGCGAGGCCGGGAAGGAATCCGCCGTGCACGAGGACCGTGTCCCAGTCGGGAAGGTGGTGGTGGAGCGCCATCGATTCGAGGAACTGCCAGTCGGGCGCGGTGAGTTGCTTGAGGGTGCGGCGGTCGTCGTCCTTGAGCGGCGCGTCGTCGCCGGTGCGCCGATGATCGAGGAGTCGCAGCTCGTGGTTGCCGAGGAGGGCGCGGGCGCGGAGGCCGCGGGCGATCTCGACGACGAGGTGGCTGTCGGGCCCGCGGTTCACGAGGTCGCCGAGAAAGACCAGCTCGTCGTCGGCCGTCGGGGCGAGGAGCCCGAGCAGCTCGGTCAGCTCCGCGTGACATCCGTGGACGTCGCCAATCACGATGACTCGGCCCTTGATCATGCCTCGGCCGAGGGTTTTGCTGCGCGGTTTCACGACCGCGAGCGTATTCTTGACTCCGACGATGGAACTTCAGCTTCAACCGCGCGCCGGCGTCTGCTCCGCGACCGGCGCGGCCTTCGCCGAGGGTGATCGCGTGGTCAGCCTGCTGGTCCGCGATGGGGCGGACTTCAGGCGTTGTGATTTCCTCGCCGAGGCGGAGACGCGGTTCATGGCCCCGGGCGAAGTGCTCTGCCGCTGGACGCGCGTCTTCAAGCCCGTCGTCGCGGAGGCGAACCCCGAGCAGGCGCTCAAGCTCACGGCCGAGTCGCTCTTCCTCGCGCTCACCGGGGAGGATGCGCTCGCGGCGGACGAGAACGCCTCGCTCGAGCAGTTCCTCGCGCTCCTCCTGGAGCGGAAGCGGGTGCTCAAGCGCCGCGGAGTCTCGGTCACGGGCAACGTCGTCTACGAGCACATGCCGTCGCGCCGGATGATCGAGATCCCCGCGGTGGAGATGGACGCCGCCTTCTTCCTCGGCGTGCGCGAGAAGCTCGGCGCGCTGCTCGGCGAGCCCGCGCCGGGGCCGGAGGCGACCGGCCCGTAGCCGGTGCTACGCCTCCCAGCGGGCGAAGGTCCCGCAGGGAAGGACGCCTCCGCCGCGGGCGACGGGCAGGCCGATCTCGCCGCAGCCCACGCGTCCGGGGGGCGTGCGCCGGGCGAGGATCGTGGCGAGCACGCTCGGCGAGAGGCCGGTGGTGTAGGCGTTGAGCAGGACGAAGAGCGGCGTGTCGGAGAGCAGCGCCGTCGCCGCGCCGACGAGGCCGAAGAGGTCGTCCTCGAGCTTCCAGACCTCGCCGCCCCGACCGCGGCCGTAGGAGGGCGGGTCCATGACGATCGCGTCGTAGCGCGCGCCGCGGCGCGCCTCGCGCTCGACGAACTTTCCGCAGTCGTCGACGAGGTAGCGGATCGGGGCCTCGGCGAGGCCGCTGAGCGCGGCGTTGTCGCGGCACCACTGCACCATCCCCTTCGCCGCGTCGACGTGGCTGACCTGTGCGCCGGCGGCCGCCGCGGCGACGGTCGCGCCGCCGGTGTAGCCGAAAAGATTGAGCAACCGCACGGGGCGCCCGGCCTCGCGGATGAGGCGCGAGAACCACTCCCAGTTGGCGGCCTGCTCGGGAAACAGGCCGGTGTGCTTGAAACTCGTCGGGCGGATCCGGAAGCGCAGCGCGCCGTAGCCGATCGTCCACGATTCGGGGAGTTCGCGGCGGAAATCCCACGCGCCGCCGCCGGCGGACGAGCGGGTGTAGACGCCGTCGCACCGGCCCCAGTCGGGCGACTCGCGCGGCCAGATCACCTGCGGGTCGGGGCGGACGAGCACGACCTCGCCCCAACGTTCCTTCTTCATCCCGTCGCCGGTTTCGAGCACCTCGAAGTCGCGCCAGCGGTCGGCGAGGAGGATCCCCGCGTGGGCGAATCCGGTCATGCCCACTCGGGCGGGTTCTGCAGGTCGGGTTTGAGCACGCCGATCGCGGAGAGGTTGCGGTAGCGTTCGGCGAAATCGAGTCCGTAGCCGACCACGAAACGATCCGGGATGGTGAAGCCGACGAAGTCCGCCTCGATGCTCACGTCGCGGCGCACCTTCTTGTCGAGCAGCACGCACGTGCGCACGGTGGCGGGTTTCCGCTTGTGGATCTCTTCGACGACCATCGAGAGCGTCCGGCCGGTGTCGAGGATGTCGTCGATGAGGAGAACGTGGCGGCTCTCGAGGTTGAGCAGGAGGGAGTCGAGGATCCGCGGCGGGCCGACCGGCTTGGTGCTGTTGCGGTAGCTGGAGACGCGGATGCAATCGAGCCGAACTGGCACGGTGATGTGGCGGAGCAGGTCGGCGGTGAAGAAGATCGCGCCGTTGACGATCGCGATGACCGTGACCTCCTGCTTCCCGTAGGCGCGGTTGATCGTGGCCCCGAGGGATCTGAGCCGCCGCTTGATCGCAGCCTCGGAGACGAGCACGCGCTCGAGATCAGGGTGGGGCAGGCGGGTCTTCGATCGCTTCGCCGAGGTCATGAAGAGCCGGGGTAAGCGCACCCCGTGCCAGTGCAAGCATGGATTGCACGGCCTCGCCCGCGGGCTCGGCGGCGTCGACCGCAAGCGCCTCTTCGAGCAGCGCAAGCGCTTCAAGGCGGCGTTCCTTCAGCGCGAAGGCGCCCGCTTGGAAAAGGATCGTCCGGCGGAGCCCCGCTTCCAGCGGGTGCGCTTCGTCGCGGGCGAGTCCGAGGAGCCGGTTGAAATCCCCGGCGGCGAGATCGCGCCGGCCGAGCAGGAGCGGCATCTGGGCGGCGTTGACCGCGCGGACGAGGCGCACCTCCGGGTCGTGCGGGGCCGCGGCCACCGCGGCGTCGAGGTCGGCAAATCCGCCGGCCGCGAGGGCCTGTCTGCGAGCCAGCGGGGCGTCGCGCGCCTCGAGGACGCGGGCGAGTCCGCGGCGGGCCAGCGCGAGCGCGTCGCGCGGATCCGCCTCGAGCAGGCGCTCGAAGTGCTCGCGGGCCTCGCGCGCGGCGGCGGCGGAGCCCGCGTGCGCCCGCTCGAGCAGGGCGAGGCCCGCCGCGTCGACCCCGTCGCGCGGGGCGGGCGCGGCCACGAGGGCGCTTCCAAGCGCGAGGAAGATCGCGACGCGGTGCATGGTGTCGCCCGGAAGGGCACCCCATCGCGCCGCGTCACGCACGTCGAAAACCCGCGTGACTTTCCGGGACCCACCTTGACTTCGCCGCGGGCCTGCGGCTTGTGGGGCGCGGCTCGCCGCCCGCGGATGATTTCGGTCAAGGTCACTCAACTCACGAAGCGCTTCGGTCCCGTCACCGCCCTGCGCGGGCTCGACCTGACCATCGAGCCGGGGGAGCTTTTCTTCCTGCTCGGGCCGAGCGGCTGCGGCAAGACGACGCTCCTGCGCAGCATGGCGGGCTTCTACCTGCCTGAGGAGGGGACGATCCACTTCGGCGACGAGGACGTGACCCGCCTGCCGCCGCACAAGCGGAACACCGGAATGATGTTCCAGAGTTACGCGCTGTGGCCGCACATGTCCGTCGCGCAGAACGTGGCCTTCGGTCTGGAGGAGCGCAAGGTCCCCCGGGCCGAGATCAAGCGGCGCGTCGGTGCGGCGCTCGAGTCGGTCCACATGGGCGGTTACGCCGACCGGCGGCCGAACCAGCTCTCCGGCGGGCAGCAACAGCGGGTCGCGCTCGCTCGTGCGCTCGTCATCCGCCCGCGCTGCCTCCTGCTCG
>DAIPIQ010000011.1:0-39020 GCA_036770745.1 Opitutaceae bacterium | reverse complement strand
AAGTTTCCCTCGGCGAAGCCAACGCAATCGTCCGCGAGCGCAGCGGCGTGCGACCAACGCATAGATACAAGACATTATCCAAGGAGCCATTTCATCGCTCCCGGCGGGATGGTAGTCTCGGGAAGAACCTCGCGGCGGGATCGGAAACGGTCGGTCGCGCGGCTCGAGCTTCCCAACCCCCCCGCCCGTCGAGGCGGTTTCCCCCACCCGAACATGAGCAACGCACGTCTCCTTGTTTCGTTCGTCGTTTCCACGGTCGCCGCGCCCGGGCTTCTCGCCCAGACGACCGCGCCCGCGACCGGATCCGAGTCCGGCGAGGTCTTGATCCTCGACCCCTTCACCGTCAGCGAAGGCTCCGACGAGGGCTACGCCGCGAAATCCAGCGCCTCCGGCCTCGGCTTCGTCGTCGAGACCGCGCGTCTCCCGATCGCCCTGACCACCGTGACCCCGGCCCTGCTCGCCGACCTCGGCGTGGTCAAGGTCGAGGACGCGCTCCGCTACGTGAGCGGCGTCGCCAACGAAGGCCGCACGTCGAAGACCGAGACCTACATCCTCCGCGGTTTCGCGGTCGACGGGAGCTACCGCAACGGCGAGATCTTCGGCGTCCCCACCGACAGCGCCGTCATCGATCGGATCGAGGTGGTGAAGGGCCCCTCGACGATCATCTACGGCGTCTCGGATCCCGCGGGCGTGGTGAACACCGTGACCAAGAAGCCGTCCTTCACCAAGGCCGTCGGCTTCCGCGCCCTTTGGGACGAGTACGGGTCCGCGCGCGCGATCTTCGACTACAACACGCCGATCGAGGTCGGTGGCGACTGGCGGGCCGCCGCGCGGATCATCGCCGCCCACGGTCGGGAGGGTTTTCCCCGTCCCAACGAATTCCGCGACCGCACGATCGTCGCCCCTTCGCTTCACCTCGAGTATGGGCGCAACACGATCCTCGACGTCTCCTACCACCGCACCGAAGAGGACGGCCGCGTGAACCGCATCCAGATCCCGTGGGACCGCGGCAATCCCCCGTTCGACCCCACGGTCTTCGGCATCG
Organism: Opitutaceae bacterium; assembly: GCA_036770745.1. Taxonomy (GTDB): domain Bacteria; phylum Verrucomicrobiota; class Verrucomicrobiia; order Opitutales; family Opitutaceae; genus DAIPIQ01. Next base: position 37,975 of record DAIPIQ010000011.1, on the reverse strand, counting down.
GCCTCGTGCCGGTGCGGCGCGACTTCACGTTCGTCACGCCCAACGACGACTGGGACTTCCGCTCCGAAGGCCTCGACGTGAAGCTCGTGCAGCGGCTCTCCGACAATCTGACGCTCCAGTTGTCGTTCGTCCGTTCGCAGATCGACCGCGACCACTACTTCAACCTCGGCACCGGCCGCACCGCCCCCAACGCCCAGGGGCAGTACTTCGCCGGCAATTTCCTCATGGTCGTCGAGCCCGCCACGGTCGACCATCGCGGACTCTCCGGCCGCCTGCTCTACGATTTCGAAACCGCCGGCCTCCGCCACAAGCTCACCGTCGGCGTGCGTGAGAATCGCGACACCGCCTACGAGTTCGCCTACTACGACAACTCGGTCCGCGCCGACCCGACCCTGCAGATCATCGCCGACGCCAACGGCGGCGTGCCGGTCCGCTTCCAGGGCGCGCCGCGCACGGCCTTCAGCCCCACCGGCCCCAACGTGCTCTCGCTCTCCGGCACCACCGCCCTGACCAATCCGAACCCCGTCAAGGTGCGCACCGCCTTCGTCTCCGACTACATCACCGCGATGGACGACCGGCTCAACGTCCTCGTCGGGCTCTCCTACATCGACATCTTCACCCAGAAGGAGGAGACGTTCGTCCCGCAGTTCGGCTTCGTCTACGACCTCGGGCGCGGGATCGGCCTCTACGGCCTCTATTCGAAATCCGCCAAGGCCAACGGCCCCGCCAGCACGCTCAACCCCGCCCTCGGCTTCCTCAGCCCCGAGAAGGGCGTCGGCACGGAGATCGGCTTCAAGTTCAACCCGGCGCAGGGCAAGGTCAGCGGCACGCTCGCCTTCTTCGAGATCAAGCGCGAAAACATCGTCCAGTTCCTCGGAGGCGGCATCTTCGACCAGAACAACAACATCCCGAGCGGCGAGGAGACGTCCGAGGGCGTCGAGCTCGACCTCGTCTACTCGCCCGCGCCCGGGCTCTCGCTCACCTTCGCCTACGCCTACACCGACGCCTACATCAGCAAACAGGAGCTCAGCGTGACGGCCGACTTCGACGGCGACGGGATCTCCGACGCCGTCGGCCTGCCCAAGGAGGGCGTGGCCAAGCACGACATCCGGCTCTGGAGCAGCTACGCGTTTCCCGAGGGCTCGTCGCTGCACGGCCTGCGCCTCGGCGGCGGCTTCACCTGGCGGCAGGGGCCGATCCAACAGTTCGCCGGCTACATCCAGCGCTTCATCCGCGAGGAGGGCGACCCGACGCGCCTCGACCTCTTCGCCGCCTACGACCACCGGCTCATGGGCGTCGACACCCGGTATCAACTGAACTGGTACAACGCCACCGACGAGGACTTCCTCGACCGGCGCGGCTACCGCGTGCAGCCCTCGACCCTCACGCTGTCCGTCGACTTCTCGTGGTGAGGGCGCCGCTCCCGCCCGCCGGCGGACCCCGCGGTCGAGGCGTCGCGCCTCCATCCGGGCCTCCCGGGGCTGCAAAAGTGCAACACCGAATCCACTTGTCCATGGCATCGGTCCCTGGCGGCGGATAGACTCTCCGCTTGGTCCACGGTCCACGCCTGCGGCGGGGCCGGGACTCCGCTTTCTTGATCAGGTCTTCGCGCATCATGTCCGGCACCGCCACCCGTTCCTCCGACCGCCCCAACCTGCTGTTCGTCATGACCGACCAGCAGCGCTTCGACACCATCGCCTCGCTCGGCCACCGGCCGGCGGTGACGCCGAACCTCGATCGCCTCGTCGCCCGCGGGATCTCCTTCACCAACGCCTACTCCTCCTGCCCCGTCTGCGTGCCCGCCCGCTACACGCTCATGACCGGCTGCGAACCGTCCCGCACGCAGTGGTTGAGCAACTGGGCGCCGGCGACCGACGTCCCTTCGCGGTGCGGTCCCTACCTCGCCGAGGCGATGACCCGCGCCGGCTACCGCACCTGGGGGTTGGGCAAGTTCCACACCGAACCGAAGGACGAACCGCTCGGTTTCGAGACCCACGAATACTCCGAGGAGCTCTGGCCGACCGAGCAGGACTACCTCGAGGACGACTACGTGCGCTGGCTCCGCGAGAGGGCGCCCGGCTTCCACCACCTCGAGCAGGTCCAGGGTGAACGGACCGACATGTACTACGTCCCCCAGCTCCGGCCCATGCCGGCGGAGCTCTGCGCGGAGTCGTGGGCCGCGGAGCGCGCGGTCGAGGAGCTCGGTCGCGGCGACCCGCGTCCGTATTTCGGCTTCGTCTCGTTCGTCCAACCGCACCCGCCGATCGCGCCGCCGATCCCTTACAACCGGATGTTCAACCCCGACGACATGCCGGCGCCCGTGCCCGGCGATCCGGGGATCGACGCGGCCGACGACTACCTCGCGTGGATGAACCACGCCGTCTGGGCGGACGACATCTCGACCTTCCAGGCGAAGCAGCTCCGGGCGCGTTACGCCGGTTCGATCACCTTCATCGACGCCTGCATCGGCCGGATCCTCGACGCCGTCGAGCGCCGGCCCGACGCGGACGACACGGTCATCGTCTTCTTCTCCGACCACGGCGACCACATGGGCGACCACCGGGCCTGGCAGAAGGAGGGTTTCTTCGAGGCCTCGTGCCGCGTGCCCTTCCTCGTGAGCTGGCCCCGGAAATGGAAGGGTGGGGAACGCCGCGCCGAGCTCGTCGCGCTCACCGACCTGTTCGGGCTCGCGACCGGGCTTGCCGGCGCCAAGGACCTGCGCGACGGCCACGATCTCCTCGCCTCGTTGAACGACGAGGGCGCCTCCCGCTCGCGCCTGTTCGGGATGTTCGGCTCGCCCGGCACCCGTCGCTTCAAGTGCATGCTCCGCGAGGGGGAGTGGAAGTACGTCTGGATGGCCAACGGCGGTCGCGAGCTGCTCTTCGACCTCGAGCGCGATCCCGGCGAGACGGTCTGTCGTTCGCGCCGCTCGCCGGCCCGCCTGCGGCGGATGCGCGAAGCCGTGATCGAGCACCTGCGCTCCCGTGAGTTCACCGCGCAGGCGCTCGACGGCGACGACCTGTTGCGTCTGGAGTTCGAGCCCTTCCCGCGCACGCGGATCAAGCAGTTCGCGCGGGGCGTCACCGACTTCGGCCAGGGGATCCTCCATCCATGAGCGCCGCCGGCGGGCCGGCCGCCGGGGCGGGGGCGACGACGGCGCCCGCCAGCCTGCCGCTGCGCACCCGCGCCGCCTACGGCGCGTCGGCCTTCGGCGAGAACCTCGCGATCAATTCGATCAACCAGCTCGCGAACGCCGTCTTCAACATCACGCTCGGCGTCCCGCTCCTGCTCGTCGGCCTCGCCCTCTCCCTTCCGCGGCTGATCGACGTGTTCCTCGATCCGTTCATCGGGAACTGGAGCGACCGCCTCCGTTCGAAATGGGGCCGCCGCCGGCCGTTCATCCTCGTCGGCGCCCTGCTCTGCGGGGCCGTGGCGACGATGCTCTGGTACTTCCCGGCGGGCCGGTCGACGACGTTCTACTTCTGGTGGCTGCTCGCGGGCTGCGCCCTGATGTCGGTCGCCTACAGCGTCCTCATCGTCCCGTACGGCGCCCTCGGGCTCGAACTGGTGAGCAGCTACCACGAGCGCACGAAGCTGATGGGCACGAAGTCCATCCTCCACAAGGCCTCCGGGGTCGTGAACCAGTGGCTGCTCAAGTGGGTCCGCGAGGCCGGCGGCGGCGACCTCGTGGCGGGAGGGCGGCTTTGCGCCCCCGTGCTCGGCGGCGCGATCGCGGTGCTCGGCTTCATCACGGTGTGGAAGGTGCCCGAGCGTCCGTCCCATCCTTCGGCCGCCGCCGTCCCCAAGACCTCCCTCTGGCGGAGCTGGGCGACCACGATGGGCCGCCGCGACTTCCGGCTCCTCGTCCTCGCCCAGGTGTTCATCTACATGAGCTTCCTCGTGATCGATACCACCGGGTTCTACCTGAACGTCTTCTACGTCAACGGCGGCGACATGGGCGTCGGGGCCGGGATGAAGGGCTGGTACGGGATGGCCTTCCAGCTCTGCGGCATGGCCGCGGTGCCGTTGATCGTGAAGCTCTCCCGGCGTATCGGAAAGAAGAATACGTTCCTCGTCTGCACGGTCACGATCGCGCTCGGCGGGATCGCGAAGTGGTTCTGCTACGTGCCGGGCGCCGGCTGGTGGCTCGTGCTGCCCTCCGCGCTGATGGGTCCCGGGCTCGTCGCGGTGATGGTGCTGGTGCCTTCGATGACGGCCGACATCTGCGACCTCGACGCCGCCGAGTGCGGCGCCCGCCGCGAGGGGATGTTCAACTCGGTCCTCGCCTGGGCGCTCAAGTTCGCGCTCACCGGCTCGATCCTCCTCGCCAACGTGGTGCTGCACTTCGTCGGCTGGGACACCGCGGCGAAGGAGGTCCAGGATCCCGCGACCTACCTCGCGATGCGCGTCTCGTTCGCCGGCGGCACGGTGGTGCTCGCGCTCCTCGCCGCCGGGTTCATCTTCCGCTACCCGGTCACGCCCGAACAGGTCGCCGCCGCCCAGGCCCGGGCCGCCCGGATCAACCCCGCCTCGTGATGCGCCCCCTCGTCCTCCTCCTCCCGCTCCTCGCGCTCGCCTCGACCGCCCGCGCCGAACCGCCGCCGAACATCGTGGTGCTCTACGCCGACGACTGGCGCGCCGACACGCTCGGCGCGGCCGGCAACGCCCACGTCCGCACCCCCCACCTCGACCGGCTCGCCGCCGAGGGCGTGCGTTTCTCCCGCATGGCGGTCACCACCGCGATCTGCGGGGTGAGCCGCGCCAGCCTCTACACCGGGCAGTGGATGTCGCGCCACGGCCAGCGCGACTTCGGCCCGTTCAAGACGCCGTGGGCCGACACGTTTCCCGCCCGCCTGCGCGCGGCCGGCTACGAGACCGGTTTCGTCGGCAAGTGGCACAGCGGACCCTTCGACCCCTCGGGCTGGGATTTCAGCCGCGACTACCACCGCGACCACTGGCACGCGCGCCCCAAGGGCGGGCTCGTCCACGTCACCCGCAGGAACGAGGCCGACGCGCTCGACTTCCTCCGCGGGCGCGATCGGGACCGGCCGTTCCTCCTGCTGGTCGCGTTCTTCGCCCCGCATGCCGAGGACGCGCATCCGCAGCAGTTCCTCCCGCAGCCCGGGAGTTTCGACCTCTACCAGGACGGTCCCGTCCCCGTGCCCGAAGGCGCCTCCGCCGAGGCGCTCGCGCGCCTTCCGCATTTCCTCGCCGCCGAGGCCAACGAGGGGCGCCGCCGCTGGCGCAACCGCTTCGACACCCCGGGCAAGTACCAGGAGATGATGAAGAATTATTTCCGCTTGGTCTCCGAGGTCGACGCCACGTGCGGCGCGGTTCTCGCCGAGCTGGAGGGGCAGGGCGTCGCCGGGCGCACGCTCGTGATCTTCACGACCGACAACGGCTACTTCCACGGCGAGCGCGGACTCGCCGACAAGTGGTACCCGTACGAGGAGAGCATCCGCGTCCCGCTCATCATCCGCGATCCCCGCGCCGCCGCCGCCGCCGGAGCGGTTCGCGACCAGCAGGCGCTCAACGTCGACATCGCCCCCACGATCCTCGCGGCCGCCGGCGTCCCCGCCCCCGCCGGCGTGCAGGGCGCCGACCTCGCCCCGCTCTACCTCGGCGCTCCGGCGCCCGCCTGGCGCGAGGACTTCTTCTACGAGCACCCGACGATCCGCTCGCGCGAGTTCATCCCCGCTTCCGAGGCCCTGGTCACGCGGGAATGGAAATACATCCGCTGGCCCGAGTGGGACCACGAACAACTCTTCCACCTCGCCACCGATCCCGGCGAAACGAAGGACCGCATCGACGATCCCGCGGCCGCCGCCGACCTCGCGCGGTTGCGCGCGCGCTTCGCCGAGCTGCGCTCCGCCGCGAACTGAGATTTCTCCGATGCCGGTCGCCCTCCGTCTTTCGATCGTCGCCGCCTGCGCCTTCACCTCGGCCGCGCTCACGGCCGCCCCGACCCACCTGGTTGACGAGTCCCCCGCGCGGATCTCCCGCCTCTCCGCAGACAGCCAGTCGGTCGACTTCGGCCGCGTCGCCTTCGGCAACCTCCGCCTCCAGCTCCCGCCCGGTGCGCCGCCGACGGAGATCACGGTGCATTTCGGCGAGGACTTCGTCGCCGGCCGCGTCAACCGGCAGCCCCTCGGCACGGTGCGCTACCACGCCGTCCGGGCCACCGTCACCGACCGCCCCACGGTCGTCGCGCCACCGCCCGACGTGCGCAACACCTGGGTCCCCGGCAAGACCGACTTCAACGTGCTCCGCGCCCAGCCGCTCGCGCCGGTCGATCCGCCTCCACCCGCCATCCTCACGCCGCCGGAGTGGGGCGTGCTGACGCCGTTCCGCTGGGTCGAGATCGAGGGCTGGCCCGGCGACCTGCACGTCTCGCGGATCACGCGGCAGGCCGCCTTCGCCGCCACGTGGGACGATCTGACCGCACGCTTCACGTCGTCGGACGAGCTGCTCGATCGCGTCTGGGAGTTCTGCCGCTACTCGATCAAGGCCACGACCTTCGCCGGCCTCTACGTCGACGGCGACCGCGAGCGCATTCCCTACGAGGCCGACGCCTACCTCAATCAGCTCAGCCACTACTTCACGGACCCGGATCCGCGGATGGCCCGCGACACCTACGACCACCTCATGGTCCACGGCACGTGGCCCACCGAGTGGGCCTCGCACATGGTCTTCATGGCCCATGCCGACTGGTGGCAGACCGGCGATCGCGCCTGGCTCGACGCCCGCTACGACGCCCTTCGTGCGAAGCTGCTCCTCGACCGCCTCGGCCCCGACGGGCTCGTCCAAAGCACGGAGAAACACATCGCCAAGGGCGACATCGTCGACTGGCCGCGGGGCGAGCGCGACGGCTTCGTGTTCACCCCGGTCAACTCGGTGGTCAACGCCTTCGCCCTGCGCGCCCTGGAGATGATGGTGGAGATGGGCCGCGCCCTCGGCCGCGACACCGCCGTCGCCGAGTACGCCGCGCTCCACGCCCGCGGGCGCGCCGCGTTTCACGCCTCGTTCTTCGATCCCGCCACCGGCCTCTGCCGCGACGGCGTCGGGACCGACCACGCCTCCCTGCACGCGAACGTCTTCGCCTACGCATTCGACCTAGCCCCCGCGGAGCATGCGCCGCGGATCGCCGCCTGGCTCGGGACCCGCGGCATGGACTGCTCGGTCTACGTCGCCCAGTACTACCTCGAGGCGCTCTTCCGCGCCGGGGCCGGCGGGCGTGCCGTCGACCTGATCCTCGCCGACAACGACCGGAGTTGGCGGCACATGCTCGCCCGCGGGGCCACCGTCTCGTGGGAGGCCTGGGACCACAAGTACAAGCCCAACCAGGACTGGAACCACGCCTGGGGCGCCGCCCCCGCCAACCTCCTTCCCCGCTTCGTCCTCGGCGTCGAGGCCGCCGTCCCCGGGTGGGAACGCGCGCGGATCGCCCCGCGTCCGGCCGGCCTCACCCGCGCCTCGGGCCGCGTCCCGACCCCCCGCGGCGCGATCGAGGTCGAGTGGACCGACGGCCCGGTCTTCCGCTTCGAGGCGCTCCTGCCCGATGGCGTATCCGCGGAGTTGATACTCCCCGCCGCCGCCCACCCGGGCGGCGTGTTCCGCGACGGCCGGCCCGTCGCCGCCCGCCGCGAGGGCGCCTCGTGGATCCTTGCCGAGCCCGTGGCCGGCCCCGTCCGGCTCGAGGTCCGTTGACCCGCTTCCCGCTTCCATGAAACACACCACCCCTCCCTTCCTCGCCCTCGGCCTCGCGCTTGCGGGCCTCGCGCCGGCCGCCGCGGCCGCGCCTGCGGTCGCTGACGTCCGCGCGATCGTCCAGAAGGCCGCCCGCGACCACCTCGACCATCCCAGCGGCGTCGACATCGCCCACTGGGTGATCGCGCCGTTCTACGACGGGCTCCTCCGCGCCGGCTTCACCACCGGCGATCCCGGGCTGATCGCCGCCGTGCTCGACTTCGGCGAACAGGCCGGCTGGACCCCGGGCTATCGCTTCTACCACGCCGACGACGTCGCGGTCGGGCACGCCTGGCTCGACCTCCACCGGCTCGCCCCCGCGAAGACGGAGCGCCTCGATCCGATCAAGGCCCGCCTCGACCACATCATCGCCCACCCGATCACCGAGGAGATCGACGACTTCACGGTGAAGCCCCGCACTCCCGGGGTCGAGGTGACCGATCGGTGGACGTGGTGCGATGCGCTCTACATGTCGCCGCCGACGTTGACCCGCCTCCACGCGATCACCGGCGATCCCAAGTACCTCGCGTTCCTCGACAGCGAGTTCCGCTTCACCTACGACCGGCTCTACGATCGCGAGGACCGCCTCTTCTACCGCGACAGCCGGTTCGTCGGTCCGAAGGGCAAGCGGAGCCCCTCGGGGAAGAAGGTCTTCTGGAGCCGGGGCAACGGCTGGGTCTACGGCGGCCTCGCGCTCCTCCTCGAGACGCTGCCCGCCGACCACGCGAACCGCCCCTTCTACCTCGACCTCTTCCGCGAGATGACCGGCGCCGTCCTCGCGAGCCAGCAGCCCGACGGCTTCTGGTACCCCAACCTCGCCGACCCCGCCGAGATCGCGCAGGGCGAGGCGAGCGGCACGGGGTTCTTCGTCTTCGGCCTCGCCTGGGGCGTCAACCAGGGCCTGCTCGACCGCCGCGCGCACTGGCCCGCGATCGAACGGGGTTGGAAGGCGCTCGTGAGCTGCCTGCGCCCCGACGGCCTCGTCGGCCGGGTGCAGCAGATCGGTTTCGAGCCGGACCAGTTCGGGGCCGAATCGATCCAGGACTACGGCACCGGGGCGTTCCTCCTCGCCGGGTCCGAGATCGTCCGCGCCCTCGGCGGCGCCACCACCCGGACGCCCGCCGAGCTCCACGCCGACGCCGAGGCGATCCACGCTGCGCGCGCGCCGCGGCTCGCCTACGCGCAGATCGTGCCCCGTCGCAAGGACGACCTCGCGTGGGAGAACGACAAGGTCGCGTTCCGCATCTACGGCCCCGCCCTCCGCGCCGGACCGGAGGACAGCGGCATCGATGCCTGGACCAAGCGCGTCCCCCGCCTCGTCCAGACGGAGTGGTACCGCAGGGACCGCGAGGAGAAGATCTCCTACCACAAGGACCACGGCGAGGGCCTCGACGCCTACCACGTCGGCGACACCCGCGGCTGTGGCGGTCTCGGCCTCTGGATCGACGGGAAGCTCGTGACTTCGGACACCTACGTCGGGGCCAAGATCCACTGGACCCGCCGCGACGTCGTCGAGTTCTCCACGATCCACCTCTACCCGATCGAGTTCCAGGGAGGGCCCGTCTATGAACACCGCGTCACCCGCCTGCATCCCGGTCGTCGTCTGAGCGAGATGGAGGTGTTCTTCTCCAACAACAAATCCCGCGGCCCCCGTCCGCTCGCGGGCTTCGATCCCGAGATCGCCCTCGGCCTCGTCACCCAGGGGGGCGCGGCGAAGCTCCACCTCGACGCCGTGCTCGGCGGCATCGCGGTCTACGAGCCGTTTGTCGGTGGCTCGCTCGGTACGGGCCTGCTCGTGGAGCACGGGGTCCCCGGACGCGCGTTCGAACTCCCGGCCGCCGACGCCAAGGGCCTGCACCGGCACGCGCTCCTCCTCACCCGACTCGGGCCCGACCGGAAGCTGCGCTACCACGCCGGTTTCGCCTGGTCCGCCGACGGCGAGATCACCGACGAGCAACAGTGGCTGGCCTACCTGCGCGCCCGCGCGCTCCGTCGATGATCCGCCTCGCCCTTGCCGCGCTCGCCCTCCCCACCGCGCTCCTCGGCGCGCCGGCCGTCACCATCCACGGCGAACTCCGCGCCTGGCATCCCGTCACCCTCGACCTCCGGGGTCCGTCCGCCGCCGAGGCCGACACCGCGCCCAATCCGTTCACCGACTTCCGCTTCGAGGTCGAGTTCGTCCACGAGAGCGGTTTTCCCCGGTATCGGGTTCCCGGATACTTCGCGGCCGATGGCGACGCCGGCGCGACCGGCGCGACCGCGGGCGACGTCTGGCGCGCCCACCTCTCGCCCGACAAGCCCGGCCGGTGGTCGTACCGCATCGCCTTCTTCGCGGGCGCCGGCACCGCCGTCGGCGAACCGGGTGTTCCGCTTGCGCCGTTCCACGGCCTGGGCGGGGAGTTCACCATCGCGCCCACCGACAAGACCGGTCGCGACTTCCGCGCCGGCGGGCGGCTCGAGCGCCGCGGGCGCTACCTTTACCATCGCGGCACCGGCGCGCGTTTCGTCAAGGCCGGGACCGACTCGCCCGAGACGCTGCTCGGCACGGCCGATTTCGACGGAACCGTGGGGCGCCTCGCCAGCCTGCCGCTGAAGACGTGGAAGGCGCACCTCCCGGACTGGCGCGAGGGCGACCCGACCTGGGGCGAGGGCCGCGGCAAGGGCCTGATCGGCGCCGTCAACTACCTCGCCGACGCCGGGGCCAACGTCGTCTCCTTCCTCACCTACAATGTCGCGGGCGATGGTGACAACGTCTGGCCCTTCACCGCCCACGACGCGAAGTTCCATTACGACTGCTCGAAGCTCGACCAGTGGAACGTCTTCTTCACGCACGCCCAGAACCGCGGCCTCTTCCTCCACTTCAAGTTCCAGGAGCAGGAGAACGACGACGATATCCTCGGCGGAAACCTCTTCGTGCCCGAGGCCGTGCCCGCCGCGCTCGACGGCGGCGAGACGGGGCCCGAGCGCCGGCTCTACCTCCGCGAGATGATCGCCCGCTTCGGCCACCACCTCGCCCTCAACTGGAACCTCGGCGAGGAGAACACCCAGAGCCCGCGCCAGCAGCACGACATGATCGCGTGGATCAAGGAGGTCGATCCCTACGGCCACCCGGTGGTCGTCCATTCGTTCATCCCGTCGCAGGACCGCGTCTACACGCCGCTGCTCGGGAGCGATCTCGACGGCGCCTCGCTCCAGACGATCTGGCCCGATGTCCATCGCCGCACGCTGAAGTGGCTGCGCGAGTCCGCGGCCACCGGCCGGCCGTGGATCGTCTGCACCGACGAGTTCGGCCCCGCCTGGGGCGGCCTGCCTCCGGATGATGGATACGAGGGCTACGCCGGCGTCACCCGCGACGGCCGCCCCGTGATCTACACCCAGGACGACATCCGCAAGAACGTGCTCTGGGGCAACCTCATGGCGGGCGGCGCCGGCGTGGAGATGTACTTCGGCTACCAGCTCCCCGACAGCGACATGACGGCCGAAAACTTCCGCAGCCGCGACCGCTTCTGGCCGTGGTGCCGGATCGCCGCGGACTTCTTCGCGCGCGCCGACCTGCCGCTGGAGGCGATGGAGAGCCTCAACTGGCTCGTCTACAATCCGCACGACAACAACTCCGTCTACTGCCTCGCCCAGCCGTCGCGTGTCTATTTGGTTTACATCCCCGACGGCCAGCAGCAGCAGCTCGACCTCCGCGAGACCGGCGGGGATTTCGCGCTCTCGTGGTTCGATCCGCGCAACGGCGGCGAACCGCGGCCCGCCGGTCTGGTGAAGGCCGGCGGCATGATCCAACTGAAACCTCCGTCGGGCGACGACTGGCTCGCCATCGTCCGCCGGCCGTGAACACGTCGGGCGTCCGCGGGGAGCGACGGATGAAACGCCTCGTCCTCGTCGTAGCCTTGGTGGCTTGGAGCGTGGGTGGTGACACCGCCCACGCCTCGCCCCAACTCACCGCCGTCGTCGAGAACGGGCAGCTCGTCGTCCGAGTCGAAGGCCTGCCATCCGGCGCGGCGGCCGAGCTCCGGCTGCACAGCGACCGCAACGCCGCGGTCTCCCACAGCGGACAGGTTTCGTCCCGCGATCCTCGTGGTCTCGCGGCGCGCGAGCAGGCAGCCTGGTGGTATCCCGTGGTGGACGTCGCGCTGGAGCCGGACATGGCGGCGCTCGCTCGCTTCGATGCGGAGGCGGTCGGGCACGCCACGTTCAACGGCATGTTTCATCGCAAAGTGCTGCCGCTCGCGCCCGGGCTGCGGATCGGGGCGGATCGCCTCCTCCAATGGGAGAACACGCTCTCGGTCGAGCCGGCCGCGGCGCTCCGGGACTTCTTCGTGGCCGCGCCGCTCGCGGCGAAGCACGGCGCGGCCCGGCGTTCGTTGACGCTGTTGTCGCCGGAGTGGCGCGGCGAAGTGGAGCTGGTGGTTCACGATGAGGCGGGAGCGTGGAAGACGACGGCACGTGTCCCGATCGAGGCCGCTTCCCCTTCGATCGCCGATCCGTTGGTCGCGTGGCGCGGCCGCGGCCTCGCGCGCGAGCGGCTCGCCGCTTCGCTGCAGGCCACGCTCGCCTTCACCGCACGGATGCAGGATCGCTCGCCGGATGCGCCGACCCGTGGCGGCCTGAACCTCTTCTACGACTACGAAGCCCGCACGTTTCGCCGGCCGCACTGGGTCTGGGGCTGGGGGCCGTCGATCAAGCTGCTGCTCGATGCGGCGCAGGGCGGCCCGGAAGTGACCGGCGACCTCGATCCGGCTGAGTTGCGACGCCTCGCGCAGGAGATCGGCGAGGCCAGCCGGCGTTTCCAACTCGACGCTCCGGGCGACCCGGTGGACGGCGTCGTCGTCAGCCGTTGGCGCGAGGCGGAGGGCGGGCTGGCGGAGAACGCCGGCCTCGACCGGTTCTACAGCGTCGCCGACGCGCTCTTCCTGATGGGTTGGGGCTGGGTTCCGCTGTATCGGGAAACCGGCGACAAGTCATGGTTGGATGCTTCGCAGCGGCTCGTGGACGCCACCGAGCGGTTGATGGGCCAGTTCGACATCATCCCGATGGACCACCTGCGCCCGCCCGGCGAATGGAAGGGTTGGACGATCGACGAGGCCGGGTTCGGTCCGGAGGGATTCGCCGCGCTCCACGCCGCGACCGGCCGCGGGCGCCTGCAATGGCTCGGCGCAACCTACATGGACCGGCTCGCCGCCCGCTTCGAGCGACCCGACGGCCTCTGGGCGCGGCGCTACGAGTTCAAGCCGGCGCGGATGGTCCTCACGCCGCACATCACGCGCGGCGCCGGCTGGGCGATGGAGGGCATGCTCGCCACCCACGAGCTGACGCGCGACGAGAAATACCTCCGCAAGGCGTCGCGCATGGCGGATCACCTCCAGACGGCGCAACTGCCCGACGGGAGCTGGTCGATGGAGCTCGGACGGCCGCCGTCCGAGGTGGGCGTCGAGGAGAAGGCGACCGCGCTCTGGAGCCTGTTGTTCTACCGGCTGCACGGCCACACGCGGGATCCCGCGCACCTCGCGGTCGCCCGCCGCGCGCTGGAGTGGTGTTTGGAAAGTCAATACGCCGGTCCCGACGCCGACGGCCGCGGCGGCGTCCCCGGCCGCAACTGGCAGTCGGGCGTGACCTACCGGGCCTGGTTCCCGCTCGCCTGCAGCTACACCTCCGCCTTCTTCGGGCTGGCCGTGCTCGAGGAGCTGAAGCTTTCCGCGCCATGAAACCGACCGCGCTCGCGCTCCTCCTCTCCGGTTTCGCCGTCACCTCCGCCGGCGCCGCTCCCGCTCCGCTGCCGATCGTCGGAATCGCCCACGTCGCCTTCCAGTCCTCGAACCTGCACCGCTCACGGGTGTTCTACTCGGGCGTGCTGGGATACGAGCTGGCGTTCAAGACCGCCGCCCCGGACGAGGCCTGGTACTTCAAGATCAACGACGACCAGTTCTTCAAGCTCGTTCCCGTGCCCGCGGCCGACGACGACCGGCTCGTCGAGGTCGCGATGGAGGTCGCCGACGCGGCGCGCACCGCCGCGTTGCTGCGCGGACGCGGTCTCGAACCGGCGCCCCTTGTGACCCGGCCCGACGGCACCATCGGCACGACGCTGCTCGATCCCGACGGGCACTCGATCGCGTTCGTCGAATACACGACCGACTCGGAGCAGGTTCGCGCTCGCGGCCGCCATCTCGGCACGCGGAGGGTCTCCGACCGCCTCTGGCACACGGGCCTCCTCGTGCGCGACGAGGCGCGAGCCCGCGCCTTCTACGAGGAGAAACTGGGCTGCGTCGAAATCTGGCGCGGCGCGCCGGAGGGTCAGCCGACCGCGTGGGTCAACGTCCTCCTGCCCGGCGCGCGCGGGGACTACCTCGAATACATGCTCGCCGCCGGTCCGGTCTCCCGCGAGCGCCTCGGCTCGATGCACCACGTCTGCCTCCAGGTGGACGACATCCAACGCGCCCACCGCCAGCTCGGTGCGCAGGGCCTGCCCGACCTCGAGCGCCACCAACCGCGCGTCGGTCGCATCAACCGCTGGCTCCTCAACGTCCAGGATCCCGACGGCACCCGCAGCGAGTTCATGGAACCGCATTCCGCGAGCGCCGTGGTCCCGGGTCCTCCACCCGCCGCACCCCTCCCATGAAAGCACGCTTCGCCTTCCTTCTGTTTGCATTCGCCGGGCTTGGCGGTCTGCACGCCGCCACCGCACCCCTCTACTTGGGAGCCGCGCCGCACGCGCTGGCCCGAGCCAAGGCCCGGCTCGCCGACGGCGATGCGGCGCTCCGGCCCGCGCTCGACAAGCTCGTGGCCGATGCGGATCGGGCGCTGAAGGTCGAACCCCTCTCGGTGACGCACAAGACGAAGCTCGCGCCCAGCGGGGATCGTCACGACTACATGAGTACGGGCCCGTACTGGTGGCCCGATCCGTCGACGCCCGATGGCCTGCCTTACCTTCGCCGCGACGGCGTCGTGAACCCCGAGAGCCGCACCGCCGCCTCGGACCAGGTGCGCTCTTCGGCGCTCGGGAGCGCGGTCGGTTCGCTCGCGCTCGCCCATCATTTCACCGGGCGGGACGCCTACGCCGCCCACGCCGCACGACTGCTTCGCTTCTGGTTCCTCGATCCCGCCACGCGGATGAATCCCAACATGGAGTTCGCGCAGGGCATCCCCGGTTCCGTGCCGGGGCGGCCGGCCGGGTTGATCGAGGCGGGTGGGGTGGTGGACGCCGCCGACGCCTCCGCCCTGCTTTCGGGCTCGCCGCACTGGTCGGCCGAGGACGAGGCTGCGCTGCGCGACTGGTGCGGTCGCTTTCTCGACTGGATGCTCGAGAGCGACCTCGGTCGCCGCGAGGGCGCGGCCCGCAACAACCACGGAACCCTTTACGACGTGCGCGTCGTCAAGCTCGCCTTGAAGGCGGGCCGCGAAGACCTCGCGCGGCGGATCGTCGAGGAGGCGAAAGAGCGTCGCATCGCCGCGCAGATCGAGCCCGACGGGCGCCAGCCTCACGAGCTGGGTCGCACGAAGTCGTTCAGCTACTCGCGGCTCAATCTCAACGGCCTAGCCGAACTCGCCGTCCTCGGCGGCTTCGTCGGCGTGGACCTCTGGGGTTTCGAGACCGCCGACGGCCGGAGCATCCGCCGCGCGGTCGAGTTTCTCCTGCCCTACGCCCTCGATCCGAAGAAACCGTGGCCGCACGACCAGATCACGGAGTTCGATCCCGCGGAACTCGCCGGCCTGCTCCGCAGGGCCGGCGTCGGCTGCGGCGAGCCGCGCTACGAGGCGGTCGTCGCCGCGATGGACGGGACCGCCCGCTCCCGGCTCCAGCTCACTCACCCGGCGCAGCCTTGAGATGACCGTCCGCCTTCCGCTCCTTCCCGTCCTCGGCTTCCTGCTCGCCGTCGCGGGCCCGGAGGCCGCTCCCGCCGCCGACGCCGTCACCTTCGGCGGCGTGCCGCGGGTGGATCCGACGATCCGCGCGGACCGTTTCGTCAACCCGTCCGCGCAGTTCCGTCCCATCGCCTTGTGGCGGATCAACGGCGAGCCCACCCGGGAGAACATCCTCCGCCAGCTCGACGACCTGCACGCCGCGGGCTTCGCCTCGTTCATGGCGCGCAGCCGTGACGACGGCCTCTTCGCACCCATCCTCGAGCGCGCACGCGAGCTCGGCCTGCTCGCGATGTGGCGCGACGACACCGGCTATCCCAGCGGCGGCGCGGGCGGCCGGATGGAGCGGCTCCACCCGCGCCATCTCCGCAAGGTCTTGGAGAAGACGGAGGCCGCGGTGAGCGGCAATCCCTACTGGAAGAGCTTCGTTCCTCCCGGTCCGCTGATGGCCGCGGTGGCGATGGACATGGAGACGCTGGAGCGGATCGACCTCGCGCCCTTCATCACGGACGGCCTGCTCACCTGGGAGGTGCCGAAGGGCGGCGACTGGCGTGTGATGTTCTTCAACTGCGTGCCTGCGACCTACTGGAAGCGCGACATGCCCGTGGACTACCTCGACCCGGAGGCGCTGGAGCGCTTCCGCGAACTCACCTACGACGAGCTCGCGACCGGCTCCGCGCGCTTCTTCAACGATCCGATCGCGTGGGTCCAGTACGACGACGTCGGCTTCCTCGCCCGCGAGAAGACCTGGACGCCGAAGTTCAACGAGGCCTTCCGCCGCCTCCAGGGCTTCGATCCGACACTGCTGTATCCGGCGCTTTGGTACGACATCGGTCCGGAGACCGCGGCGGCGCGGGTGGCGTTCTTCGACACCCGCTCGGAGCTGCTCGCGGAGGGTTACCCGAGGATGGTGGCCGACTGGTCCCGGACCCATCGCGTGACCACCGTCGGCCAGCCGCCCGGCAACTACAAGGACCAGCCCGTGGACATCCTCGGCGACGCCTTCGAGTTCTTCCGCCACACCGACATCCCGCAGACCGACGCGATCATCGCCTACGGCAACGGCCTGCACGGCTTCAAGCTCACGAGCTCCGTCGCCGACCTCCACGACCGTCCCGTCGTGATGACCGAGGCCTACGGGGCCTTTCCCGAGGAGACGATCGACGTGCGTCTGCTCCACCGGGTGCCCATCGAACTCTTCGCCCGTGGCGGCAACTTCGTCATGGTCCACTACGGCGCCTGGAACCACCCCGATCCCGTGAACATGCCCTACGCCGTGATGGGCTACCCGGAGGGGATCACGCGGGCCTTTCCCGCCTACAACGAGTTCGTCGGCCGCGCCTGCTACCTGCTCACCGGCGGTCGCACCGTGGCCGACATCGCGGTGCTCTACCCGATCGACAGCCTCCAGGCCGGCTTCCGCTTCGACGCGCCCGAGTACGTCGGCCGGCTGCGCCGCGGCTGGTGGACGTATCCGGAGGCCGACTACCTGACGCTGAGCGACCTGCTCACCAACGAGCTCCGCCGCGACTTCACCTTCGTGCATCCGGATCACCTTGCCACCGACCGCTACTCCGTCGGCGAGGCGTCGCTCCGTCTGAACACGGAGAACTTCCAGGACTACGGGCTCGTCGTCATCCCCGGCGGCCGCGTCATCTCGGTGGAAGCGCTCCGGAAGATCGAGGCGTTCCACCAAGCGGGCGGGCGGGTGCTCGCGACGACGCTGCTGCCGACCGTCGCCCGCGAGCGGGGTCGCGATGCGGAGGTCGCGGCGATCGTCGCCCGCCTCTTCGGGACCGACGCCGCGACCAGGCCCGTGCTGCGATCCAACGCCCGCGGAGGCCGGGCGCTCTTCGTTCCGGAGGTCGATGCGCGGCGCCTTGCGCGCGCCGTCGACTCCCTGCTCCCCGCCGCCGACGTGAGCTTCATCCGCCCGCCCCGCGCCGCCGGTGGACTCGGTCATTTCTCCTACCTGCACAAGGTCCGCGACGGCCGGGATCTCTACTTCTTTGGCAACTCCAGCGACCACGCCATCGACACCGAGGTCCGGCTCCGCGGCCGCTTCGACAAACTCGAGAGCTGGGATCCGCACTACGGCCGCATCGCCCCGCTCGGCGACCTCCGCCACGAAGAGCGCGGCGGATCGCCCTACACGATCGCGCGACTGCGGCTTCCGGCCGTGCGCTCCGTCTTTTGGATCGCACCATGAACCCACCTGCCGTGACTTCGTCCGCTCTCCGAACTTTCCTGCTCGCCGGCGCCTCGCTCGCCGTTCTCGTCAGCGCCGCTTCGGCGGCCGGGCCCCGCTATTTCTCCGCCGCGCCCGGCACCTTGACGGAGACGAAGGCCCGCCTCGCCGCGGGCGACGCTTCGCTCCAGCCCGCGTTCGCGCGCCTGATCGCGGACGCCGATTCCGCTCTCGAGGTGAAACCGCCGACGGTGATGGACAAGCTCCGGCCCGGCGCGAGCGGCGACAAGCACGACTACGCCAGCCAGGCTCCCTACCTCTGGCCCGATCCCTCGAAGCCCGACGGCCTGCCGTACGTCCCGCGCGACGGCGTCATCAATCCCGAGAGCCGCACCGACGCCTCCGACCAGATGCGTCTGGCGCTGCTCGGTCACACGATGGAGGCGCTCACCCTCGCCTACCATTTCACGGATCGCGAGGCCTACGCCGAGCATGCCGCGCGCTGCCTGAGGGTGTGGTTCCTTGATCCGGCCACGCGGATGAACCCGAACTTCAAGCAGGGCCAGGCCGTGCCGGGCCGCAACACCGGCCGCGCGATCGGCATCATCGAGATCGGCGGGCTCGTCGAATCGATCGACGGCTCCACCCTGCTCGCCGGCAGTCCGGCGTGGACGACGGCCGACGCCGCCGCGCTGCGGTCCTGGGCCGAGGCGTTTCTCGACTGGCTCGTCGACAGCGAGATGGGCCGCGAGGAGGCCGCGATGGAGCAGAACCACGGCACCATGTACGACGTTCGCGTGACCCGCCTCGCACTGCACGTCGGGCGGACCGACCTCGCCCGCGAGATCTGCGAAACGGCGAAGACGCGCCGCATCGCCCGGCAGATCGAGCCCGACGGCACGCAGCCGCTGGAGCTGCGCCGGACCAAGTCGTTCAACTACTCGCGCCTCAACCTCACCGGTCTCGTCCAGCTCGCCACCACCGCGCGCTGGGTCGACGTCGATCTCTGGGGCTTCGCCACCGCCGATGGTCGGAGCATCCGCCGCGCGCTCGAGTACCTGGAGCCCTACGTCCGGAATCCGCCCGCGCCGTGGCCGCATCGGCAGATCACGCCGATCCACCGCGAGGAGCTCGCGGGCGTCTTTCGCGCCGCCGGCCTCGCCTTTGCCGAGCCACGTTTCCTCGCGATCGCCGCCGGACTGCCCGGGGCAGCCTCGGCACGGTTCCAACTCCTTCACCCGGCGCCGCGGAGTCCGTGAGCGGCCCCCTTCACACTTCCGTCGGCCTTGCCGCCCTCGTCCTCGCCGCGACCG
Source organism: Opitutaceae bacterium (assembly GCA_036770745.1). Classification (GTDB taxonomy): domain Bacteria; phylum Verrucomicrobiota; class Verrucomicrobiia; order Opitutales; family Opitutaceae; genus DAIPIQ01. The sequence goes on along the minus strand of DAIPIQ010000011.1, from coordinate 18,865 downwards.
TGGCCGGCGTCGCGGAGGCCGCGCCGCGTTTCACGGGCGAGACCGGCTCGCCGCAGGTGGCGTTCGCGTTGGCGGAACTGCGGGAGGCCTGCGCCGCGAGGGCCCCGACGGCCGATGCGCTCGAGGTCTCCTTCGCCCTCCATCCGGCTCTCGGGGTCGAGGGCTACCGCCTCGCGGTCGCCGGCGACGATCGCTTCACGCTCACCGGCGGCGATCCCGTCGGCCTGATGTACGGCGGGCTGCGCCTCGCGGAGTTGATCGGGCAGGGGAGACCCCTCGCGCGCATCCGCACCGAGTCGGCCTCACCCCACCTCGCCGTCCGCGGCTTGAAGATGAACGTCCCGCTCGATGCGCGCACGCCGAGCTACGACGACACCGGCGACTCCGCCCTCTGGAACATCGAGACGATGTGGGACCCCGCCTTCTGGCGCGCGCATTTCGACGAGATGGCCCGCCACCGCTACAACGCGATCACGCTCTGGAACGCGCATCCGTTCCCCTCCCTCGTGAAGCTGGCGGAGTTTCCCGAAGTCGCCCTCGACGACGTCTGCACCACGACCCACCGCTACGACCTCCGCGACCACCCGCGCGGAGTCGCGCCCGAGGTCCTGGAAAACCTCGTCGTGCTCCGGAAGATCACGATCGACGGGAAGATCGCGTTCTGGCGCGAGGTCATGGCCGCCGCCCGGGCCCGCGGCATCGCCGTGTACTTCATCACCTGGAACGTCCTTCTCGACGGCGCCCACGGGAAACACGGCATCACCGACGACGCCGACAACCCCGTCACCGTCGCCTACGTGCGCGCCTGCACCCGGGAGTTGTTCCTGACCTATCCCGACCTCGCCGGCATCGGCGTCACGGCGGGCGAACACATGACGCACTTCGCGGGGATCGAGGCGCGGGAGCGGTGGCTCTGGGAGACCTACGGGCTGGGCGCGATCGACGCGATGGCCGCGCAGCCCGGCAGCGAGGTGCGTTTCGTCCATCGCGACTGGCAGACCGGGCTCGATCCGGTGATGAAGTTCTTCGGGAGCTATCCCGGCCCGTTCGAGATCAGCTTCAAGTACGCCGGCGCGCGGATGCACTCGATGGCCGACGCCACGATCGGCGACCCGCTCGTCAAGGACCTCGAGCGGCACGGCCTGAAGACGTGGTGGAACCTCCGCAACGACGACCTCTACTGCCTGCGCTGGGGCGATCCCGAATACGCGCGCGCGGTGATCCGAAACTTTCCCCGCGAGCAGACCGCCGGCTTCCACATGGGCTCCGACGGCTACGTCTGGGCCCGCAACTTCGCCCTCGTCGACGAGGCCCGCCGCGGCGGGCTGGAGATCCGCCGGCACTGGTACAACTTCATGTTGTGGGGAAGACTTGGATACGATCCGTCGCTGGACCGCGGGTTCTTCGAGGAGGCCCTGCGCGCGCGGTATCCCGAGGCGCCGGCGGATCTGCTTTACGACGCCTGGGCCGCCGTCTCGCGGGTCCTGCCGCAACTCAACCGCTTCTTCTACAAGAAGGGCGACTGGATGTTCAGCCCCGAGGGCTGCCAGTGGAAGAACGAGGGTTTCCTCACCGTGGAGGACTTCATCCTCGGCGAGCCGATGCCGGGGGCGCGCGAGATCGGCATCCCCGAGTTCGTCCGGGGCGCCGGAAACGTCCCGGCCGGGGTCGTCACCCCGTTCGCCGTCGCGGAGAACCTCGAGGGCTTCGCCGCCGCCGGCCTCGCCGGGGCCGGGCGCCTGCGCCGGACCACGCTTTCGCCGGAGCTCGACGAGCTGGTGGACGACCTCGAGGCGATGGCGTGGCTCGGCCGTTACTACGCCGACAAGATCCGCGGCGCCACCCGGCTCGCGGAGTTCCGCCACACCCGCGATGCCGTGCGAAAGGCGGAGGCGGTCGCCGCCTTGGAGCATGCCGTCGGGGCCTGGCGCCGCTACGCGTCCCTCGCCGCAAGCCGTTACCGACCGCAGGTCCTCGCCCGCGGTTGGACGCTCGATCACCTCGCCCTGACGCGGGAGGTCGAGGAGGAGGTCCGCACCGTGCGGGCGATGTCGTGGGAACCTCCCGCCCCGCGCCCCGTCCCGGTCGAGCGCAACGCGCGCAATACGATCGGCCGGCCCCTGTCCGAAGAGTCCCGACAACCCGCGCCCGTCCCGCGCCTCCCCGCCCCATGAATCCGCTGGAGCTGCGTCCGCTCGGTCGCTCGGGCCTCCGGGTTACGTGTCTTGGGCTCGGCGCCGGGCCGCTTGGCGGCGCGCGCGTGCGCGTGTCCGAGGAGGAGGCGGTCGGGACGATCGCGACCGCGCTGGAGGGCGGTATCCGGTATTTCGACACGGCCCCGTGGTACGGCGTGGGCCGGTCCGAGACGCTCCTCGGCCGCGGTCTCGCGGGCCGGCGGCGGCCGGAGCACGTCGTGAGCACGAAGGTCGGTCGCGTCCTTTTCCCGGCCCGCGATCCGGCGAACCCGCCCTACGCGGCGCGCTGGCCGGGCGGGGCGCCCGCCGACCTTCGTTTCGACTACTCCCGCGAGGGCGTGCTGCGCTCGCACGAGGACAGCCTGCGCCGCCTCGATCTCGAGCGCGTCGACGCGCTCGTCATCCACGATCTCGACCTCCGCTTCCACCGCGACGAGGCCGGCGTCGCCGCGTGTTTCGACCAGCTCGGGCGCGGCGGCGGGTTCGAAACCCTGCGCGAGCTCCGCGCCTCGGGCGCGATCCGCGCGATCGGAGCCGGGATCAACCACGAGGGGATGATTCCCCGCTTCCTCGAGCGCTTCGAGGTGGATTTCTTTCTCGTCGCCATGCCCTACACCCTGATGGATCAGCCGATCCTGCACACCGAGCTCCCCGCCTGTCTCGAGCGCGGCGTCTCGGTCGTGATCGGCGCACCGTTCTGTTCCGGTCTGCTCGCCCCCGGGGCGCGCTCCGACGCCTGGTACGGATACCGGCCGGCGCCGCCCGCGGCGCTCGCCCGGGTCCGCGCCCTCGACACGGTGTGCCGGCGCCATGGCGTCGAGCTCGCGGCCGCGGCGCTCCAGTTCCCCCTCGCGCACCCCGCCGTCGCCGCGGTGATCCCGGGGCCCGAGTGCGCCGCGCACGTGCGGTCGCACCTCGCCCTGCTCCGCGCCCCGATCCCCGGCGACCTCTGGGCCGAACTCCGGCACGAGGGTCTGATCCGAACGGAGGCCCCGACGCCATGAGACCGTACCGGATCGTCGTCCTGCCCGGCGACGGGATCGGGCCCGAGATCACGGCGGCCGGCCTCGCCGTCCTGCGCGCGGTCGCCTCGCCCGCGCTGCGCCTGGAGTTCACGGAGCACGCGCTCGGCGCGGAGCATTTTCGGAGCACCGGCGAGATCCTCCCCGCCCGCGTCGTCGAGGCGTGTCGCGCCGCCGATGCGGTCCACCTCGCGGCGATCGGACTGCCGGAGGTGCGGCTGCCGGACGGCACGGAGGTGCAGCCGCAGATGGTCGTGGGCCTGCGCCGCGAGCTCGACCTCTTCGCCGCCGTCCGCCCGATCAAGCTCCACCCCGGGGTGAGGTCCGTCCTCGCGGACACCTCCCGCGGCATCGATCTGGTCATCGTGCGCGAGAACACCGAGGGGCTCTTCGCCTCGTTCAACGGGGGCGGCTCGGTGAAGGACGAGGTGGCGACCGACACGATGATCGTCACCCGCCGGGGCACGGCGCGGGTGGTGGAGTTCGCGTTTCGTCTCGCCCGGCGGCGGGGCGGGCGCCCGCTCGACGGCCGCCGGCTCGTCACCTGCGTGGACAAGGCGAACGTCTTCCGCTCGCTCGCCTTCTTCCGGAGGGTCTTCGACGAGGTCGCGGCGGAGCATCCCGACATCTCCCGCGAGCACGCGCTCGTCGACGCGCTCAGCCTGCACCTCGTGCAGAACCCGGCGGCGTTCGACGTGCTCGTGACCGAGAACATGTTCGGCGACATCCTCTCCGACCTCGGGGCCGGCCTCGTCGGCGGCCTCGGGCTCGGGCCGTCGGCCGAGATCGGCGAACGCCACGCGCTCTTCCAGCCCTCGCACGGCACCGCCCCCCAGCTCGCCGGGCGCAACATCGCCAACCCGCTCGCGATGATCCTCTCCGGCGCGATGATGCTCGACTGGCTGGGGGAGACGCGGGGGGACGCGGCCGCGCTCCACGCGGCGCGCCGGATCGAGACCGCCGTCGCCCGCGTCCTCGCCGAGGGGACCGCGCTCACGCCCGACCTCGGTGGTACCGGTGGAACGGATACGGTGGCCGCGGCGGTGGTCGCCGCGCTGCCGGCGGCCTGAGGGCTTCGTGCGATGGCGTTGCTCCTGGGTTGCATCGCGGACGACTTCACCGGGGCCGCCGACCTCGCCAACACGCTCGCGGGGCGCGGGCTGCGCGTCGCCCTGGTCCTCGGCGCGCCGGCCGGCCGCGCCGCGCCGCGCGGGGTCGATGCGATCGTCGTCGCCCTCAAGACGCGCTCCGTCGCGCCCGAAGCGGCCGTCCGGGCCTCGCTGCGCGCGTTTCGCTGGCTGCGTGCGCGCGGCGCGCGGCGGTTCCTCTTCAAGTACTGCTCGACCTTCGATTCGACCCCGCGCGGCAACATCGGCCCCGTCGCGGCCGCGCTGCTCGAGGCCGCGGGCGCCCGCTTCACCATCGCCTGCCCGGCGTTTCCCGCCAACGGCCGCACGGTCGAGGACGGCGTGCTCTTCGTGAACGGCGTGCCGCTGCACTGCAGCGGAATGGAGCGGCACCCGCTCAACCCGATGACCGACCCGTTCCTCCCGCGGGTGCTGCAGGCGCAGACGAGGCTGCGCGTCGGTTCGCTCCCGCTCGGCGTCGTCCGTTCCGGGGCGCGCGCGCTCCGCGCGGCGATGGCGCGCCTGGCGGGTGCCGGGGTGCGGATCGCGGTCGCGGACGCGGTCGACGACGCCGATCTCGCGCGACTCGGTGCGGCGTGCACCGACCTCCCGCTCGTCACCGGGGCCTCGGGGATCGCGCAGGGTCTGCCGGCCGCCTGGCGGAGGCGGGGCCTGCTCGGCGTTCGCCCGGCCGCGGCGCGGCTCCCGCGCGCCCGCGGGCACGCCGCGGTCCTTGCCGGCAGTTGCTCGGAGGCGACGCTCCGGCAGATCGCCGCCTGGAGGTCGGCGGGACGGCCGGCGCTCGCGCTCGACGTCGAGGCGGCGTTGCGGGATCCGCGCCGTGAGGTTCGCCGGGTGCTGGCGTGGAGCGCGGCCCGCGTGGATCGCGAGCCGGTCTTGATCCACGCCTCCGGGGAACGCGGCCTCGTGCGGTCCGTGCAGCGCCGCCACGGGCGCGAGAGCGCGGGGCGCGCGCTGGAGCAGGTGCTCGCCGCGGTCGCTCGCGGGCTCGTGCGGCAGGGGGTGCGGCGCTTCGTCGTCGCCGGTGGCGAGACCTCCGGGGCCGTCGCGGGCGCCTTGGGCGCGCGGGTCCTGCGCCTCGGGCCGGAGATCGCGCCCGGCGTGCCGTGGACCGAGTCCGTGGGCGCGCCTTCGCTCGCGCTCGCGTTGAAGTCGGGAAACTTCGGCGGCGAGCGGTTCTTCACCGACGCGCTGGCGATGCTCCCGTGAGCGGCCGCGGCCCGGACGTCCGCAGCCGCACGGGGTTCACACCGGTGCGATTTCGCGCGGTGTGGTGCGGATCACGCCGGCGGGCCCTCGACGGACCCGCCGGCGAAGTTCGTCATCCCGCGCGGGCGAGGTCGCGCTTGGCCGGCGACTGTTTCAGGCGACGGCGGCCGATGAGGAGAACGCCCGCGGCGGCGAGACCGAGGAGCGTGACGGTCGCGGGCTCCGGGATCGGAAGGGTGTAGAGCCCGGGGTTCCCGAGGTCGCCCAGCGTCGAGGCGTAGGTGCCGAACTCGTCTCCGAGGAAGGCGAGCGACCAGCCGGTCTGGGCCGTCAGGGCCGACTGATCCGCCATCGTCCGGGGCACGGAGACCGAGAAGTTCTGCGCGCGCGGAGTGCCCGGGAGGTCCTGGTCGCCGTAGGCGAGCCGGTCGATGAGGCCGCTGCCGCCGTCGAAGAGGTTGATCTCGTCGTTGCGCCCGATGTTGTTGGTGTATTCGCCGAGCACCTTCACGGAGGCGTCGAGATTCCACACCGTCCGGAAGGCGGCGGCGGTGGACTCGGTGATGATGACGGATTCGCCGGCCGCGACGGAGCCGAATGCGCTCAGGTCGAAGACGCCGGGCAGTCGGCTGTCGTCATCGTAGCTCCAGCCGGTAGGAATTTCATCGAGAGGAAGGGAGAAGAGGATGGAGGGAGCGGAATCGGGAGGAATATGACAGAGCCGCGCGACGATCCCGGGGCGGGGGCGTTACGAGTCCGTGAAACGTGCGCGGGTCGTCCGCGCGGAGCGGCGGCTTCCCAGCCGCCGGTGGGACGAGCGTTTCCGCATTCGCACAAGGTTTGCGCCAACGTGACATCGCACGGGCGCCCCGGATTCGGGTATACTGCCGTCGCCCTTCAGGCACCCACGGTCGATCGCGGTTGAGGCCGTGCCCGTCCGCGGCTTGGATCCCCCATGCTTTCCCCCTTGCCCTCGCGAGCCCGTCAGACCCTGCGCAGCCTGCCGCTGTTCGTCGTCCTTTCCGGGGCGGCGGGATGTGCTGCGGATCGCTCCGGCGAGGTGCTCTTCGCCGACGATTTCCGGGCGGGCCTCGGCGGTTGGCAGGTCGAGCAGGTGGAGGGCGGGAGCGTCGTCGCCGAGGACGGGGCGCTCGTGATCCGCGATGTGGGCGGCGCGACGGTCTGGTTCCGCCCGCGGCTCATCGCGCCCGTCGAGATCACCTACGAGGCCGAGGTCGTGCTGCGCGGCGGGCCCGGCGACCGTCTTTCGGATCTCAACTGCTTCTGGATGGCACGGGAACCCGCCGGCGCCGGCGACGCCCCGCCGACCGGCCGCTCGGGGCGCTTCCGCGAGTACGACGGCCTGCTCACCTACTACGTCGGCTACGGCGGCAACGAAAACACGACCACCCGCTTCCGCCGCTACGACGGCACGGAGGCGCGACCGCTCCGGCCCGAGCACGACCTCGGCGGGCCCGAAGTGCTGCTCCGCCCCAACCACGCCTACCGCATCCGCATCACCGTGCGCGACGGCGTCACGGAGTTCTGGCGCGACGGCGAACGCATCTTCACCTTCACCGATCCGCATCCGCTCGAGGCCGGGCACTTCGCGTTCCGCACGGTGCGAAGCCACCTCGTAATCCGCGATTTCGCCGTGCGCCGGCCCGCGATCCCATGACATCGACTCCCCGTCCGCCGTCCGTCGGCTTCGCTCTTGCGCTCGCCCTTCTCGCCGCGGGCGACCGCGCCGCCGGCGAGTCGTGGACACCGCTGCTCGACCCCTCGCTCTCGCAATGGGAGACCTGGACCGGCGTGCCGCACGAGAGCGTCCCGATCGAGTGGGAGGGCAAATCCGTCGACGGCAAGACCGGCCGGCCGCTCGGCCTCGGCTGGAACGAACGCGACCTCTTCGCCGTGCGGATCGAGGCCGGCGAGCCGGTCCTGCGGATTTCCGGGGAGATCTACGCCGGCCTCACCACCCTCGAAGAGTTCGGCGACTACCACCTCCGCCTCGAATTCCGCTGGGGGGATGCGAAGTGGCCGCCGCGCCTCGAGCGCCTCCGCGACTCCGGTCTGCTCTACCACGGCACGGGTGCGCACGGGGCGTTCTGGAACGTGTGGATGCGTTCCCTCGAGTGCCAGATCCAGGAGGGGGACTGCGGCGATCTCTACGTGCTCGGCGGCACGGTTGCACGGATCCGCGGCGTCGAGCCCGCACCCGGCGAATGGCCGCGCCACGACCCGGCCGGGCCGCTGGTCGACATCGGTCCCGGCGGCCGCCCCGCCGCGCGCCACGGCCCTTCGGAAGAGAAACCCCACGGCGAATGGAACGTCGTCGAACTCTACACCGTCGGCGACCGCGCCCTCCACGTCGTCAACGGCCGCGTCGTCCTCGCCCTGCAGGACGCCGCTCTCCTCGCCGACGGGCGGCGCGTGCCGCTCGAGCGCGGTCGGATCCAGCTCCAATCCGAGGGCGCGGAGATCCACTACCGCCGCGTGGCCGTGAAACCCCTGCGCGAGTTCCCCGCCGGGCTCGCTCGCGCGGCCGGTTGGGCAACGCCGCCGTCCGCCGCGCCATGAATCCGCTTCGCCACTCCCGTCGCGTGCCGGTCCTGCTCCTTTGCGGCGCCCTGGCCGTGCCCGTCGTCGCAACCGGGACGGACGCCGACCTGCTCGCGGACTTCACCGCGCGGGTGGCGCCGGTGCTCGACCGCCACTGCTACGACTGCCACGGCTTCGGAACGAGCAAGGGCGGGCTCACCCTCGACGCCTTCGACAGCGGCGCCGCCCTGCGCGCCGACCCCGGGCTCTGGCTGCGCGTCCTCAAGAAGACCCGCGCCGGCCTCATGCCGCCGCCCGACGAGCCCCGGCCCGGGGCGGCCGAGATCGCCGCCCTCGGCGAGTGGATCAAGCGCGACCTCTTCCAGCTCGATCCGGCCCGCCCCGACCCCGGCCGCGTCACCCTGCGGCGCCTCAACCAGTTCGAGTACCGCCACACGATCCGGGACCTCACCGCCGTCGAATTCGACACGGCCGTCGAGTTCCCGCCCGACGACACCGGCGACGGCTTCGACGTCATCGGCGAGGCGTTGAACATCTCGCCCATGCTGCTCGAGAAATACCTCGACGCCGCGCGCCAGATCGTGACCGAGGCCGTGGCCCGCGACGGGTTTCGCGCCTTCGCTCCCGCCGACCTGCCCGCCACACCACCCTCGGGAACCGCCGCGAGCGAGGACTACGCCCGCGCCGTGCTCGCTGACTTCGCCGGTCGGGCCCATCGCCGCCCGGTCTCCGCGAGCGACGTGGACCGGCTCGCGACCCTGGCCCGGGCGGCCTCCGCCGGGCCCGACGGGATCGACGACGCCGGCCTCGCCCAGGCGCTCGTCGCCGTGCTCGCCTCCCCGCGGTTCCTCTTCCGGCAGGAGTCCGCCGCACCCGCCGCTCCGGGCGAACCGTTCCCCCTCCTCGACGAGCACGACCTCGCCGCGCGGCTTTCCTATTTCCTCTGGTCCACCACGCCCGACGCCCCGCTGCTGGCCCTCGCCCGGGCCGGCCGCCTGCGCGCGGAGCTGCCCGCCCAGGTCGAACGCCTCCTGCGCGATCCGCGCGTGAACCGCTTCATCGAGAGCTTCGTCGGCCAATGGCTCCACGCCCGTGCCGTCGAGACCGCGGTCATCAACGACTTCGACGTCTTCCTCCAGGAGGGCGGCGCCCCGGGCATCACCGAGCTTCGCCGGAAGCTGCGCGCGCTCCAGGCCATCCCCTCCGCGCAGCGCACGCCCGCGCAGCAGGCCGAGTTCGACGCCGCGGTCAAGGCGGTGACGGAGACCGTCGAACGCCCCCGGCCGCGGCTCACCCGCCAGCTCCGCGCCGCGATGCGCCGGGAGACCGAGCTGACCTTCGCGCACCTCCTCGCCGCCGACCGCGACGTGCGCGAGCTGCTGGACGGCGACTACACCTTCCTCAACGAGCAACTGGCCGGGTTCTACGGCATTCCCGGCGTGACGGGCGCGGAGCTGCGCCGGGTCGAGCTGCCCCCGGGGAGCGTGCGCGGCGGGCTGCTCACGCAGGGCACCTTCCTCGTCGCCACCTCCAACCCCGGCCGCACCTCGCCGGTCAAGCGCGGCATCTACATCCTCGAAAACATCCTCGGCGCCCCGCCCGCGCCGCCCCCGCCCGAGGTCCCCGCCCTGGAGGACGCGGTCGCGGGCGGCGACATCACCAAGGCCACGCTTCGCGCCACCCTCGCCGCGCACCGCGAGGATCCGAGCTGCGCGGCCTGCCACGACGCGATGGACCCGCTCGGTCTGGCCTTCGAGCACTTCAACGCCCTCGGCCGCGAAATCCCTCCCGCGCGGCAGGCCGGGATCGATGTGGCCGGACGGCTCGTCACCGGCGAGACCTTCGCCGGCGTGAGCGAGCTCAAACGCATCCTCGCCACCTCGCGTTTGCGCGATTTCCACTATTGTCTCAGCGAGAAGCTCCTCACCTACGCCCTCGGCCGCGGGCTCACCCACCTCGACACCCTCACGGTGGACACCCTCGTCGCCACCCTCGAGAACGAAGGCGGGAGGCTTGCCCCGCTGGTGCTCGCCATCATCGAATCCGCCCCGTTCCAACGCCGCCGCGCCGTCGAGCCCGGCGCGGTCCTCGCTCGAATCCCCAACCCGCCCCCGCCATGAACACCCCTCCGGCCCGCTTCGATCCTCGCGTCCTCAACCGCCGGCAGTTCCTGCGCGGCGTGGGCGGCTGCCTCGCCCTCCCGGCCCTCGCCTCGCTCGGCGCGGGCCGGCTCCTGGGCGCCGCGCCCGGTTCCGCGCCCCTCGCCGCGACCGCCACCGGGGCACCCCTGCGCCTCGCCTTCCTCTACTTCCCCAACGGCGCCATCCCCCGCCATTGGGCGCCCTCCGCCACCGGGGCCGGCCCGGCCGACTTCGCGTTGAACCGCACGCTCGCCCCGCTCGAAGCGCTCCGCTCCCGGATCCAGATCCTCGGCGGGCTCGACCACCGCAACGCCAACGCCGGCGGCGACGGCGCCGGCGACCACGCCCGCGGCAACGACGTCTTCCTCACCGGCGTCCGCCTCAAGAAGAGCGCGACCGACGTGCGCGCCGGCGTCTCGATCGACCAGGAGGTCGCCCGCCGCGTCGGCCACCTCACGCGCTTCCCTTCGCTCGAACTCACCTGTGACCGCGAGCGCCGCACCGGCAACTGCGACTCGGGCTACGCCTGCGCCTACCAGTACAACCTCGCCTGGCGCTCCCCCACCACGCCGATGACGCCCGAGGGCAATCCGCGCAAGGTCTTCGAACGCCTCTTCGGCGAGGGCGCGCACGGGGCCCGCGCCGGGCACTACCGCCGCCGCCTCGACGCCCACCGCTCCGTCCTCGACCACGTGCTCGAGGACGCCCGCCGGATGCAGTCGACCCTCGACGCCCACGACCGCGACAAGCTCGACCAGTACCTCACCGGCGTGCGCGAAGTGGAGGCCCGTATCCAGAGAGTGGAGGCGTTCGGGGCCGCGGCCGATCCCGACGCGCCGACCCCGGCGGGCATCCCCGCCACCCACGGCGAGCACCTCGCCCTGATGTTCGACCTGCTGCACCTCGCCTTCCAGACCGACTCGACCCGCGTCGCCTCCTTCATGCTCGCCCACGACGGCGACAACCGCCCCCACGAGGAGCTCGGCATCACCGAGGGCCACCACGAACTCTCCCACCACCTCAACAACGAGGAGAAGATCGAGAAGGTCGCCCGCATCGACCGCTGGTACGTCGAACAACTCGCCCGCTTCCTCTCCCGCCTCGAGCGCACGGAGGACGTGGACGGTCGGTCCCTCCTGCACAACTCCATGCTCGTCTACGGCAGCGGCAACTCCGACGGCAACCGGCACACGCACGACAACCTCCCGATCGTCCTCGCCGGCGGTGGAGGCGGCACGTTGCAGGGCGGTCGCGCCGTCCACCACCGCTCCGAGCCCGCCTGCAACCTTTTCCTCGGCCTCGCCGACCGCATGGGCGCCACCGACCTCGCCCGCTTCGGCGACTCCACCGGTCGCCTCGCCAACCTCTGAAGCGCGCCCTCCGCCCGCCGATGCCCGCGCCCCTCGTCCTTCTCGCCACCCTCGCGGGCGCCGGCGCGTCCCTGCCGGGAGCGGCCGCCGAGCCCCCGTCCCTGGCCGCCTTCGTGGAGAGGAACTGCCTCGATTGCCACCAGGACGGGATCAAGGAGGGCGGGCTCTCGCTCGAGGGGCTCCGCTACGACGATCCCGCCGAAGAATCGGGGACGTGGGAGCGCGTGCTGCGCAAACTCGAGCACCGACAGATGCCGCCGGTCGGCGAGCCGCGGCCCTCCGAGGCCCGCTACCGCGAGGTCGCCGCGTGGTTGACGGCCGAGCTCGATCGCGCGGCCGAGGCGCGACCCCGGCCGGGCCGCACCGATCCGCTCCGCCGACTCAACCGCACCGAATACCGCAACGCCGTGCGCGACCTCCTCGCGGTCGAGGTCGACGTCGCCACGCTCCTCCCGCAGGAGGAGCCCGCCCACGGCTTCGACAACGTCATCCTCGGCAACCTCTCGCCGACCCTGCTCGACCGCTACGTGACCGCGGCCGAGCGGGTCGCGCGCCTTGCCGTCGGCGCCTCCGCCCTCGCGACCGGCGGCGAGACGATCCGCGTGCCCGCCGACGTCACCCAGGAGCACTGGCTGGAGGGCCTCCCGCCGGGCACGCGCGGCGGCGCGCTCATTCCGTATCGGTTTCTTCAGGACGGCGACTACGAGATCGGCGTCCGCCTCGTGCGCGATCGCAACGAGCACGTCGAGGGCCTCCGCCGGCCCGCCGAGGTCGAGTTCCTCCTCGATGGAGAAAACGTCGCGCGCTTCACCGTCCGACCACCGGGCGACGATCGGAACTGGGACGAGGTCGACCGCCACCTCGTCCACCGCCTCCGCGTCGCGGCCGGGGCGCGCACGGTCGGCGTCACTTTTCCCCGGCTGCCCTACGCGCTGCACGAGACCGTGCGGGAGCCCTACGTCTCGCGCTTCAACATCTTCCGCCACCCACGGACCGTCCCGGCCGTCTTCCAGGTCACGATCACCGGTCCGTTCGATCCCGCCGGCCCCGGCGACACGGTGGCGCGCCGCCGACTCTTCGCCCCGCTCGCGTCGCTCGCGGCCGGGGCCGACGACGAGGCGCGGGCGCGGGCCGTGCTCGCGCCGCTGCTCCGGCTCGCCTACCGCCGGCCGGTCGTCGAGGCGGATTTCGCGGGGCCGCTCCGTTTTTTCCGCGAGGGTTTGGAGGAGCGCGATTTCGACCTCGGGGTCGAGCGCGCGCTCGCCGCGGTGCTGGTCGGCCCGCGCTTCCTCTTCCGCGTCGAGCGCGATCCGCCGGAGGACGCGCCCGGCGCGGTGCGCACGATCGACGATTTCGAGCTGGCCTCGCGGCTCTCGTTCTTCCTCTGGAGCAGCCTGCCCGACGACGCGCTCCTCGCTCGTGCGGAGCGCGGGGTCTTGCGCGATCCCGGCGTGCTCGAGGCCGAGGTGCGGCGCATGCTCGCCGACGACCGGGCCCGCAACCTCGCCACGAACTTCGCCGTCCAGTGGCTCCACCTCCGCTCGCTCGAGGGCGTCGCCCCCGACCAGCGGCGGTTCATCGACTTCGACGCCAACCTCCGCGAGGCGATGCGCACCGAGGCGGAGTTGTTCTTCGAGAGCCTGCTTCGCGAGGAGGGGCGCGTGACCGATCTGCTCGAGGCCGAACACACGTTCCTCAACGAACGCCTCGCCCGCCACTACGGCGTGCCGCACGTGATCGGGAGCCATTTCCGGCGCGTCTCCTTCGCCGACGAAACCCCGCGGACCCGCGGCGGCCTCCTCCGCCAGGGCGGCCTGCTCACCGTCACCTCCTACGCCACCCGCACCTCCCCCGTGCTCCGCGGCAAATGGGTGCTCGACAACCTCCTCGCCACCCCGCCGCCGCCCCCGCCGCCCGACGTGCCGTCGTTGGAGGACGAGATCGTCTCCGACGCGCTCCCCATCCGGCAACGGCTCGCCGCCCATCGCGAGAATCCCGCTTGCGCGAGCTGCCACCGCGTGATCGATCCGATCGGTTTCGCCCTCGAGGAGTTCGACGCGGTCGGCCGCCACCGGCTCTTGGAGAACTTCCGGCCCGTCGACGCCGAGGGTGGCCTGCCCGACGGGAGCGCGTTCCACGGGGTCGCGGGCCTGGAGGCCGCGCTCCTCGCCCGGCCCGGACTCCTCGCCGGAGCGGTCGCGGAAAAGCTCCTGACTTTCGCGCTCGGCCGGGGCGTCACTCCCCACGATGCCCCGGCGATCCGGCGGATCGTCCGTCGGGCCGCCGCCGACGAGTACCGCCTCTCCACCCTCATCGTCGCACTCACCGAGAGTCCGCCGTTTCAACAGAGATCCACCCCATGATCATCACCAAGAAAGCACTCCCCCGACGCACCTTCCTCCGCGGCCTCGGCGCCTCGCTCGCCCTGCCGCTCCTCGACGCCATGATCCCCGCGGCCACCGCGGCCTCGCGCACCCCGGCGCGGCCGGTCCGCCGCCTCGGCTACGTCTTCATGCCGATGGGCTGCGACCAGAGCCGCTGGATCCCCGCGGGCGTCGGCGCCCTCGGCGAACTCCCGCCGATCCTCCGCTCGCTCGAGCCGCACAAGGAACACCTCACCGTCCTTTCCAACCTCGAGCTGCGCAACGCCTACCCGGGTTCGCACGCCACCTCCAACGCCGCCTTCCTCAGCGCCGCCAAGGCGAAGCACACCGAGGGCTCCGACTACTACCTCGGCACGACCGCCGACCAGCTCGCCGCCCGGCAGATCGGGCGCGAGACGCCGCTGCCCTCGCTCGAGCTCTCGATGGACATGCTCCAGACGGTCGGGCAGTGCGACAACGGCTACGCCTGCGTCTACCAGAACAACCTCTCCTGGTCCTCCCCGACCACCCCGCTCCCCTCCGAGGCGCATCCGCGCGTGGTCTTCGAGCGGCTCTTCGGCGAGGGCGGCGACCGGGCCGCGCGCCGCTCCGCCCTCCGCCGCCGCGCCAGCCTCCTCGACCTCGTGGCCGGCGACCTCGCCGGCCTCCGCCTCGGGCTCGGGGCCGCCGACCGCGCCCGGGTCGACGACTACCTCGACACCGTCCGCGAGGTCGAGCGCCGTATCCAGCGTGCGGAGACGGATGCCGGGGCCGACAGCCTGCCGGCCGACCTCGAGCGCCCGCTCGGCGCGCCCGCGGTCTACGCCGACCACGCCCGCCTCATGTTCGACCTCCAGGTCCTCGCCTGGCAGGGCGACCTCACCCGCGTCATCACCTTCCAGCTCGCGCGGGAGACGAGCAACCGCACCTACCCCGAGATCGGCGTGCCCGATCCCCACCACCCGCTGTCCCACCACGGCAACGACCCCGAGAAGATCGCCCGCATGGCGGTGATCAACGCGCACCACGTCTCGCTCTTCGCCTACTTCCTCGACCGCCTGCGCAACACGCCCGACGGCGACGGCAGCCTGCTCGACCACTCGGCACTTCTCTACGGGAGCGGGATCGGCGATCCCAACGTCCACGACCACACCGACCTCCCGATCATCGTCGCCGGTGGCGCGGTCGGCGGCCTGCGCCACGGCCGGCACATCCGCTACGAGCGCCCGACTCCGCTCGCCAACCTCCACCTCACGCTCCTCGACAAGGTCGGCGTCGGCATCGACTCGTTCGCCGACAGCAACGGGCGGGCGCACGAACTCTTCACGCCCCTCAGCGTCTCGTGAGGCCGGCCATGATTCCAGCCCGCATCGCTCGTTTCGGCACGGGCGTCGCCCTCCTCTCCGCTTTCCTCCTCGGAGGTCGCCCGGGCGCGACCGCGGCCGACGGGCCCGAGGTCGGCGGCCTCACGCCGCTCCTCCGGGCCGTCCAACACGACGACCTCGCCGCCGCCCGCGCCCTGCTCGTCGCCGGGGCCGACGCCGACCGGGCCAACCGCTACGGCGTCACCGCCCTCTCCCTCGCCTGCGAGCGCGGCGCCGGCCCGCTCGTCGCGGAGCTCCTCGCCGCCGGGGCCGATCCCGGACGGGCCTTGCCCGGTGGAGAGACTCCCCTGCACACCGCGGCCCGCACCGGCAGGCCGGAGCCCGTGCGCGCGCTCCTCGCCGCCGGGGCGCGCGTCGACGCGGCCCTGCCCGACGGGCAGACGCCGCTCATGTGGGCCGCCGCCGAGGGCCATGTGGAAGTCGTGCGCCTCCTCCTCGCCGCCGGGGCCGACCTCCACGCCCGCGTGCCGAGCGGCCTCAACGCCTGGCTCTTCGCCGTCCGCGGCGGCCACGCGGAGACGGCGCGCGTCCTGCTCGCGGCCGGGGCCGACCTGCACTACGGCGTCCTTCCCGAGCCCGGCCATCGCGGGCGCAAACATCCCGCCGCCGGCACGAGCGCTCTCCTCCTCGCGATCGAGAACGGCCATTTCGAACTCGCCGCCGAGCTCGTCGACCGGGGCGCCGATCCCGACGACCTCCGCTCCGGCTTCGCGCCGCTCCACGTGCTCACCTGGGTGCGCAAGCCCGACATCAGCGAGGCCAACGGCGATCCGCCTCCCGATGGCAGCGGGAGTCTCTCCAGCTCCGACCTCGCCCGTCACCTCGTCGCCCGCGGGGCGGATGTGAACCTCCGCCTCGAGCGTGGTCCGGCCCGGCGCGGCCGTTACGCCCAGGCCGGGGCCACGCCGCTCGTCCTCGCGGCCGACCGGGCCGATCTCGCCTACGTGCGACTCCTCGTCGAGCTCGGGGCCGATCCCGCGATCCCCACCGTCGAGGGCGCGACCGCCCTCATGACCGCCGCCGGGCTCGGCAACGGCCCCGATCAGGACGAGGCCGGGACGGACGCCGAGGCCGTGGAGACCGTCGCCTTCCTGCTCGACCTCGGGCTCGACCCGAACGCCCGCACCACGACGGGCGAGACCGCGATGCACGGCGCCGCCTACGCCGGTTTTCCCCGCGTGGCGAAACTGCTCGGCGAACGCGGCGGTCGGATCGATGCGTGGAACGTGCCCAACGCCCATGGGTGGACGCCGCTGCGCATCGCCGAGGGCCATCGCTTCGGGAACTTCAAACCGTCGTTCGAGACGATCGACGCGATCAAGCTCGCCATGCTCGCCCACGGTGCGGAGATCCCGCCGCCGATGAAGCGCGAGCTGCGCGAGGGGTACTGAACGAGATGGAGCGTCAGGACACGAAGATCACCGAGGAGGATTCGGAGACCTCGACCCTTCTCCTCGCAGGTGAATCGACGGGGTCTCGTCTTGGTTCCGCGACGATCGCTCCGTGAACTCGTTGATCGTCCTCCGCGTCCTCCGTGACCTGCTTCCATTGCGGAGAATGGCCTGAATCCGCCCCGGATCGCGCCCTCCCCCCCGACCTCCCGCCATGCCGCCACCACACGCCCTTCGACTCGTCCTCGTCTCCGTACTCCTCGTGCTCTCCGCGACCGCGGCGGCCGGGCGTCCGCGCCTCGTCGTCCTCGCCGACATGGGCCACGATCCCGACGAGGAGCAGCAGATCGCTCACCTCCTCGTCTGCGCCAACGAGATCGAGCTCGAGGGCCTGATCGCGGTCACCGGGCGGTTTTTCCGGCCGGAGCCGATCGACTCGACAAAATGGCTCCAGCCGCACCTTTTCCACCGGCTGATCGACGGCTACGCCGAAGTGTATCCAAACCTTGGACTCCACGCCGACGGCTGGCCGGCGCCGGAGCATCTCCACGGCCTCGTCGCCAACGGCCAGACGGGCAACGGCATGGGCGACGTGGGCGACGGCCGCTGGAGCCGCGGCGCGCGTCTGATCACGGCGGCGGCGCTGCGCGACGACCCCCGGCCGCTCCACATCGTCGTCAACGCCGGCTCGAACACGCTGGCACAGGCGCTCCACGAATACCGCGCGGCCCACCCGCCGGCCGCCGTCGCGGCCTTCGTCGCGAAGCTGCGCGTGCTGGAGAACGGCGGGCAGGACGAGGCCGGCGCGTGGATCCTGCGCGAGTTCCCCGCCATCCACTGGGTGCGCAGCCTGGAACAGAACCGCTGTTTCGGGGGACCGACCAACGAGCGTCTCGGGCCGCACGTGTGGCGACCTTTTGAATACAGTCCGGAGGGCCAGCACGCCTGGACCCGCGAACACGTCCAGACCGGCCACGGTGCGCTCGGGGCGTTGTATCCAGATCGTCACGTCGGGCGGATGCATTTTCTCGCGGGCGGCGGCACGATCCCGTTCCTCGGACTCGTCGTCCCCGGCCTCTCCGATCCGGAGGAGCCCTCGTGGGGCGGTTGGAGCGGGCGCTACACCGCGACGCGCGTGCCCGACGTGCTTTCCCACTACGCGATCGTGCGCGACGACGAGCGGCCGTTTCTCCCCTTCGCCTGCTTCACCGACGCGACGGGCGTCTCCGACCGCTGGGTCGATCCCTCGAGCGGCGAGGTCCATGAGAGCGTTTACGCCGCCACCTGGCGCTGGCGCGCCGCGATGTGGAACGACTTCCGCGCGCGGATGGACTGGTGCGTGAAGCCGTTCGGCGAGGCCAACCACCACCCGCGCGCGGCGGTCGACGGCGACACGGGCGCCGCGATCGTCCGGGTGACGGCGCGACCGGGCGAGACGCTGACCTTCGACGCCTCGGCCTCGAGCGATCCGGACGGCGATGCGTTGGAGTTCTCGTGGTGGATCTACCGCGAGGCCGGCCCCGCGCCCTACGAACGCGCGGTTGCGCTGGGGGGCGCGACGGAACCGCGCGCGAGCCTGACCGTCCCGGCCGACGCGGGCGGCTGCGAGTTGCACCTCATCCTCGAGGTGACCGACCGCCATCCCGAAGTCCCGCTCACCGCCTACCGCCGCGTGGTGGTCGCGGTCGGTCGCTGAAGGGCGAACGTGCGGAGCGGCGGCGTCCCCGCGCGAGAGCCAAACGGACAAGAAAAACGTCCCGCCGCCATTCCGGGGACCGCGGTGATCCGCTACGATGGAGCATCGTCGCCCCGACCCCGCATTCCTCGTGCCCCGACTCCCGCTGAAACTTTCCACGTCGACCGCCGTTGTCGCGTGCCTCGCCGGCTGCCTTCCCGCCTTTGCGACCGTTTGCGTGGACCGCGACGAGCTCGTCTTTTCCGGCGTGCACGGCGCCGTCTCGGAGGCGCTCTTCGCGACCGTCTTCCACGCGGGGACTCCGCCGTCGCTCGACCTCGAGGTCCGGATCGCGGGCGAAGAATCCGCCGCGTTCGCCGTATCCGGTTCTCCACGACTGACCT
>DAIPIQ010000159.1:7373-9534 GCA_036770745.1 Opitutaceae bacterium | reverse complement strand
GGTCTTCAGGAGTACCGAGGCATGCCACCACTTTCGATTACACCCCTGCCGCAGGCCGGCCGGCTTTTTGATTCGCGGACCCTCGGCCCGCGTTTACTGTCCGTGGATTCTGTGACGGCAGGCGAAAGCACCATCGAGGTCGAGAACCTCACCAAGCGCTACGGGAGCATCGTCGCGGTGAACAACATCTCGTTCACCGTGCGCCGCGGGGAGATCATCGGCTTCCTCGGCCCCAACGGCGCGGGAAAGAGCACGACCATGCGCATCCTCACCGGCTACCTGCCGGCGACCTCGGGGGTCGTGCGGATCTGCGGCCACGCCGTCGCGGGCGAGCTGTCGGAGGCGAAACGCCGGATCGGCTACATGCCGGAGAACAATCCGCTGCCCGAGGACCTGCGGGTGCGCGAATACCTGCGCTGGCGCGGACGGCTCAAGGAGCTCGGCGGCCGCAGGCTGCGCGAACGCGTCGAGCACGTGCTCGAGGTCTGCGACCTCGAGCGTTCGCACGGCCGCATCATCGGCAAGCTCTCCAAGGGCTACCGGCAGCGCGTCGGGATCGCCGACGCCATCCTCGCCGAGCCCGATGTGATCGTGATGGACGAACCCACGATCGGCCTCGATCCACACCAGATCATCCTCATCCGCGACCTCATCGCCGGCCTGCGCGGGCGGATGAGCGTGCTCATCTCCAGCCACATCCTTCCCGAGATCGAGATGACCTGCGACCGCGTGATCATCATCAACCACGGGCGCATCGTCGCCTCGGGCACGCCGGCCGAGCTCCGGCGCGAGTTCCTCGTCAAGACGACCTACGCGGTCGAGGTGAAGGGCGACATCCGCGCCGTCCAGGCCGCGCTCGCCCCGCTCGCGCCGCGGGAGCAGGTCACCCACGCGCTGGAGCGCCCCGACGCGGACGGCTTCTACGAGGTGAGCGTGCAGCTGCCCTCCGATCGCAACCGCGGCGAGGAGATCCTCGGGGTCCTCGGCGCGGCCGGCGGCATCCGCACCCGCGCCCTCGTCTGCCGCCAGCCCTCGCTGGAGTCCGTCTTCCTCGCCGCCACCCGTCGGAGTTGGGACACGGTCGCGCCGTCGGGGCGGATCGAGGCGGGCGGGACCGGCGACGAACACCACGAGACCGCGGCGCGCGACGCGTGAGCGCGCCCGCCTCCACCCGCTCCCGCCCGTGAAGCACTACTTCACCCTGCTCCGCCACGAGATCCGCGTGCTCCTGATCACGCCCGCGACCTACATCGCCACGGTGTTGTTCCTCGGGCTGATGGGCTTCGTCTTCCAGCAACTCCTCGTGGCGTTCGTCCGGGAGGCGCGCGACACGCCGCCGGCGGTGGATTTCTTCAGCCTGTTCTGGCTCCCGGTCTTCTTCCTCTCCCCGCTGCTGACGATGCGCAGCCTGGCCGAGGAGCGCCGGATGGGCACGCTGGAGACGTTGATGACCACGCCGGTGACGACGGCCGAGGTCGTGCTGGCGAAGTTCTCCGCGGCCTACCTGTTCTATCTCGGGCTGTGGCTGAGCACGCTGAGCTTCCACTGGGTGCTCTACAAGTTCGCCGCCGATCCCCGCCTCATCGATCCGGGGCCGCTCCTCGGCGGCTACCTCTTCGTCGCCCTCAGCGGGCTGATGTTCATCGCGGCCGGGATCTTCGCGAGCGCCCTCACCCGGAGCCAGCTCGTGGCGGGCCTCTTCACCCTCGCGCTCGCCTTCGCCTTCACCCTCGGCTTCCGCTACCTCGCCGACTTCGCGGTGTTCCAGAGCGACCCGGGCGGGGTCCGCGCGATCGTCGTCGACCACCTCCAAGTGTTCCAGCACGCGCAGGACTTCGTGAGCGGGGTCTTCGACACCCGCGCGCCCGTGCTCTACCTGAGCGTGGCCGGCCTCCTGCTCTTCCTCAGCATGCTCGTGCTCGACGCGCGCTCCACCCGCACCTGAGCCCGACGGACGATGAAGACCTTCGAGACCTTCGAGTCGAACCGCTGGATCTGGCGCGTCAACGTGCTCCTCCAGATCGTCCTCGTGCTGGCGTTGATCGTCCTCGTGAACTACATCGGGATGAACGCCTACCGGCGCTTCGACCTCACCCAGAACCGCGCCTTCTCGCTCTCCCCCGAGACGCTCTCCTACATCCGCGAGCTGCGCGAGCGCGGC
>DAIPIQ010000159.1:0-7363 GCA_036770745.1 Opitutaceae bacterium | reverse complement strand
GCGCTTACCTCCACTCCGAGCGGGCGCACGAGACCTTCCGCGAGCTGCGCGAGCCCGTGACCGCCGTCGTCACCCTCACGGCCAACGAGCGCGACGACTCGCTCGACCAGGCCCACCGCGACGTGCGCGGCATCCTCCGGGAGTTCGAATACGCCGCGCGCGAGAATCCCGTCGGCCCGATCCGCGTCGAGTTCCTCAACATCTTCGAACAGATCCAGCGCGCCGAGACGCTCGGGGTCAACCAGCCCGACGTGATCGTCTTCAAGGCCGGCGCCCGCACCCGCACGGTCTTCCTCGACGAACTCTACGCCACCCGCAACCGCACCCGCAGCCAGTTCCGCGGCGAGAAGGTCTTCACCTCCGCGCTCCTCGACGTGACCTCCCGCGCCCGCCCCGTGCTCTACTTCATCGGCGGTCACGGCGAGATGCGCCTCGACGACGTCGATCCCCGCCGCGGCGCCTCGCAGATGGAGACCGCCCTCTCCAGCCGCAACTACGAGTCCCGCGTGCTCGACCTCGCCGCCACCCGCCGCATCCCCGACGACGCCGCGATGGTGATCCTCCTCGCGCCGCAGACGCCCCTCCTCGGCAGCGAACGCGAAACCCTCCGCCAGTACCTGCGCAACGCCAACGGCCGCGTCCTCGCCGCCCTCGATCCCGGCCGCAACCACGGGCTCGACGACCTCCTCCTCGACTGGGGCATCCTCGTCGACGACGTGGTCGCCGTCGAGGCCGACCCCGCCTTCCTCGACCCGGGCGGCGACATCCGCGTGCGCAACATGGTCCCGCACCCGATCACCCAGGTGTTCATCGACAACCAGATCCCCATCGTCATGGGCTTCGCCCGCAGCGTGCGCCCCGATCCCGGCCGGCCGATCGACGACGCCCTCCAGGTCACCGAGCTGCTCGCGACCTCGAAGACCGCGAGCTGGGGCGAGGTCAACTACCGCGCCCAGGGCCGGCCCGCCTTCGATCCGACCCGCGACCTCCGCGGCCCCGTGATCCTCGCCAGCGTCGCCGAGCGCAAGGTCGACTCCAGCCTCGGCATCAACCTCCCCGGCGGCCGCCTCATCGTCTTCGGCAACTCCGACTTCGTCGCCAACCACCGCATCGACCAGGCCGGCAACTTCACCCTCTTCCTCAACGCCGTGAGCTGGGCCCTCGGCCGCGACAGCCGCCTCGACATCCCCGCCCGCCCCGTCGAGCACCTCAAGATCGAGCTCAGCCAGGAGCAGCTCGCCCTCACCCGCGTCTCCATCCTCTTCGGCCCGAGCCTCGTCGTCGCCCTCTTCGGCGGCCTCGTCTACCTCGCGCGCCGGCGCTGACGCGCCCCGCACCGCCATGCGCACCAAAGCCACGCTTTTCCTCCTCGTGCTCGTCGCCGGGCTCGCGGCCGTCGCCTACCACTTCAATCGCGAGTGGGACGCCAAGCGCGCCGCCGCCGCGAGCCGCGTCCACGTGCTCGGGCCCGACGCGGTCGACCTCGATTTCCTCCGGATCGAATTCCGCGACCGCCCCGGCGCGATCGTCCTCGAGAAACAGCCGGCCGGCTGGGAACTCTCCGTGCCCGTCCGCTGGCCCGCCAATTTCTTCGCGGTCAACCGCCTCCTCTCCCAGCTCCAGTACCTCGAGCGCGAATCGAGCTTCGCCCTCGAGGGCGGCGGCCAGGCGCTCGCCGACTACGGCCTCGATCCCCCCGAGTGCGTGCTCACCTACGGCCGCCGCGGCGAGCGCAGCCGCCTCGAGATCGGCCGCACCACCGACGTCGGCGGCCGCCTCTACGTCCGCCCCGCCGGCGCGAACCGCGTCCACGTGGTCAACCGCGCCCTCGTCGACTCCCTCCGCCTCCCCCTCGAGGAGTTCCGCAGCAGCGCCGTCTTCGCGATGCCCCTCTTCGAGGTGCGCTCCTGGAACGTCCAGCTCGCCGAGGCCGGCAACCTCCGCGTCTGGCTCTCCCGCGTCGGCGACAAGTGGCGGATGGACACCCCCGTGCAGGCCCGGGCCGACAAGACCGCCGTCGAAACCCTCCTCAACGACATCCTCGGCGCCCGCGTGGTGCGCTTCGAGACCGGCGCCACCGACCTCAACCTCCTCCGCCTCGCCACCCCCGCCTTCACGATCACCTTCGAGGGCTCGACCGGCCGCGAGTCCCTCCTCATCGGCGCGCCCGTCGAAGGCGAGGAAGGCGTCCGCACCTACTACGCCAAACGCGACGACAACCCCACGGTCTTCATCATCCAGGCCCCCTTCCTCGGCGAACTGCGCGACGCCCAGCTCGGGCTGCGCGACCGACGCCTGCTCGAGCTCGACCGCGCCCGCGTCCAGACGGTCTCCATCCTCCCCCTCGGCCGCCCCGCCGTGACGCTCCAGAAACTCGAGACCGGGGCCTGGCAGGTCGTCTCCCGCACCGAGGAGCGCGGCCTCGTCACCCTGCCCGGCGACGCCGCGCTCATCGAGGCCCTGCTCTCCGGGATCGCCGACCTCCGCGCCGTCCCGCAGGACGGCTTCGTGACCGACGCGCCCTCCGCCGCCGACCTCGCCGACACCTACGCCCTCGCCAGCCCGACCTGGCAGATCGTCGTGACCGAGCGCACCGCCGAGGCCGGCCACGAGACCCGCGCCCACACCGTCCTCCTCGGCGGGGCCGAGCGGCCCGGCGCCCCGCGGGTTTACGCGCGCATCGCCGACGCCCCCTCCGTCTACCTCGTCGATCGCGGGCTCGCCGACGATCTCGGGCCCGACCTGCGGCACTACCGCAGCCGCCAGCTCCAACAACTCCCCGAGGGTGCGCGCATCAGCTCGCTCACCCTGCGACGCCTCAGCGCCGACGAACCGGTCCTCAGCCACGGCCTCGCCTCCCTCGACCAGCGCTGGGTCGAGGCGCTCGCCGCCGAGCCCGAGCCCCGTCGCAACGCCCTCGTCGCCCTCATCGGCCAGTTGCGCAACCTGCACGCCCGCGACTTCGTGTTGACCGAGTTCAGCTCCGCCGTCCCGCCCGCCGAGGAGAACCGCCCCTGGACGTGGCTGCTCGAGGCCGGCATCACCCTCGAAGGCGGCGCCGGCCAGCGCGCCTCGAACTTCCGCCTCTACCTCGACGACTACCGCGGCGGGGCCGACCTGCTCTGCGCCTCGCCCGACCTCGGCGTCGTCTTCCACGCCGACCAGTCCTTCCTCGACGCCTTCCGCGCGCTCATCGATCCGCGCCCCGATCCGGGGCCGCCGCCGCCCTTCGCCCCGGCCCCCGGGGCCCCGGCCGCCGCCGGCGGTTGACCCGCGGCGGGTCCTCCGCCCCGTTCACCCCGCCGTGCCCACGGATCCGCCCCAGACTCCCCCGCGCCGCCGCTGGTCGTTCTGCGCGATGTGCCTGCGCAAAGGCTGCGGGCACTGCCTCTCCGTCGCCTTCCTCCTGCTCAACCTCGTGTTGCTCGCGCTCGCGGTGGGGCTTGCGACCATCCTCCTTCGCGACGACATCCCCCTCCCCGGGTTCCTCCATGCGCGCATCGACGACGCGCTCGCCCGCCGCGGCCTGCGGGCGACCTTCGAAAGCGCGCAGTTCGACCCCACCGGTCGGATCCTCCTGCGCGGACTCGAGCTCGCCCCCACCCGCTTCAACGACGCCGTCCTCCGCGCCGAGTTCGCCTACGTCGAGCTCGACCGTCTGAAACTCCTCGCCGGCCGGCCCGACGTGGACCGGCTCGAGGCCGGCGGCGTCAGCCTCATCTGCCCGCCTTCCATCTCCCCCAGCGGCGTCGCCGAGACGCTGCTCCGCATCTCGACCATCGGAGCCCGTCGGGACGACGACCGCTGGATCGTCGACGGAGCGATCGCCCGGATCGGCCCGTTGCTCGTCGCGCTCTCGGGCGCCGCCCCCGTCTTCACGCCCGCGCCCGACGCCCCGCCCCCCGACCTCGACGCGCTCCTCCGCGATTTCGCCCGCCACGCCCCCACGCTCGTGCGGGCCAACCCCCACCTCGAACGCCTCCGTGATCCGCGGCTCGAGCTCCGCTTCGAGGTCCGCCCCGACCGCACGGTCGCCCTCGACGCCCGACTGATCGTGCCGGCCTGGCACGACCCCGCGATCGCGACGCTCGAGGAGGTCGTGGTCGACGCCCGCACCACGCTCACCGGCGCCTCGCCCGGCCCCGTCGAGCTCACCGCGCGGGTCGGCTCGATCGAGCGCCCGGGCCTCCTCCGCGCCCGCGACGTCGAGCTCGCCGCCACGTGGCCGGGCCCGCCCGACCTGCGCCACCCCTGGCCCGCCCGCCTCGACCTCGCCGCCCGCGACCTCGCCCATCCGCGCCTCGCCCTCACGGGCGCCATCGCCACGATCCACCCGGCCGGCCACCCCGAAGTCGTGGCGGCCGTCCGCCTCGCGATCGACGGCGAGCCGGCCGCCCTCGACCTGCGGGCCGATCTGGAGACGCGGGCCGGCGAGCTCGCGCTCGCGGGCCGCTTCGGCCGCACCTGGCTCGCGACCGCGGGCACGGTGCTCGGGCGCGACCTGTCCCACTACGCGACGATCACGGAACCGCCCGACTTCGAGGCCCGCGCCGCCTTCGCCCCGGGGGCGCGCTGGGAGCGCGCCGAACTCCGCGGCCTCGCCCGGGGGCTCGTCGCCCGCGGCGTCCCGCTCGACCGCGCCCGTATCCGCGGGATGGTGACGCCGGAGCGCGTCGCCATCGGCCTGCTGGAGCTCGAGCGCGGCGACGAGCGCGCGTCCGGGACCTACGAGGACACCTTTCCCGGGCGCGACCACCGCTTCCTCTTCCGCGGCGCGATGCGCCCCCGCTCCATCTCGCCGTGGTTCGGGCCCTGGTGGGAGCGTTTCTGGAGCGACTACGAGCTCGCCGGCCGGCCGCCGGATTTCGAGGTCGACGTCCGGAGCAACTGGCTCCGCGGCCACGAGACGGTCGTGCGCGGCCGGGCCTCCGGCGAGGCGCTCGTGGTGCGCGGCCACGCCTTCAACGCCTTCTCCGGGCGCTTCTTCATCCGCCCCGACCACTACGACATCCACGACGCCGGGCTCGTCCGCCGGGTCGGCGCGATCTCCGGCGGGATCCTCCTCCGTTACGACCGGGGAGGCCGCATCCCGGCGCGGCAGGAATGGAACTTCACCTCGACCGCCGATCTCGTGGAGCTGGCCCCGATCTTCGGGCCCGGCGGCGTCGCCCTCTTCGAGCCCTACGGCTACGAAACGCCGCCCCTCGTCGAGGGCTCGGCCGCCATCTCGCACCACGACGGGGCCTACGCGACCACGATCGACCTGCGTATCCGGACTCCGGATGCGTTTCGCTACCACGGATTCCCGCTCGATGCGCTGGAGACCTCGGTGCGCATCCGCGACGACCGGGTCGAGCTGCCCGACCTGCGCGCGACCTACGCCGGGGGGGCGCTCGCCGGGTCGGCCGTGGCCGAGGCGGGCAGGCTCACCTTCGAGGGCGGGCTCGAAGATGCGGACTTCGACCTCGCCGTGGAGCGCTTCAACGCCTTCCTCGCCGCGATCGCCGCGGACGAACCCGAAGGGCCGTCGCCTCCGCCGCGCAAGCTCGGCGGTCGCTTCTCCCTGCGCGCCTCGGGCGCCGGCCCCCTCACCGCCTACGACGCCTACGAGGGCCGCGGCGAGGCGCGCATCACCGGGGCCGACTTCGCGCGGATCAACCTCCTCGGTCCGGTGAGCGGCGTGCTCGGGTCGATCGGGATCCCGCTCGGCCGCCTGGAACTCAACGACGCGGTCCTGCCCTTCGAGATCCGCCGCGAGCGGCTCGTCTTCACCAAGGCCCGGCTGACCGGCCGCACCGGCGCGCTGGAGGGCGACGGCTCCTACGCGCTCCGCGACGGCTCGTTGAACTTCCGCTCGCGCCTCTACCCGCTGCGCGAATCCGGCGGCGCGCTCACCCAGTTCTTCGGCGCGCTCCTGACGCCGCTCTCGAACCTGCTCGAGCTGCGCCTGACCGGCACGCTCGCCGAACCGAACTGGTCGCTCACCCGCGACCCGCTCGCGATCCTCCGCGAGATCAACGCCCAAAGGGAGGCCGAGGCCCCGGCCCCGGGTCCGGGTCCGGAGCCCGTCCCCTCGCCCGCGCCGCTCCCGCCCGCGCCGTGAGCGCGGCCCCGCGCGTCACTTCACGTCGACCTGGAAGGTCTCGACCGCGTCCTCGCCCTCACCGCGCACGAGGCTGATGAATGCCTTGAAGACGTGCGGAGGACGCAGCGGTTGACCGTGCGTCAGGACCTTCTCGTCGCCCAGCGGGATGAGGACGCGACGCTGGGGCTGGCGCACCGAATAGACGAAGCGCACGAGCGCGCGGTCGACGTCCGGGACCATCGCCCGGGCCTTCTCGTCGTAGAAGCGGAGGGTCAGGGCCATCCCCTCCATCTTCACCTGGATCCAGCCGCCGCCGGCCCGTTTCTCGACGACCCCGTCCAACGCCGCGATCACGGCCTCCGGGTTCGG
Source organism: Opitutaceae bacterium (assembly GCA_036770745.1). Lineage (GTDB taxonomy): Bacteria > Verrucomicrobiota > Verrucomicrobiia > Opitutales > Opitutaceae > DAIPIQ01. The sequence goes on along the minus strand of DAIPIQ010000159.1, from coordinate 909 downwards.
CTCGGCGGGCGCGGCCGTTTCGGCTCCCTGCACGGTGACGGCGGCGACGAGACAGAGGATCGAGAGCAGACCACGCATAGGCTACCCTTCGGAAAACCCGGGGAGGCGGGAAGAACGCCCGCGGATTTTACCGGTTTTTCGGAGTCGATCCGCCATCGGCCCGCTCTCCGGCGCGGATCCGTTGCTTGAGGGCGCGCCATTCCGCGAGGCGCCGGGCCACGGCCTCCTCCGCGCCGGCGGTCTTCGGAGTGTAGAGCGCGAGCGGTCGCTCGAGGTAGTCCTGCCCCGAGATGTTCTCCGGGTGGTCGTGGCTGTAGAGGTAACCGCGGCCGTGGCCCGCGCGCTTCGAGGCCTGGCCGCCCTTGTCGCGGAGGTGCACGGGCACGTTCTGCACGGGGGCCTCGCGGATCGCCCGCTGCGCGGCGTGGAGCGCGAGGGTCGCGCTGTTGCTCTTGGGTGCGGTCGCGAGCTGGAGCGTGGCGTGGGCGAGGGTCAGGCCCGCCTCGGGCAGTCCGACGAAGTCGCACGCGTGGTGCGCCGCGACCGCGATCGGGAGCGCCCGCGGATCGGCCAGGCCGATGTCCTCGGAGGCGAGGATGACGAGCCGCCGGGCGATGAAGCGCGGGTCCTCGCCGCCCTCCAGCATCCTGGCCAGCCAGTAGAGGGCCGCGTCGGGATCGCTCCCGCGCACGCTCTTGATGAAGGCGGAGATGGTGTCGTAGTGCTCGTCCTCGTCGGCGTCGTAGCGGATGCGGCGCTCGCGGGCGAAGACCTCCAGGTCGGCGGTGGTCACGGGCGAGCCGGCGGGCAGGCCGGCGACGACGACCTCGAGCGCGTTCAGCGCGCGGCGGAGGTCGCCCTCGCAGAGGTTGGCGAGATCGAGCAACACGTCCTCGCCCGCGGTGCAGC
>DAIPIQ010000158.1:0-9553 GCA_036770745.1 Opitutaceae bacterium | reverse complement strand
TGGGGCGGAGGGCACGCGAAGCAACGCCGTCCAAGCCGGCGTCCACCATCCCGAGTTGAACGTTGCGCGCGCCGCGGCCTCACCCGCCCCCGGTCGCAGCGCCCCCCTCCGGCGGCGGCAGGTGGCGCCCGACGACCTCCCGCCAGATCCGGTATCCGCGCTCGTTCATGTGGAGGCGATCCTCCACGAAGAGCTCCTCCCGCGGCCGCCCGTCGGGCCCGAGCATCGCGGAAAACACGTCGATGAACTCCACCCCGGGCGTCTCCGCGGCGAAGTCCGCCACCAGCCGGTTCGCCTCCCGCATCCGCTCGACCTGCGCCCAGCGGGCGGGATTGCCCGCGATGGAGAGGAAGGCGATCTCCACCCCGGGCAGCCGTTCGCGCACCCTCCCGACAAACAACTGGAAATCCGCCAACACCCGCGCGGGCCCCCCGCCCGCGGCGATGTCGTTCGCCCCGGCATAGAGGAAGATCTTCCGCGGCCGATGGGGCACGATCGTCCGGTCGAGGAAGGCGATGGCGTCCTCCAGCCCGGAGCCGCCGAAACCCCGATTGACCACGTGGCGCCCGGGAAAATCCTCCACCAGCGTGCTCCAGAGCCGGATGCTCGAACTGCCCGTGAAGAGCAGCCCGCCCGGTCGCGGCGGGCGCCGCGCGTCCTCCGCCTCGAACGCCGTGATCTCCCCCTCCCACCGCTCCGGCCCGGCCGCCAGCCCAACGACCCCCGCCACGAGCGCCCCGAGAACCCACGCACCCAGCCGACACGACGACGACATGCCGCCCAGCAAACCGTCCCCGCGGGCGGACGGCAATCCCCCGACACCGGCGTGAAGCGCCGGGCCGAGCGCGCGTTTTCCGGAAGGCCGGGACTGGACAGACCCGGGGCGTCTTCCTTACAGCAAATGCGACGCATGCGCTCCTCCACTCGCGGAATGCTGTTTTGCCTGGTTCTTGTGGCGGTGGCGCCGGGAAGCGACGTCGAGGCGAACGCGCCGGTCACGCTCCACAAGGGGGCCGAGGTGCACGCCCACCGGGTGATCGCCAGGATCGCGCCCGGCGCCATGGCGACCGACCCCCTCGGACCGCTCCGCCACCTGCCTGCCGGGGTCGAAGCGACCTACGCCTCGCCCTCGGGGCTCCTCGTGCTCGAGTGGGAGCCGCCCCTCGCGACCTCCCGGGCCGCAACCACTCCGGCCGGCGGGAATGCCTCGGCGGCGCTTCTTGCAAGTCGCCTCGGCGAACTGCGGGCGAGCGGCCTCTACGCGTTCGTCGAGCCGGACCACCTGCTCACGACCTCGCTCGTCCCGACGGAACCTCGCTTCGCCGACGGCACCCTCTGGGCGCTGCGCAACCTCGGGCAGGACGGCGGCGTCGCCGGCGTCGACATCGACGCGGTCCGCGCGTGGGACGTTTCCACCGGTTCGACCTCCGTGATCGTCGCGGTGATCGACAGCGGCATCCGGCACACCCATGCCGATCTTTCGACCCAGCTCTGGCGCAACCCGGGGGAGATCCCGGCCAACGGAATCGACGACGACGGCAACGGCTACGTCGACGACGTCTTCGGCATCAACGCCATCACCCGCACCGGCGATCCATTCGACGACCAGGGGCACGGCACGCACGTCGCGGGGACGATCGGGGCCGCGGCCGACGGCGGGGGCGCGCACGTCGGCGTGGCCTGGCAGGTGCGGCTGATGGCGCTCAAGTTCATCTCCGCGCAGGGGAGCGGTTTCACCTCGGACGCGATCCGCTGCATCGACTACGCGGTGGCCAACGGCGCCCGCATCCTCAACGCGAGCTGGGGCGGCGACCGGCCGAGCGCGGCCCTCGAGGCCGCCATCCAAGCGGCCCGTGCGGCGGGCGTGTTGTTCGTCGCTGCCGCGGGCAACGAAGCGCGTGACACCGATTCGCTACCGGCCTATCCGGCCGCCTACCCGTTGGAAAACGTGGTTTCCGTGGCGGCCATCGACCGCCGCGGCGATCTCTCGCGCTTCAGCAACTTCGGGCGCGTCTCGGTCGACCTGGCCGCGCCGGGCGACTCGATCTTCTCGACCTTCGCGGGGTCGGACACCGACTACGCGATCGCTTCCGGCACGAGCATGGCGGCCCCGCACGTCTCGGGGGTCGCGGCCCTCATCCTCGCGCATCGTCCCTCGATTTCGCTCGTCGACCTGCGCAACCGGCTCCTCCTCACCACCACACCCGACGGACGGCTCGCCGGGCGCACGGTCACCGGCGGTCGTCTCAACGCCCACCGCGCCCTCGTCGCCGAACCGACCGGGACGCTCCTCGCCGAGCCCGCTCCGGCGGCCGGGGCGGTGCTCTACCACGGGCGGGCGACGACGTTTCGCCTCCGGGTCGGCGATCTGACCGCCGTCCTCGGCGCGACGGTGCAACTCTCCCTCGACGGCGGCCCTCCCGCCACCCTGCGCGACGACGGGGTCGCCCCGGACGCCACGGTCGACGACGGTGACTACGCCGTGGAACTGGCTGCTCCCGCCGGCGGCTCGGCGGTCGCGGCCCGCTTCACCATCTCGGCTCCCGGGAAAACTCCCGCCGTGCTCGACCTCGCCTATGTCCTGAGGGCGCCACCGCCCAACGACACCTTCGCCGCCGCCGCCGCGCTTTCCGGCGTCTCCTCCACGATCGAAGCGACCAACGCCGGGGCCGGCCGCGAGGCCGGCGAGCCCCGGATCACCGGGCAGGACGGCGGCGCCTCGGTCTGGTGGCGGTGGACGGCTCCCTCCCGACTCAGGGTCACGTTCTCCACCGCCGGCTCCGGATTCGACACCCTTCTCGGAGTCTACTCCGGCCCCGGGTTGGGCGCCCTCGTCACGGTCGGGGAGAACGACGATGCCTCACCGGCGACGCTCACCAGCGCCGTCACCTTCGAAGCGCAGGCCGGCACGACCTACCACATCGCCATCGACGGCGTGGGCGGGGCCGCCGGGCCGCTCCGGCTCTCCCTCACCGCCGCGCCGCCTCCGCCCAACGATCGTTTCGCCGACCGCGCGGTGCTTTCGGGCGATGGGTTCACCGTCACCGGCAACCCCGCAAACGCCTCGCTCGAACCCGGCGAACCCCGCCATCCCGTCGGGGCGCCCGGGACGGATGGTTCGGTCTGGTGGAGCTGGACGGCGCCCGCCTCGGGCACGGCCGTGCTCGACTCGACGGGGGAGGGCATCCACGCCGTCCACCTCTACCGCGGCGACGACCTGGCGGCGCTGGCCCGCGTGCCGGGCCGCCGCGACGACATCCCCCTCGGCCGCGCGACCCGGCGGACGTTCGCTGCGCGCGCGGGCACGACCTACCAGATCGCCCTCGTCGGCTCGCAAGCGGTGGATTCCGGACCGATCGTCCTGCGCCTCGCGACCGGGCCCGGCCCTTCCAACGACCACTTCGAGGCCCGCACCGTGGTCTCGGGAGCCGAGTTCGCCGTCGCCGGCTCGAACCTCGCCGCGACCCGGGAAGACGGCGAGCCGGAGCACGTCCCCGAATCCGGCGGAGCGTCCGTCTGGTGGTCGTGGACCGCCCCGGCCTCCGGCACCGTCTCCCTCGACACGGCCGGGAGCGACTTCGACACCCAGCTCGCCGTCCACACCGGCGCCTCGGTCGCCGCGCTGTCGCTCGTGGCGGCCAACGACGACGCCTTCACGGGCGAGCGGTCCAGCCGGGTGACATTCTCCGCGACCGGCGGCACGACCTACGCGATCGCCGTCGATGGAGCGCTCGCCGCGACCGGTGCGATCGCCCTCCGCCTCGCCCTTGGAGACGCCCCGCGCAACGACGCCTTCGCCGACCGCCTCCCGCTTTCCGGCGAGCGCGGCGCCTTCCGTGGCACCACCACCGGCGCGACCCGCGAGGCCGGCGAACCCGCCCATCACGGCTCGGCCTCGCAGGGCTCCGTCTGGTGGACCTGGGTCGCGCCCCGCAGTGGTGTCCTCGTCTTGCGTTCGGTCGCCGGGCCCGACCGCATCGCGGTCTACACCGGAGAGTCGCTCGGCACGCTCGTCGCCCGCACGCCGCCGGGGGCCGGCTTCGGAAACCCGCGGGGGCTCTACCGGGTTTCCGTCACCGCGGGCCTCGCCCACCACATCGTCGTCACGGCCGACGGCGGCGGCCCGCTCGTGGTCGAGTACGAACTCTTCGAGGCCCGGCCCAACGACGCGTTCGCCGACCGCGGGATCCTCACCGGCGAGCAGCTCGTGGTCACCGGCGACCTGAGCCTGGCGACTCTCGAGCCCGGCGAACCGTTTCCGGACGGCTCGACCCCGAGCGGCACGCTCTGGTTCACGTGGACCGCGCCCGACGACGGAGTGCTCCGCTGGACCTCACTCTCCGGATCCGCGTCGCTCGCCACCTACACGGGAGCCTCGCTGGCGGCGCTCGGCCCCGTGCCCGACCAGCGCGGGAGGCACCCCGCCGGGCTTCCCGCCCACGTCACGGTCCGAGGCGGCGTCGCCTACCACCTCGCCTTCGATTCCGGGCCCGCCGCACCGGCGCCCTTCGAGGCCCGGCTCGAGTTCGCCCGGCATCCGCCCAACGATCTTCCCGTGCAGGCCTTCGCGCTGGAGGGCCGCTCGGCCGCGGCGAGCGGCACGACCCGCGGGGCCCGGCCCGAAACCACCTCGGGCGTGCAGGGCACCGTGTGGTGGACCTGGACCGCCCCGGCTTCGGGCGTCGTCGACCTGGAGTTGAGCAACGCCGGGGAGCCGCTCTTGGTCGATCTCGGCACGGTCTTCAACAACGCCCTCAACGCCGTCTCCTCCCGTTTGTCCGGCCTGCGTTCGCGGGCCCTCGTGACCGCGGGCCAGGCCTACGCCGTCCGCGTCGGTGGGGAACCGGCTCCGTGGACGCCCTTCGCCCTTTCTCTCTCCCTTGTGGACCCGCCCCCGAACGATGCCTTCGCGGATCGGCTCCCGCTCGTCGGGCGACGGGTCGAGGCGACCGGCACGACGGTCGGAGCCACCGGTGAAAGCGGCGAGGTCGGCGTCTCCCGCTTCGCCCTCGCCGCCACGGCCTCGGTCTGGTGGTCGTGGACCGCCCCCGAGACCGGGAGGGCCCGCTTTTCCACCTTGGGTGGGGCCCGACCGGTGGTGCTCCGCGTCTTCACCGGCGACACCCTCGGTGGGCTCGCGCCCGTCGCGGACAACGCCGCGCTCGATCCCTTCACCCAATCGCGGCCCGCCTTCGTCGCCTCCCAGGTCGAGGCCGGCCGCACCTACGCGATCGTCCTGCAGCGCGCGGGGGAGCACGAAGGAGCGGTGCGCCTGGAGATCGGCATGATCGAACCCGCCTCCAACGACGGCTTCGCCACCCGCATCCTTCTCGATCCCGCGGATCCCCGGGCCTTCGGCACCGTGCTCGGCGCCACGGTCGAACCGGGGGAGCCTCTGCTCCGTTCCGGGCTCGGCCTCTCGGGATCCGTCTGGTTCTCGTGGACCGCCCCGTCCACCGGTTCCGCCTACGTCATCTTCACGGAGCGAGCCCCGAACACCGCGCTCGAGGTTTTCCAGGGCCCGGCGCTCGAGGCGCTCACCCCCGTCCCCACGGTAGGCTCGGGGGCTTTCGCCGCCGTCGCCGGCGAGACCTACCAATTCCGCATCCACTCCCCGGCGGGTCGCGAGGGCGGGGATTTCGCGTTTTCCGTCGACGTCGTCCCGGGTCCGGTGAACGACCGCTTCGCCGATCGCATCCGGATCGTGGATACGGACGCGGTCCAGGCGGGCACGACGCTCCATGCGACCGTCGAGCCCGGGGAGCCCGCGGCCTCCGTCGCGAGCGCGCGGGGCACGGTCTGGTGGAGCTGGACGGCGCCCGCCGCCGCGTGGGTCACGATCGTCCCCCTCGAGGCCGACGGGCCGACCTTCGCCGTCCATCGGGGCGATGCGCCCGCCGCGCTTGTGAAGCTGGCGGAATCCGCTCCGGGAACACCGAATCCCCTCGCAGCGTTCCGTTCCGAAGCGGGCGTCGCCTACCAGATCTCGGCCTCCTCCGAGCGGGTCGGGGTTTTTTCCTGGCGTCTCTCGCTCGCGGCGCTCGCTCCCAACGACCGCTTCGCCGATCGGACCCCGCTCGAAGGCGCCCGCCTCGCCGTGCCGGGCTCCAACATCGGGGCCGCGGTGGAGCCCGGCGAGCCGCTCCACGGCGCCGGTGCGGGCTCGCATTCGGTCTGGTGGACGTGGACCGCCCCCTCCAGCGGCCGCGTGCTCGTCGACCTGCGCGGCGCGTCGTTCCTCCCGCTGATCGCGGTCTACCGCGGCGAGGAACTCGGTGCGCTCAGCCGGGTGAGCGCAACCACCGTCTCGCGTCCCGTCGTCTTCGGTGCGGTCGAGGGCCTGACCTACCACATCGCGGTCGCGAGCAACCTCCCATTGGCCGGGGAGTTCACGCTCGAACTCGCCCGCGACGACGGCCCGCCCAACGACGCCTTCGCCGCGCGGTCCATCCTCGCCCCGGGGGGCGAGGCGACCGCGGGCGCCCTTTACGGCGCCACCTCCGATGCCGGGGAGTTCGCCCTGACTGGCCTGAACGATCCCGCCGTCTGGTGGTCGTGGCGGCCCGATGCCGACTCCCGTGCCATCCTGAGCGCGGTCTCCGAGGCCGGCGGCCTGCACGTGCGCCTCTTCCGCGGGAGCGCCCTCGGCTCGCTCACCCCGGTCGGCGCCGGCCGGTCGCTCGTCGCGGGCGAAGAGGCCGTGCTCGTCTTCAATGCCGCGGCGGGTGTGGACTACGCCATCGCCGTCCTCGGATCGGCGACCTCCGAAGAGCGTTCGCTCCGGCTCGGCCTCGAGTTGGTGACACCTCCGCCCAACGACGACTTCGCCAACCGGCTCGTGCTGCCGCGCGCAGGCGGCGAGTCGGTCGTTCTCAGCCGCGGCGCCCGGTCGCAACCCGGCGAGCCGCTCCATGCGTCGTCGGAGGGAGGGCCGGGCGCGTCGGTCTGGTGGTCCTGGCGACCCCCGTCGACGGCCGCCTTCGAGATCACCACCGAAGGTTCGGACTTCGCCACCAGCCTTGCAGTCTACACCGGCTCGACGCTCGCGGCGTTGCGCCGGGTCACGGGCGGCGCCACCGTCGCACCCGGTTCGTTCAGCCGGGTCGCGTTCCTCGCCGACGAGAACCTCACCTACCAGATCGCCGTCACCGGCAACCGCCAGAGCTCGGGCACGGTTCGCCTGGCCGTCCGTCCGCTCTCGCGGCCGATCGTCCGCCGGCTCGGGGCGACCGGGCCGGTCACGGCGGGCACGGAAGTCGTGCTCAGCCCCGATTTCGCCGCCTCGGTCGACGCGAGGTACCAGTGGACGTTCAACGGCGTCGACCTGCCCGGCGCGACGGAACCCGGATTCGTCCTCCCGGCCGCACAGCTCTTCCATGCCGGCGGCTACGCCGTGCGCGCCACCGGCTATTTCGGGACGCTGCTGAGCGAGCCCTTCGCGCTCGCGATCGATCCTGCGCCGCCCTCCACCTCGCGCCTGCTCAACCTTTCGACCCGCGCCCTCGGCCGACCCGGAGACGGCGCGATCATCCCCGGCTTCGTCCTCGCGGGCCCGGGTTCGAAACGCCTGCTGCTCCGCGCCGTCGGCCCGGAGCTCGCGCGTTTCGGCGTCGCCGACCCGCTCTCCGATCCGAGCCTGAGCCTCAAGCGAAGTCTGCCGGAGGGTACGATCGACCTCGCCGACAACGACGACTGGGGCCGCGCCCCCGATCCCGCCGGCATCATCGCCGCCGCCGCCCGGCTCGGCGCGTTTCCCCTCACCGACGGCGGTCGCGATGCCGCGCTGCTCGTCGACCTGCCCGCCGGCGCCTACACGGTCGTCACGTCCAACGCCGAGCCCCGCCCCGGGGTCGGCATCGTCGAGCTCTACGATGCGGACGAGATGGCGCCGACGACCCGCGTGGTCAACCTCTCCAACCGGGGCTTCGCCGGCGGGGGCGCGGAGGTGATGATCCCCGGGTTCGTCGTCTCCAGCGAAGGGCCGCGCACCCTGCTGCTGCGCGCCGTTGGGCCGACGCTCGCCGCGTTCGGCGTCGACCAGCCGCTCGCCGATCCCGCCCTCACCCTCTTTCAACGCACCCCGGGGCGATTCGACGATCGTGTCGTGCTCCGCGCCGACGACTGGGGCGAGCTCGGGGACGTGGAGCGGATCGAGGAAACCGCGCGCGAGGTCGGCGCCTTCCCCCTCCCGCCCGGGAGCCGCGACGCCGCGGTCGTCGTCACGCTTCCCGCGGGCGTCTACACCGTGCACGCCGGCGGCGTCGGCGGCCTCACGGGCATCGTCCTCGTCGAAGTCTACGTCGTGCCCTGAACACCGCCGCCCGCGGCGGGAGGGCTCACCCGACGGAGACCGCCCGAAGCGTGCCGGCGTCGCGCCAGACGCCCTCGATGATCGTGCCCGCCTGCACCTCGTCGGGGCCGCGATGCGAGCGCGAAAGCAGCGCATGCACGGCGTCCACCGCCTGGGCCCCCATCACGTCGCGGCGCTGGTCGATCCCGGAAACCTGCTCCTGCTGGTCGGAGGCGTTGAGGCTGACGTAGCCGATGTCCTGCGGAAGCCGGCGCCCGCTCGCCCGCAGCCAATGGACCAGGTTGTCGAACTTTCCCGCGACCACGTCGGGCCGGTGGGCGTCGAGCCACGCGTGGAAGGCGTCCGCGTCGGCCTCGGATTCGAGGTAGAGGGTCGGCACCCGGTCCGCCTCGGAGCGGGTCGACCGCTGCTCGAAGGCGTGGGCCGAGTCCCAGCGGTGGCGGACGCGGCGGGCGTTCTCTTTCGTAAGCACCAATCCGATACGGCGGTAGGACCTTCTGTTCAACTCGGCCCAGACGAGCTGCATCCCGGCCGAATAGTCGGGCGCCACGTAGTGGAACCTCGGCAGGACGAGCGGCTGCTCGACCGTGACGACCGCGAACCGATCCCAGGCGAAATCGATCCCCTTGCACGTGGCGGCAAGCGGGGCGACGAGGACGCCTCGGACACCCCGGTTGAAGAGGATCTCCGAAGCGCGACGCGCGGTCATGCGCGGGCGCGCCAGCCAGAAGGGCTCCACGTGGTAGCCGAGCTGGGCGGCCCGGGCGCGGGCGCCTTCCAGGAGGAGTCTTCCACACGGACATCCGATCCAGCCGTTCTCCTGCGGCCAGTTCGTCAGGAGTGCCAGTGTCGAATACCCGGACGGCCTGCGTTGTCTCGTGCGATACGCGGCAAGGGCGCTGAGCGCGGGATCCGCCACGTAACCCATCGTGCATGCGAGGGCTTGGACGCGGTGGCGCGTGCTTTCGCAGACGCCGGGCCGGTCGCGAAGGGCCAGCGAAACGGTCATGAGGCTCACGTTGGCACGGGCCGCGATGTCCTTCAGCCGTACACGGGGCAGGGTAGGCATGACACGGCGAACACATCGTGCCCTGATCCGTGCGTCAAAGCGCAACTCCGCGCCCGCGAGCCGGGAAGGCGGGGCGCCGGAGACGCGGCCTCAATCCCGCGAGCGTGTCGCGCCGAAGGTCCGCCGCTCCCAATCGTCCACGAGGCGCGTCATCCACGACGGATGCGGCTCGG
>DAIPIQ010000157.1:0-9556 GCA_036770745.1 Opitutaceae bacterium | reverse complement strand
GCGCCGGGCCGGGCGCGTCGCACGAGCGGTTCGCAGAGGAGCCGCAGTTTCGCGCCCGGGCCGAGGAGCGGCGAGGCGAGGAACGAGAGCGGCCCGGTCGGCGCCGCGATCGGCCGGCCGCCGCGCACGAGGTAGCGCCGGCGCGCGTCCGCGGGGGCTTCGAGCAACCGGGGCCCGAGGCCGAGCCGTTCGAAGAACTCCAGCATCCGCGGCTCATTGACGAGGAGGGTGTTCGGGCCCGTCTCGACGAGCCAGCCATCGCGCCGGACCGAGCGGATGACCCCGCCCGGGCGGTCGGCCCGCTCGAGCACGAGCACCTGATGGCCCGCGCCTTCGAGCGCATGCGCCGCGGTCAGTCCGGTGACGCCCGCACCGATCACGACGATGCGCTTCCGCGGTGTTTCCTTTTCCAGGGAGCGCCTGAATTCTCCGACGGGGTCTGCGTTGAGGGCCATGCCGGGCGTCAGATGGTCCGGGAGAAGCGGCCCTCGCCCGCCGCGAGGTGCGCGTCGAAGGTCATCGCAAGGTTGCGGACGAGGAGGCGGCCGGTGTCGGTGACGGTGATCCCCGAGTCGGAGCGCGTGATCAGGCCGTCGTCCTCCGCCTTCGCGAGGGTCGCGAGCTCGGCGGCGAAGCGGGCGCGGAAGTCGATCCCGAGGCGGGTGGAGAGCGCGTCGAAATCGAGGGCGAGGTCGCACATCAGCCGGAGGATGACCTCGCGGCGGATCCGGTCGTCGTCGGTGAGGAAGAGCGCCCGCGCGACGGGGAGTTCGCCGGCCTCGAGGCGCGCGTAGTAGGCCGGGAGGGTTTTCTCGTTCTGCCGGTAGTGGGTGCGCGTCTGCGAGATCGACGACATGCCGAAGGCCGCGATGTCGGCCCCGGCGCGCGTGCTGTAGCCTTGGAAGTTGCGCTGGAGGTTCCCTTCGCGCTGGGCGATCGCGAGCTCGTCGGTTTCGCGGGCGAAATGGTCCATCCCGATGTAGACGTAACCGCGGGCGGTGAGCGTCTCGATGCCGAGCTTGAGCATCTCGAGCTTCGCCGCGGGCGCGGGCAGGACCGAGCGCGCGACGATCTTCTGCGCGGGCTTCATCCACGGCACGTGCGCATAACTGAAGACGGCGAACCGGTCCGGCCGCAGTTCGAGCGCGAGCTCGAGGGTGCGCCGGAAGGATTCGGGCGTCTGGTGCGGCAGGCCGTAGATGAGGTCGACGTTGAGGGACTCGAATCCGTGGGCGCGGATCCAGGCCGCCGCCTGATCGCTCAGCGCCTTCGGCTGGAGGCGGTTGACCGCCTTTTGGACCGTTGGATCGAAGTCCTGGATGCCGAACGAAGCCCGCGTGACCCCGATCGTGCGGAACGCCGCGACGTGCTCCTCCGTGAGCCGGCGGGGGTCGAGCTCGACGCTGACCTCGGCGTCCGGTTCGAAGGTGAACCGATCGTGGAGGAGCGCGCCGAGCCGGGCGATCTGGGCGGGCTGGAGGAAGTTCGGGGTGCCACCGCCGAAGTGGAGCTGGCCGACGCGGGCCCCGGGCCGCAGCCGGGGGAGCGTGAGCTCGATCTCCCGTTCGAGGTGGCGCAGGTAGAGGTCGGCGCGCGCCCGATCGAGGGTGATGACGGTCGTGCATCCACAAAACCAACACAGGGTCTGGCAGAACGGCAGGTGGACGTAGAGCGAGAGCGGGCCGGCCCCGGCCGCGTCGTCGTCCATCGCCTCGCGGAGCGCGGCCGGAGCGAAGTCGTCGCGGAAGCGCACCGCGGTCGGGTACGACGTGTAGCGCGGCCCCGGCACGTCGTAGCGCCGGATGAGATCGAGGTCGACGCGCAGCGGCCCGGTCATGCGAAGGCGACCGCGGTCTCGACGAGGGCGGCGACGTTCTCGATCCGCGCCTGCGGGAGGATGCCGTGGCCGAGGTTGAGGACGTGGCCGGGGCGGCCCCGCATCGACTCGAGCAGTCGCCGTGTCTCGCGCGCGACAATCGCCGGCGAGGTGTTGAGCAGGACGGGGTCGAGGTTGCCCTGGACGGCGGTCCCGGTCGGGAGCGAGCGCGCGACCGCGGCGAGGTCGACGGTCCAGTCGAGCGCGAGGACGCGCGCGCCGGTGGCGGCGAGGGCGGGGAGCGAGGGGCCCGCGCCGCGGGCGAAGAGGATCACGGGGGCGGCGTCGCCGATCGCGGCGACGATCCGGCGGATCCAGCGCAGCGACGCCTCCTCGTAATCGACCGCCGGGAGGATCGAGGCCCACGAGTCGAAGAGCTGCACCGCGTCGGCCCCCGCCTCGATCTGGGCGCGGAGGTGCTCGATCGTCGCGGCGGTGAGGAGCTCCATCAACCGTTCGAAGCGCGGACGGTCGCCATGGAAGACGGCCTTGGCCCGGGCGAAATCGTCCGAGCCGCCGCCCTCGAGCATGTAGCAGGCGAGCGTCCACGGCGATCCGCCGAAACCGAGGAGGGCCTTCGCCTCGCCCAGCTCGCGCCGGAGCCGCCGCAACGTCTCCGGGATGTGGGCGAGTCGTTCGCGCACGGCCGCGGCCGGGGCCAGCCGGTCGATCGCCGCCGCATCCTCCAGGCGGAACTCCATCGCGATGCCTCCCTCGTCCTTGAAGCGGTAGGGCTGCCCGAGCGCCTCGGGGACGACGAGGATGTCGGAGAAGAGGATCGCCGCATCGAGGGCGAAGCGGCGGAGCGGCTGGAGCGTCACCTCGACCGCGAGGTCGGGCGTGCGGACCATCTCGAGAAACGAGTGGCGCTCCTTCAGGGCGCGGTACTCGGGAAGGTAGCGGCCGGCCTGGCGCATGATCCACACCGGCGGTCGCTCGAGCGGACGGCAGGCGCAGGCCGCGAGGAAACGCTCCCGGCCTTTCATGGGGCGCGGACCGCGGTGTGGGGGCCGGGGGAGGGGTGGGAGGACGAGGGTGCGTGCCATCGTGGCCGCGCAGGGTAGCAGGCGGGCGCGGGACGACTCGTCGTGGTTTGTCGCAGGTTTCTCATGGATTGTCGGCGAGCCAGTCGCGCGGACGGAGGAAGTCGGTCGTCAGCCGGTGCTCGGGCGTGCCGGGTTCGGGACGCCAGTCGTAGCGCCAGCTCGCGTGCGGCGGCATCGACATGAGGATCGACTCGGTGCGGCCGCCGGAGTGCAGGCCGAAGTGCGTGCCGCGATCCCAGACGAGGTTGAACTCCACGTAGCGGCCCCGTCGATACGCCTGGAACGCGCGCTCGCGCCCTCCCCACGGGGTGTCGCGCCGCCGCTCCACGATCGGGAGGTAGGCGCCGAGGAAGGCGTCGCCCACCGACCGGGTGAAGGCGAACGCCCGCGCGAACCCGCCCTCGGTGAAGTCGTCGAAGAAGAGCCCGCCGATCCCGCGCGGTTCGTCGCGGTGCCGGAGGTGGAAGTAGGCGTCGCAGGCGCGCTTGAGCCGCGGGTAGAGCTCGGGCCCGAACGGTGCGCAGGCGGAGCGCGCCACCCGATGCCACGCGATCGCGTCCTCCTCGAAGCCGTAATAGGGCGTCAGGTCGAAGCCGCCGCCGAACCACCACACGGGTGCGCCGCCGGTGGTGCTGGAGAGCAGGAAGCGCACGTTCGCATGGCTGGTCGGGATGTAGGGATTGCGCGGGTGGAGCACGAGCGAGACGCCCATCGCCTCGAAGGGCCGGGCGGTCAGCTCGGGGCGCGCGGCCGTCGCCGAGGCCGGGAGCGCGGCGCCGGTGACGTGGGAGAAGTTGACCCCGGCCCGCTCGAAGACGCCGCCCTCGTCGAGCACGCGCGTGTCGCCGCCGCCGCCCTCAGGCCGCGTCCAGGCGTCGCTCCGGAAGGTCCCGGCGCCGTCGGCGCGTTCGAGCTCTTCGCAGAGGCGCCGCTGCAAACCCACGAGATAATCCCTGACCGCCTGACCATCGACCGACTCCACGCCGGCCATCGTGCCCGGCCCGGCCGCGACCTGCCAAGTGAAAGCCGTGCTCAGTCCGCGGTGTGGAGCACGCCGCGCCCCTCGCGCACGACCCGGAGGAGCCGCACCACGATCCCGTAGCGCGGACTCGCGATCGCGGAGAGGAGGAACCACGCGCCGAGCACGAGGATGATCGACGCCCCGCTGGCGAGCCCGAGGTGGAAACTCACGAGCAGTCCGGTCGCGGCGCCGAGGCTGGCGGCGGCGACCGAAAGCGCGAAGAGGACCCCGAGGCGATCCGTCCAGAGGTAGGCCGTGACGGCGGGGAGGATGAAGAGCCCGAGCGCGAGCACCACGCCCATCGCCTGGAGTGCGGCGACGAGGTTGACCACGGTGAGGCCGAGCACGCCGACGTGCAGGAGCACGCCGCGCCCGCCCGCCGCCCGGTGAAACACGGGGTCGAAACTCTCCAGCAGGAGGGCGCGGTAGAGGAGAAGGAAGAATCCCACCGTGAGCGACGCCGCGCCGGCCGCGATCCGGAGGTCGGTCGCGCTCACCGCGAGGACGTTCCCGAAGAGGAAATGCGCGAGATCGATCGGCGTCGGGACGGCGCTGAGCAGCGCGACGCCCGTCCCGAAAAGCACGATGAAGAACGCCGCGAACGCCGCCTCCTCCTTCAGCCGGGTGAGGCGGGTGACGAGCGCGCTGCCGAGCGCGGTGAAAAGCCCCGCGAGCAGGGCGCCGCCGAAGAGGGCCAGGGGATTCGGCCCGAGCGCGAGGTAGGCGAGGGCGACGCCGGGGAGCAGCGAGTGGGCGAGGGCGTCGCCCATCAGGGCGAGCCGCCGCAGGAGCAGAAGCACGCCGAGCAGGCCGCCGCTCACCCCGAGCAGCACCGCGATCACGAGCGCGCGCCGCATGAACTCGTAGGCGAACGGCGCGAGCAGGGTTTCGTGCAGCGTTTCCATGACGTTCCCTCAGTTCCGCGCGGGGCCGTAGACCGCGTCCAGGCTCTCGTCGGTCAACACCTCCGCGACCGGCCCGCAGCCGACGAGGCGCGTGCGCAGGAGGAGCGCGTGGGAGAAGGCGCGCCGTGCGAGCGCGAGGTCGTGCACGACGGCGAGGACGGTGCGGCCCTGCCGCTCCCAGGTCGCGAGCCGCGCGACGAGGTCTTCCGTGGCCCGGGCGTCAAGACCGGCGAACGGCTCGTCGAGCAGGAAGATGTCCGCCCCCTGCGCGAGCGCCCGGGCGAGGAAGACGCGTTGTTGCTGCCCGCCGCTGAGGCAGAGGATCTGGCGGCGCCGCACGTCCTGCAGGCCCATCTCGGCGAGCGCGCGCTCGACGAACTCGTCGTCGGCCGGACCGAAACGCCGGAAGGGTCCGAGCACCGGGTAACGCCCCTGAGCGACGACCGCCTCGACGGTGATCGGAAAGTTCCAATCGACCTCCGCGCGCTGGGGAAGGTAGGCGAGGCGGGGGAGGGCGTGGTGCGCGTGGGCGTCGCCGATGCGGATGTCGCCGGCCGCGAGCGGCAGCCAGCCGAGGATCGCCCGCAGCAGGGTGGTCTTGCCCGCGCCGTTGGGGCCGACGACCGCGGTGAGGCTGTTGCAATGGATTCCGGCGCTGATCCGGTCGAGCGCGAGCTGCCCGCCGTAGCGCACGGTGACTTCCCGGAAGCGCAGGATGTCGTGCGTCATGGTGGAGGCCGCGCGTCCCGCGAAGCGGAGTCGAGCCGCACGACCGCGGCGCCGTCGCGGTCGGTCCACGCCGTATGGACGGAGCGGGCCGCGCCGTGTTCGGCGCGGATGCGCACCGCGTTGGCGGGCGGTCCCGCTTCGGCGGGGACGGTCTCGATGAGGAGCACGCCCGGCCCGGCGTCCACGGTGGTCGACCACGCGCGGGCGTCGCTCGCACTCGGGGCGAGGGGCGTGCCGTCGAGGAGCACGCGCCACGAGGCGAGGGGACGCACGGACTCGATTTCGAGATGGAGCGGCGCCCGTGCCGCTCCCTCGTTGGCGGGCCGGTCCGCCGGCGGGCCGCGACGCACCGGCTCGTCATCGACGACGGCGACGAGCGCGAAGGCCGCCACGGCGAAACCCAACGCCGCGCCGATTCGCGGGACGATGCCGGAGCGGAAAAGCGAGGGAGGCATCCAGGATGTTCGTCCGGGGCTAGCGGCGCTCGAGGGCCTCCGCGATCGCGAGGGTGTTCTCGCGCAGGAGCCCGAGGTAGGAGTCCGCGGCGGTCCCGGGCGCGCCGAGGCTGTCGGTGTGGAGCTCCCCCCCCAGCGAGACTCCGGAGTCGCGCGCAAGCCGCTGCAGGGTCTGGGGGTTGCTCACCGATTCGACGAACAGGGCGCGCGCCCGGCCGGCCCGAAGCGTGTCGACGAGCGCCGCGATCTGCCGCGCGTCGGGCTCCCGCCGGGTGTCGAGACCGCGCACCGGCAGGATCTCGAGCTCGTAGGCCGCGCCGAAGTAGGCGAGGGCGTCGTGGGAGGTCACGATCGCCCGATCCGCCCGCGGGAGCGCGGCGAAGATCCGGCGCGCCCATGCATCGAGCGCTTCGAGCTGCGCCACGTAGAGACGGGCCCGTCGCTGGTAGCGCTCGGCCCCCGCGGGATCGAGCGCGGCGAGGGCGTCGCGGATGTTGAGGGCGTAGCGGACGCCGTTCGCCGGATCCTGCCATGCATGCGGATCCTGCGAGGCGCCTCCGTGGTCGTGTGCGTGGTGGTCGTGGTCCTCGTGCTCGTGGTCATGCCCTCGCTCGAGCAGGGGCACGTCGCGCACGGCCTCGACGACCGTTCCGGCGAAACCGGCGCCCGCGAGCAGCTTGGGCAACCACGGCTCGAAGCCCGCGCCATTGACGACCACAAGCCCGGCCGTCGCGAGCGCGGCGACGTCGCCCGCCTTCGGCTCGAAACCGTGCAGATCGGTCCCAGCCGCGACAAGGCAGCGCACCTCGACGCCGTCCCCGGCGACCTCGCGCGTGATGTCGGCGAGGATCGTGTTGGTCGTGACCACGACCGGTCGTGCGGCGAGCGGCACGCCCGCCAGCACGGGCGCGAGGGCGAAGACAAGAATTCGAGGAAGTCGCATTGAGTCGGGAGTCGAAGGACTTCGAGTGCGTCCATTCCTACCCAAGTTGTCCAGCACCGGCCTCGGGGCATCGGACAGCGGCTTGGGAACGGAGCAATTCACAGTTGCCGCGCCGGAGCCGCCGGCCAGCGTCGTGACGGGTCGGGAAGGGTGGCAGAGTGGTCGATTGCGGCGGTCTTGAAAACCGCTGAGCCCGCAAGGGTTCCGGGGGTTCGAATCCCTCCCCTTCCGCCATTCGGCCACGCTCCGGCCGCCGTTCACCCCGATCAACCCCGCCTTCCTCATGAGTCTTCCCGTCTGCGCCCTCCTCGATCTTCCGCCGCTCGTGGTCCTCGTCGCCAGCATCGCACTGGTCGTCGTCCTGGTGGCGTGGTGTCGGCTGCACGCGTTCTTCGCCCTGCTTCTCGGAGCGCTCGCCGTGGCGTTGCTCGGGATCGGCGACAAGTCGCCGGGGGCGCTCGTCGAGCTCGTGCTCGCGGAGATGGGCGCGCTCGTCGGGCGGATCGGCTTCTCCATCGCGATCGCCGCGGTGATCGGGGCCGCGCTCATGGAAAGCGGGGCGGCCGACCGGATCGTGCGCACCGCCCTGCGGGTGTTCGGCGAACGGCGGGCGCCGGTGGCGTTGCTCGTCTCGGGCTTCGTCCTGAGCGTGCCGGTGTTCTTCGACACGGTCTTCTTTCTCCTCATCCCCCTCGCCCGGGCGCTGACCGCGCGGACCGGGAAGAACTACCTCCTCCACATCATGGCCATCACCGCCGGCGGGGTGATCACCCACGCGACCGTCCCGCCCACGCCGGGCCCGCTCGCGATGGGCGAGATCCTCGGGGTCGAGGCCGGGATCGCGATCCTCGGCGGGCTGGCGGCCGGCGTGCTCCCGGCGGTCGCCGGGCTCGCCTTCGCGGGGTGGCGCGACCGGCGTCATCCGATCCCCATGCGCGAGGCGGCCGGCTCCTCCCTGGCCGCGGTCGCCGCCGCCGCGGCGCGCGACGAGCGCGAGTTGCCGGGCTTCGCGATCTCGGTGGCGCCGGTCCTCGTCCCGGTGTTCGCGATCGCGGGCGTCTCGATCGCGACGGTCTGGAAGGACGCGCTCCCGCCGGGGTTGTGGACCGCCCTCGATTTCTTCGGCAACAAGAACGTCGCGCTCGCGATCGGCGCGTTCCTCGCCGTCGCCCTCTACGTGAGCCGGCGTCGCGTGGGCTGGCGCGAGACGCAACCGGTGGTCGGCGAGCCGCTCAACACGGCCGGCGTCATCATCCTCATCACCGCCGCCGGCGGGGCCTACGGCGCGATGATCCGGGCCGCCGGGATCGGGGACACCCTCCGCGATGTCATGAGCGCCTCCGGCGCCAGCCCCGTCCTGCTCGCCTGGGGGCTCTGCGCGCTCCTGCGTGCGGCGCAGGGCTCCACCACGGTCGCGGTGATCGCGACCGCCGGCCTGATGAGCTCGCTCGGGGGAGGCGGGGCGCTCGGGGTCCATCCCTTCGCCTTGTACCTGGCGATCGGATACGGCGGGCTGGCTCTCTCGTGGATGAACGACAGCGGCTTCTGGCTGTTCAGCCGGATGGGCGGCGTGACCGAGGGCGAGACGCTCCGCTCCTGGTCGGTCCTGCTCACGCTGATCTCCGTGGTCGGCCTCCTCCAGGCCCTCGCCCTCGCCGCGCTCCTCCCGGCCGTTGCGGGCTGAGGTCGAGGCCATCCTCCGGGACGGCCGCGGGTCACGCGGAGGGCGGGTCGCGAACGATGCGGCTACCCGTGGTCCGGCGGGAGCTGTTCGTCCGCGCTCGACGGGCTGGTTCGATCCTGCCGGAGGTGCGACAGCAGTTCGGCGATCGTTTCGCGGTGCTCCTCGTAGTGAGCGTCCTGGTACGACACGAGTACCAAGACAAGCGACTGAACGAGTTTGATGTGGTACACCTCCCAGGTCCAATCGATCGTGGTTTCTTCTGCGGTCTGGACGCTGATCGCGTAGGGCTTCCGCACGCTCCCGAGGATCTTCCGTGGTTTCACCGCGATCCTGCCCTTCATCGATACCCGCATCGACCCCGGTCCATTCATCAACTCGATCATCTGCCGGGCGAATTCGAAGTCCGGCAGGCTCGCGGACGGCGTGATCTCACGTGCATTGATCACCACCTGAAACTCGGGCGAAGCGATTTGAAGCTCTTCGAACAACAGCCCCTGGTCACGCATCTCGCCGCGATCCAGATGCCTTCCGAGGCGGGCAGTGATTCCGGGTGTCATCGAAAGTGGTGGCAGGGTTCGGTTCCGCCAAGGACCAGCGGCCCATGGCAGCAGGATGCTGCCGCTACTTTTGAGGACACCCTGCGATCCCTTCTCCAACTCTCATCGTCCTCCCTGATTCCGTGCACTCCGCGCATTCCGCGGTTCTCTCCGGAGAAGAACCGCGGAATGCGCGGAGTGCACGGAGTGGGGAGGAACGCGCCCGACCTCGACCCGGGACGCCATCGGTTGGTCGATCACGGGTGGGATCGGAAGTCGTGGCTGCGTTCGGTTCCTCCGTAGGAACCGGGGATGAACCCCGGCCCACACAAGGGCATGCCAAGTGGCTGCGGTCGATGCA
>DAIPIQ010000156.1:4512-9564 GCA_036770745.1 Opitutaceae bacterium | reverse complement strand
GGAGCGTCGGTGTCGATCACGTAGGGCGAGCCGTCGAGCTCGACGAGGTGTCCGTCGCGGAAGGTCGCGGTCGAGAGGAGCGTGCCGTCCTCGCGCCAGCGTTGCGCGAGGCCTTCGGCCCGTTGTCCGCGCCACGACGATTCCGCCTTCGGCTTTCCGCCGGGCCAGTAGCGCGTCCAGAGCGAGCCGCCGTCGGCGCGGTGGTCGCGCTGCCAGTCGAGCGCGCCGTCCTCCCGCCAGAACCGCTCCAGTCCCTGTTTGCGCCCGAGCGCGTGGTCGGCCTCGTAGCGCGGCCCGCCACCGGCGAAGTACCAGGTCTCGCGACCGTGCAGAAGGTACCGGCCGTCGTCGCCGACGCCGGCGGTCCATTGCGCCGCGAGGCTGCCGTCGGGGTGGAACTCACGATGGGTATGCAAGGCGTCGATCGCGCTCGTCCGCGCGGCCATCAGGACCGTCTCGGGAGGTGACGGCTCCTCGGGCGCGAGGATCCAGGCCTCGTTGAATTCGAAGTGCAGGCACGGATCGTTCATCGTCGTGAGGAGGTGGATGAGCCCGTCGGCCGACTGGCGCGCCACCGAGTAGCCGATCGTGCCGGGAGTCGGGATCTCGGGATGGCTTTCGTGGCGCTGGACACCGGGCAGGGTCTTGATCCGCCAGGTTTCCCCCTCGTCCTCGGAGAGCGCGACGTAGGCGCCGCTTCCGGTGACGCCCGCGGGCTTCGCTCCCCAGATGTTCTGGAAATCGCCGGCGAACAGCAGGCGCCCGCTCCGCAGGCGCAGGAGGGAGGGCCGTTGGTTGCCGCCCTGACGCGGGAAGGGCGTCGGGCCGACGGACCACGTCCGGCCTCCATCGGCCGAGATCGAACGCGGCGTGTATCCATCGATCCCCGACTCCTTTCCGCCGAGCCCGAGGATCCGGCCGTCGCGCAGGAAGGCCAGCGTGGTGTGCCGCCCGCCCGTGCGCCCGCCGGTGTCGTACCACGAGGCGCCGCCGTCGTCGGTCGCCATCAGCACGGAGGTCGGTCCCTCGGCGTCGAGCGGGACGTAGAGCGTGCCGTCGCGGTCCTGGATCGCGGTGTTGATCGGCTGGGGATCGAAGGCGCCGACCTGGTTGAGGAAGCGCGGGAAACGAACCTCGCTCCACGAGGCGCCGCCGTCGTCGGAGGTCGCCCATTGGAAGGGGAACGCGCCGGGAAGGCGGTTGTTGCCGATGAAGAAGTGGATGCGGTCGCCGTGGGCCGGGTCCGTCCACATGAGCGGTCCGCCGTCGTTCACGTCGGGAAAATCCCAGAACACCTCGGGCATGTCCCACTGGTCGGCGCCATGACGGAGGCGGGCGGCGATGACGGCCACGTTGGGCGCGGTCTCCTTGTGCCAGGGTGGCGGCGGGAAGAGGCTCCGGTTCATCGTGTCGGCGGAGAACCAGGCGGCGAGCAGGTCGCCGTTGGCGCAGACGGCGAGGGCGGGGCTGTGGTTGTGGAAACGCAGCCCCGCGGGCAGTCCGGCGGCGGCCCGTTCGGCGATGCGGCGGTTGTCGGGCGGCGAGGGCAGGGCGTGGCGCTTGCGGAAGTAGGGGCGCGCGGGGTCCGGACCCTGCTCGAGGCGATCGGCGATGCGCTTCACGCCCTGCCGGACGAACGGGATCTCCTCGGGCAGGAAGGTCGCGGGCGCGCGGCCCTCCACGACCCGGAAGCCGATGCGGTGGTGGCCGAAGCCGTTGCCGGAATGTCCGGCGGCGATCGCGCCGAAACCCGGAGCGATCCCGGCTCGATTCGTCGAAGTGTGGTACTCGATCAGGGGGCGATCCCGCTGCTTCTCGTCGCTTACATCCAGACCGCTTCCGCGGATGACCCGCGCGAGGCCCGCCTCCCGTCCACCGGGATCCTTCCGCGGCCCGGCGGGGTACGCTCCGTACCAGTCGAGGCACCATTCCGCCACGTCGTCGTGCACGCCGCGCAGGCCCCAGGGATTCGGGGCCCGCGGATCGGCCGGTGGCTGGTCGCCGCTCCAGAAGGGCGTTTCGGTCCCGGCGCGTGCGGCGTATTCCCACTCGGCCTCGGTCGGCAGCCGGAAGTGGCGGCCGGTGGAGTGCGAGAGCCATGCGCAGAAGGCCATCGCGTCGTGCCAGCTCACGCCGGTGACTTTGCCGTCGCGGCTCAGCGCATGCGCGGGTCGGAATCGGCGGAACTGTTCCAGGGTGACCTCCTCGACCGAGATCTTGAACGCCTCCGTGAGTTCGACCCGGTGCACGGGCGCCTCGTCCGGGTCGCCGCCTTCGGACCGGCCCATCGTGAAATGACCGGCCGGGATCGAAGCCCAGTCGGAGATGACGGGAGGTGCGGCCGGCGTCGCCGCGATCGCGGTGTGTGCGCCGACGCACGCCGCGCCGGCGAGGAGAAGTCGAAGGAGGGAAGGCGGCAGGGTTTTCATGAAGTTTCGAGGAGTCCGGCGGCGACCATCGCCTCGCGGACGACGCGCGTTTCGGAGGCGTCGTGCGGGAGGAGCGGGGGCAGGACGAAGGGTCGGCAGAGGCCGAGGAGGGTGGCGGCGGTCTTCATGCCGCACAGCGCCTTCGAGACCGAGCCGTGTTGCTGGTAGGTGCGCGAAACCGCGAGCACGCGTTCCTGTGCCCGCCGCATCTCGTCGGGGTCCGAGCCGGCCACGATCCGGTCCATCAACTCCCGGGTCGCGTGCGGAGCGAGGTTGGCCGCGCCCGGCACGTAGCCGTCGGCGCCCGCCTGCATCGAACGGATCGTCGCGGGGATCGCGCCGGCGAAGAAGACGAAGTCGTCGCGGCCGGCGAAGAGCCTCGCGATCCGCTCCTGCCGGTCGGCATCGGGTGAAGAGTCCTTCAGGCCGGCGATGCGCGGGTGGCGGCTGAGCCGCTCGATGAGTTCGACCGGCAGCTCGATCCGGGTCGTCTGCGGGATGTTGTAGACGAAGAGCGGCCCGTCGACGGTGTCGGCCAGGCTGGTGAACCACGCCTCGAGCTCCGCCTCCCCGATCGGGAAGTACGATGGCGCCTGTGCGACGACCGCGTCGGCCCCGGCGGCAAGGAATCCGCGCGCGAGGCCGACGGATTGTGCGAAGCAGAGATCGCCGATGCCGCCGAAGAGCAGCGCCCGGCGGTCGATCCGACGCGCGACGGCCGCGACGAGCTCGAGCCGTTGCGTGGCCGGCATCGAAAGCGCTTCGCCGGTCGTGCCCGCGGCGAGCACGCCCTGGCAGCCGCCGTCGAGGATGTGGTCGAGCAGGCGGTGCAGCGCGGGCACGTCGAGCGCGCCTTGCGCGGTGAACGGCGTGAGCGCGGGGGCGATCGAGTAACCGCGGACGGATGCGCGGTCGAGCTTGCGTGCGTGCATCGCGCCGGCGGTTCAGGACTTCCAGTGGAGCGCGACGAGCTGCGCGCACGCGACTTGCGGGACGACGAAGTGGATCGCTCCGGCGGCGTCGCTCGTGAACTCGAGCGGGGCGCCTTCGGGCTCGAGCGTGAGCCGCGCCACGGGGCGGGGCGGGCGCACGGTGACGCGCACGTCGTGGATCGGCGGCAGGTCCTCGATCACCTCGATGTCGCCGGGGGTGCGATCGACGCCGAGCAGCGCGCCCCGCTTGATGGGAGCGCCGTAGACGAGGTGGAGCACGTGGCGACGCGCGCGGGGCTGTTCGGTGAGCGCGACCTTGCCCTGCGAGGGGAGGGAGGTCTCGACCGTCGGCTCGGGGAGAAGGTGGGCGAGGGCCTGCCCGACGAGGTCGCGGTAGAGGCGCTGGCCCTCGTCGGCGTAGGCGGTGAAGAGCGGCTGGGCGAGCCACGCCCAGTCGCGCCCGGCGAGCGCGGCGGGAGCGCCGGTCGGGCCCGCGTCGGGAGTGTTGCGGTGCGAACAGAAGTGGCGGCGCGTGCGGTTGAAGTACGGCCGGTGCAGGTCGGCGAGCGCGAGCGCACCGCGGGCGGGACGGACGAGGAGCGCCTCGGCCGGGCCGCGGAAGGCGCCTTGCGGAAACCAACGGCCGGCATCCTCGGCCGCGCGCCAGACGGCCGGGCGCAACTTGATGTAGTTCACATCGTGGGGGCTCGGGCCCTCGAGACGACCGACGCCCGCGAGCCAGGGCTTGCCGGTGTCGGCCGCGAGCAGGCCCTTGTAGGCGAGCAGCACCCGGCCGCCGGCTTTCAGATGGGCTTGAAGACGCGCGACGAGGTCGGCGGGGAGCGCATCGGTGTCGGGCAGCGCGATCACGCGGTAGCGGGCGAAGTCGGTCGTGCCGTCGATGAAGTCGTGGAGCACACCGAGCTCGGTGAGGACGCGCGAGAGCCCCTTGTCGACGTGGTTGGTCCGGCCCGCGTGGTCGCCGGAGGGATTGTCGCCGAAGACGGCCTCGTGCGAGACCACGCCGACATCGGCCACCGGGCGGGCCCCGAGCACGAAGGGTTCGCGCCGCTCGACCTCGGCGTAGGCGAGGCCGATCGAGCGGTAGGTGTCGGCGTTCATTTCGCCGTCGGGATGGAGCTGGTCGCCGACGCAGCAGCGGCCGCCGTAGGCGTTGATCAGGGCGCACTCGTAGCGCAGCGCGTTGGGATGTTTGAACCCGCCGAACTCGCCCCACGCGGTGTGGAACTTCCCGGTCTGCCCGATGAAGAGCCGCCGGCCGCCGGTCGCGGCGGCGTAGCGGGCGGAGATCGCGAAGTGGTCTTAGCCCCAGCCGCCGGTGGGCAGCGATTCGAGCTCGAGATGCGTCGAGACGGACTCGAAGCGGCGGTTGCCGCGCGGCACGTGACCGAGGTTGTGAAACACCGTCCACGCGGGCCGCCGGCGGGTGACCACCCGGGTGAGGCGCTCCATCCCGCGCAGGAGGACGTCGCGGCCGAGGGCCATCACGTCGTCCGGTTTGTCGGGATCGAGCCCGCGCTCGTCGAGCTCGGCGAGGCAACGCCCGCAGAGGCAGGGCACGGCGTTGAAGACGTCGAAGAAGATGCCGCGCGTCGGCGCGTCGCGGTAGCGCTCCACGACCTCCTCGGTCTGGGCGATCTGGCCGCCGGGCAGGCCGCGTTCGACGATGA
>DAIPIQ010000156.1:4279-4502 GCA_036770745.1 Opitutaceae bacterium | reverse complement strand
GGCTCGATCATCTGGCGAATCCGGCGTTCCTGTTCGGTCTGGGCGACGAGGTACTCGAGGTAGGGCGTGTTCAGGCAAACCCGGCGGAAGCCGGCGCGCAGCGGGTTCTTCTCCGGCACGAGCGCCCGCTCCTCGGGGTGGCGGGCGCGGCGGAGCTCGTCGATCGCGACGCTGATGTAGATGGCGGTGTCGACGCCGATCGCGGCGCAGGCCTCGAGCTGGG
>DAIPIQ010000156.1:0-4269 GCA_036770745.1 Opitutaceae bacterium | reverse complement strand
CAGGTCATACTCGCACCACTCGGCGATCCCGAAGGCCTCGAGCTGGGCGTCGAGCAGGTCGAACCTCAGGCCCGGATGCCGTTCGCCGACCTCCGTTTGGTGGTAGCTGTATCCATGATGGCACTTCGCGAAGAGCGTGATCGCGTTGACGTGGCCGGCGCGCAGCGCCTCCTGGAAGCGCCGGGCGTCGAACCGGTGGCCGACGCGCGGGATCGCGCCCGAGGTGTGGAAATCGAGGTGGACCTGCCGGAAGGCGAGGCGCGCAGTGGGCTTGGGCATGGAGGCGGCGGAGGCGTGGGTTCAGCGGCCGGGGTGCCCGCCGACGTCGGTGGCGCGGGCGGGCGGGGCCGCGGCGAAGAGTGTGCCTCCGCGGCCGCCCGGGAACAGTCCCGTCGCGCGCCTTGCTCGATGCGCCAGCAGACGTGCCCGTTTCCGAAGGAGGGAAACGCTGCGGGCGCGCCCCGCCCGCGACGGCCCCGGGCGGGGCGAATCGATTTGACGGAGGGGCGCCGGAGCGAGAGTGCTCGATCACCGCCATGGGCAAAACACCCCTGCACAACCCGGTCGGCCCGTCCTTCGGCGAAGGAGGCGTCTCGATCGTGGACGGCACGCATGCGCCGGACTGGCGGATGGATTGGACGGTCGGTCCCAACCAGAAGGTGCTCCTGATCGTGTCCGGGTCCGGGTTCATCGAAGACAACCAGTGCTCGTGGCCGCTGCGCCCGGGCCTGCTCGTCTACGTGCCGGATCAATGGCGCTACCGGGTGCGCGATCAGGAGGGGGACCCGATGACGCTCTTCGTGCTCTTCCTCGAGGCGCGGGTCTTCGGTTCGCACGCCGACCTCGGATTCCTGAAACGCCCGCTCTTCTTCTCCAAGGTGAGCTTCGCGCAGAGCAGCATGGACCGGATGCGAGAGATGTTCTTCGAGCAGAACGCCGGGCTCCCCGGCGCGCAGGCGATCCTCCGCGGAATGGCCTGGCGCTTCCTCGGCGAGATCCTCCGCGCGCGGGCGCGGGTGCTGCCCGACGGGGTGCCGATCGATCCGAGCGCGTCGATCGAGGCCCGCGTGCAACACTTCGTGGCGGAGCTGCACGAGTCGTTCTTCCGCGGCTTTTCCCTGGAGGGCGTCGCCGACCGGCTCGTGATGAGCAAGCGGAGCTTCACCGCGGCGTTCCGCAAGCTCACCGGAAGGAGCTTCCTCCAATACGTGCGCGACCTCCGGATCGAACACGCGAAACGCCTCCTTTTGGAGAGCAACCGCTCGGTCACCACGATCTCCTTCGAGTGCGGGTTCGAGAACCTCTCGCACTTCTACCGCGTCTTCAAAAGCAAGCTGCGCGCCTCGCCCGAGCAGTGGCGCCGGGCCGCGCGCGCGAAGGCCCGGTAGCGCGCGGGACGACCTCCGGCGCCTCGTCGGTCGAGACGCTCGTCGGCGCGTTCGTGAGCCGGTGCTCGAAACGCCACGGTGCTCGCTCGATCGCGGATGCCGGGAGCCGTGCCGCGAAGGTAAGTTGACGAGGTGTTCCCCCTCCGCGTTCCGGGTGCAATCGGAAGAGATGGCAGGTTCCGGTTCCGCCGAACCCGGATGCCGGGCATGCCCGTCGTCGTGGGCCGGGGTTCATCCCCGGCTTCCGACCGCGGGTCGGCGCAAAGGCCGGAGCCGGGGGTCAACCCCGGCCCACGACCGCCGGCTGCCAGCACCGCTGATCGTAACTCCTGCGTCCCCCTCGCCTCCGTTCGGGTTGGCCTCGAGCGCATCGCGGACGTATTCCGCGGGGATGAACGCGCGCGTCCGGAGGATCCCGTGCTGAAAGGCTTTGGTCGCCCGCTCTCGAGAGCGGTTCCACGCCGATTCGCGCTGGTCCTGGCCGCGGCGCTCTTCACCGGCTCGATTTCCGCGGAGGAGGAGGAACCCTCGCCGGAGCGGGCGCGGCATCTGGCGGAGCGCTTCTCCTACGACGAGGCGCTCGCGATGATCGACGACCTCCCCCGCGAGGTGCGGGGGGAGCGCGGTGTCCGCTTCGTGAGGGCGGCGAGTCTGCTCTACCGCCAGCCGTTCTCCCAGGCGAACGTGCGGACGGCGACGGCGGAGCTCGAGCGGCTCCGCGAGGAGTCGCCCGACGACGAGATCGGCGTGCGCGCCCTCTACCTTCGCGGGCGGATCGCCCAGCTCTTCGACGACGCCGGCTCGGGCGACGAGGCGCTGCGCTGGTACGAGCAGGTGATCCGCGGGCATCCCGACCACCCGCTCGCCGGGCTCGCCGTCGTCAAGGTCGCGATCCTCCGCACGTTGTCCGGCCCGGATGCGGCGGCGTTCCTGGAAGCGCGGAAGGAACTCGGGCGGTACCTTCCGCTTGTCGAGGCGGGGCCGTTCGCGGGCGATTTCCACTACGTCCTCGGCTTCGCCTGCCTGCGGCAGGGAGGCCCGTTGGAAATCGCGTTCGAGCATCTCGACGCGGCCTTCCGCCGCGGCGTGTGGCCGATGCTGCAGCGTTCGAACCTGCTCGCCGCCCTCGCCCAGGTGGCGATCACCCTCGACCGGCGGGAGCGCGCGCTCGAGGTGCTGGAAGTCTTCCTGCGCGAGTTTCCCCAGGACAAGCGGGCCTACACGGTGCGGATGCAGACGGCCCTGCTCCGCGGGGAGGCGCCCGCGGACACGCCGCCGCTGCTCGAGATCTACGCGACCCGGGAGGACGACGCCCGATGAAGCGGCGCACGGGCCTCTTCGCGATCGTCCTCCTGCTCTGCGGCTACGGCGCCGTCGCCTGGTGGCGCTTGAGCGAGGCCCAGGCCTCGCGGGCGCACGCGGAGGCCGGCCGGACCGTGCTTCGTTGGGCCCAATACAGCATGGACAGCGCGACCATGGACGCGCTGGAGGAGATCGTGCGCCGCTACGAGGCGCGCAATCCCGGCGTGCTGGTCCGCCTCCAGTTCATCCCGGAGCGGGTCTGGCCGATGTGGGCCCGCGCCGCCCTCGTCGGGGGCGATCCGCCGGACCTCATGCAGGTCGGCCGCGGCCTGGAGGTCGCGACCCGCCCGGCGTTGTTTCGTCCGCTCACCCGGTGGGTCGATCAACCCAATCCCTACAACGCCGGCACCCACCTGGACGACGTGTCCTGGCGCTCCACCTTCCGGGACGGAATGTCGGGTTTCCAGACGCTCATCCCCAGTCTCGGGGAGATCTACACGGCCCCGACCTCCCTCGTGACCGTGCGGGTCTTCTACAACAAGGCGCTCTTCCGCGCCGCCCTCGGGCACGACCGGCCGCCGGGCACCTACGCCGAGTTCGTGGAATACTGCCGCGCGCTCGAACGGCATTTCGGCCCGGCCGGGGGCTTCGCCCCGATCGCGGGCTCGAAGGGAAACTCCCCGCAGATCTACCACGACCTCTCCGCCTCGCAGACCCAGTTGCTCGGCTGGCGGCTGAATCCCGATCGCCATCTCCTGACCGGCGACTCGCAGGTGGCGTTGGCGTTTTTCGAGGGGAAGTGGGACTGGAGCCACCCGGCGATCCATTCCGCGCTGCGGCTCATCCGCGAGATCTCGGCCTTCGAGACGCCGGGCTCGCTCTCGTTGCGGGACGAGGATGCGCTCTTCCGCTTCTCGCAGGGCCGCGCCGCGATGATCACCTGGGAGTCGGGGCTTTACACGCAGTTGCGCGTCCTCGCCCCCTTCGAGATCGGGGCCTTCCGCTTCCCGGTCCCGGAGCACGACGATCCCGAGTACGGCCGCCACGTCTTCGGCCGCGCGAGCGAAACCTCGCCCTGGTTGCGCGGCGTCTTCGCGGTGACCAGCGAAAGCCGGCAACCGGAGCGGGCGGTGGACTTCCTCCACTACCTCACGAGCGTCGAGGCCGCGGAAATCTACGCGCGGGTGGCGCGCCAGATTCCCGCCGTGCGGGTCGACGACCTGCCCGACGACCTGACGCCGCTGCTGCCGCGGCCGGAGGGGTTCGTCGAAGGTTTTCGCCTCCACCTCCCGGGGGTGCCCGAGATGGAAAGCCTCTACAACCGGGAGTGGTTCTCGATCTTCGGGCCGACCGGCGGCCCCGACGTCTTCATCGATCGCTACGCGCCCTTCTTCCGTCCCGCCGCGCGGACCGGGCTCGAGACCCTCAACCGGCGGCAGGTCGAGGCGCTGCGGCGCATGGAGCCTTCCCTCGCGGTCACCGCGCTGGAAGGCACGGGAGACGTGGAGCCCAAGGAGGCCTGGTCGGCGCACTCGCGCCAGAGCCTCGCCGAGTTCGAGCAGATGTATTTCCGGGAGAA
>DAIPIQ010000155.1:0-9650 GCA_036770745.1 Opitutaceae bacterium | reverse complement strand
GCGACGCCGGCGGGGTCGGCCTTTCGGTTGTGACCGGCGCGGCGCTCGGCGGGCTCTCGCAGGCCGCGGTCGGCGCCGTCTACCAGATGAGCAGCGGCGTCGTGGGCCTTAGCTTCAACCGCGCGAAGGAGAGCGAGGCCGACTACATCGGGTTGATCTACATGGCGCGCGCCGGTTACGACCCGCGGTCGGCGATCTCTCTTTGGGAGAAGGTCAACAATCTTTCCTCCGGCCGCTCCGTGCCCCCCGAATGGCTCTCGACCCACCCCTCGCACCAGGATCGCATGCTCCGCCTCTACGGCTGGATGCCCGAAGCCGAGGCGATCTACGACCGCACCCGGGCCACCCGACCGTGATGCGGCACACGGCGTCCCGCCTTCTCTCGCGCCCCGGCCCCGGATCGCCCGCGGCGCTCCTCGTCGCGGCGCTCCTCGCCGCGCCGCTCCCCGCCCAGCCCGTCGATCCGAACAGCAGCCGCGTCATCCGCGCCGGCGACGTGCTCAGCGGCCTCGTCGTCGAGGAGCGCGAAACCGACCCCGACCTCATCCAGTTCGACAAGGCGGAGGACGCGGACGAAAACCGCCGGGCCGCGAACCGCCCTCCGAGGCTCCTCAAGACCCAGCCCACCGCCTATCCCGACACCCTCCGGGGTTCGGGCGTCGTGGGGGAGGTGATGGTCTCGCTCATCGTCGACCGGCTCGGCCGGGCCAGCCACGTGCGCGTCGAGCAATCGCCGGACGAGCTCTTCTCCGCCTCCGCGCTCGACGCGCTCACCGGCTGGGAGTTCCTCCCGGCGCTCAAGGGCGGTCGCACCACCAACTCCCGCGTCCGCGTCAACATCGTCGTCGCCGAAGAGGTCGGCGACACCACGTTCTTCGACTTCGCCGGCGGCCGCATCTCACTCGAGGGCGTCACCTACGCGGGCGCGCAGGAGCACCCGATCCGCCGGCTCTTCGGCCTGCGACCGATCTTCCCCTTCGAGCTGCTCGTCGACGCGAAACCGGGCGAGGTCATGATCGAATACAGCGTCGGCGAAGACGGCATCCCCTACGACGTGACGATCCTCGAGGCGACCCATCCCGAGTTCGCCCTCGCAACGCGCGCGGCGATGGGCCACTGGCGGTTCTCCCCGGCCTTGAACAACGGCGTGGCCGTCCCCGCGCGTCTGCGCTACCGGGTGTCGTTCCAACCCGACGAGGTGCCGGAGGACGTCCTCGCGCTTGCCCGCCGCCTGAAGGCGGGCGACCTCACCGGGTTCACCGACGCCAAGGAAACAAGCCGGGCCCCGCGCATCCTCCGCTCGATCGAGCCGATGTTCGCGCACGGCGAAGGCCGGAAGGAGGAGCGCGACCGCGTCTACGTCCGCGCCGTCATCACGGAAAACGGCGAGGTCCTGCTCCCCCGGATCGAGGCTTCGGAGGACGCGCTCCGCGGCTACGCCGCGGCGACCTCGCTCGCCTACTGGAGGTTCTCCCCCGCGCAACAACGCGGCCGCCCCGTGCGGGTCGACCATTCGACGCCCGTGATCTTCTGAGCATCGAGTCGATCCGAACGTTCCGGGGATCGCACGCCTCCTCGCGTTCCGAGCCGGGCGTCTCGCCCGGCTCTTCGGAGGCGACGGCGGGACGCGTGCGCTCCTCCGGAACGGGTCGAGCGCGGAACGGAATTGAGCGTTGTTTACCGGAGAAAATCCTCACGATCCCCTTGTCCAAGAGAGTGTGTCCTCCTCGCTCCCTTCACCGGAAATGCCTGCGACAACCTCCACCATCCGTTTCGACGCGAAGCTCCTCCGGCCGGCGACGCCGGGACGGGGCCCAGGGTGGACGTTTCTCCTCCTGCCGCACGAGGCCTCGGCGCGGCTCCCTTCCCGCAGCCGCACCTCCGTCGAGGGCCTGTTCAACGGCGTCGCCTTCCGGGCCACGCTCGAGCCCGACGGCAAGGGCGGCCACTGGCTGAAGGTCGAGCGCCGACTCCAGGAGGCCGCCGGGGCCGGGCCGGGTGACCTCGTCGCTCTGGAACTGAGGCCGGCCGCGGTCGAGTCCGAGCCGGTCGTGCCCGCGGATCTCCGGCGGGCGCTCGTCGTCTTCCCCAAGGCCCGGGCGGTGTGGAAGACCCTCACGCCGATCGCCCGGCGGGATTGGATCCACTGGATCGTCTCCGCCCGAAAGGCCGAGACCCGGGCCCGGCGCATCGCCAACGCCTGCGCGATGCTCGGCGAGGGCAAGCGGCGCGTCTGTTGTTTCGACCGCTCGGGGATCTACGGCGGAGGCATGGCCGCACCCGAGCCCGCACCGGACGACGGCGGCTGAACGCGCCGCTCGCCGCCCTCAGCGCTGCGCGGTCGGCTGGTAGTAGGGCGTCAGGATGGCGAGCAGTTCGCGGATCGTGCGCTGCTGGTCGATCATGCCGTTGTGGCGCCAGACGATCTCGCCGCCCGGGGCGATGAGGACGCTGTGGGGGATCGGGCCCGGCCACTCCGGATCGAGCGCGGCGGTGAGGGCATCGATGCCGGCGCCGGCGTAGAGATAGTGGTTGGTCGTGCGGCCCTCGGCCTCGACGGTCCGGCGCGTGCGGGCGGTCATGCCCGCGCCCTGTTTCTGGAGGAAGGCGCGCGCCTTCGGCTCAGCGCCGGCGTTGTCGAGGCTGATCGTGATCAGCTCGAAGTCGCGCAGGTCGAAACGTCGCGCAACCGCGACGAGCATGGGGAACTCCTCGACGCACGGCGCGCACCAGGTCGCCCAGAGGTTCACGAAGCGGAACTTCTTCGTGGGGTTCGCCCGCAGCGCGGCGACGCCGGCGTCGTCGATGCCCTCGATCTCGACGGGCAGCCCGGTCCACGCCTTTTCCATCGCTTGGGCGCGGGCGTGTTTTTCCCGCCATTTCGTGGAGCAGCCGTGGGGACGGGTGAGCTCGACCGGGACGGGCCGGCCCTCGAGGAGCGCGAAGACGGCGTTGCGGGCGTCGGGCGACTTGACGGTCTCCTCCTGCGGGAAGCGCGAGTCGTCGAAGCGGCCGGCGTAGCGGAGCCGGCGCTCGCGGTCGAAGAGGAAGACGTGGGGCGTGGCGAGGCAGCCGTAGGCGCGGGCGACCTGTTGGGTGTCGCCATCGTAGAGGTAGGGGAAGTCCCAGCCGTTGGACTCGGCGTATGGCTTCATCTCTTCGAAGGAGTCGCCGAACTCGCCGTAGCCGAGCTCGTTGACACTGAGGCCGTCGGGGTGGTTGGGGTTGATCGCGACGAGCGCGAAGCTGCGGTCGCGCAGTTCGTTGCGGAGCGTCATCAGGCGCTTCTCGATGCCGTGGGAGGTCGGGCAGTGGTTGGAGGTGAAGAGCACCATCAACACGTCCGGACCCGCGTAGTCGGCGAGGGTGTGGATGCGCCCGTCGATGCCCGTCAGGGCGAAGTCGGGGGCGGGGTCGCCGATCGCGAGCGTGCGGAAGCCCGCGGGGTTGCCGCTCTTGTCGAGCAGTTCACCCGGGGAGGGTTGCGCCGGGGCCTGGGAGGCGAGCGAGGTGGAGAGGACGGCGGCGAGGAGGGGGAGGCGAAGCGTCACGGGCGGAGGGGGCGGGAGGTTGGAGGAGACGGTCCGTGGAAAAACAATACGCCGGCGCCCGTCGCGTCAACCGGCGGGGCGCTCCTCCTCGACGGGATTGGTCAACGTGCCGATGCCCTCGATCTCGATGCTCACCGTGTCGCCGGGGCGGAGCCAGCGCGGCTCGGGTTTGCGTGCCATCCCGACGCCGTGCGGCGTGCCGGTGAGGATGACCGTGCCGGCGGGCAGGGTGGTGCTGCCGCTGAGGTGGGCGATGATCTCGCGCACGGGGAAGATCATGTCGCTCGTATTCCAATCCTGGACACGCTCGCCCCCGAGCACGGTGGCGATGCGCAGCGCGTTGGGATCGGGGAGCTCGTCGGGGGTGACGAGACACGGCCCGAGCGGTGCGAACGTGTCGAAGAACTTGCCGCGGCACCACTGGCCGCCGCCGAGGCGGATCTGGTGGTCGCGGGCGGAGACGTCGTTGGCGCAGGTGTAGCCGGCCACGTACTCGAGCGCGCGGGCGGCGGGCACGTTCTTCGCGTCGCGCCCGATCACGACGGCGAGCTCGCATTCGTAGTCGACCTCGTCGCTGCGCAGCGCGCGGGGCAGCACGATCGGCGCGCCGGGGTGCTGGAGCGCGTTGACGCCCTTGACGAAGAGCACCGGGCGCTCGGGGATCTTCGCCCCGGTTTCGGCCGCGTGGTGGCGGTAGTTGAGGCCGATGCAGAGGATCTGCACGGGCTGCACGGGCGCGAGCAGTCGGGCGACGGCGGCGGTCTCGCCGGTCCGCGAGAGCGGGCCGAAGAGGGCGCCTTCGAGGCGTTCGGCCGAACCGTCGGGGCGCAGCGCGCCAAGGTGGATCGCGCCGGCGGAGTCCTGATAACGGATGATCTTCATGAAGGTCTTCCCCGCAGCGCGCGCCAGACCGACCCGTCGGGGTGGGTGTGGGCGGCGAGTGATTCCGGGCGCATCGTGATGCTCGTGCCGGGCGCCTCCGGGAGCCGGTAGCGGCCTTCGCTCACGACGCAGGGGTCGAGGAAATGCTCGTGGAGGTGGTCGACGTACTCGGTCGTGCGGCCCTCGAGGCCGCCACTCACGCGGAGGTGGTCGAAGATCGAGGCGTGCTGCACGTACTCGCAGAGACCGACCCCGCCGGCATGCGGGCAGACGGGCACGCCGGACTTCGCGGCGAGCAGGAGCACGGCGACCACCTCGTTCACCCCGCCGAGTCGGCAGGCGTCGATCTGGCAGAAGTCGATCGCCCCGGCCTGGAGGAGCTGTTTGAACATCACCCGATTGTGGCAGTGCTCGCCCGTCGCGATCCCGATGCCGAGGGGCCGGAGGGCGCGGGCGATCGCGGCGTGGCCGAGGATGTCGTCGGGCGAGGTCGGCTCCTCGATCCAGAGCGGCCGGAACTCCGCGAGCGCGCGCATCCACTCGATGGCGACGGGCACGTCCCAACGCTGGTTCGCGTCGACCATGAGGTGGCGTCCGGGGCCGATCGCCTCGCGAAGGATGCGGGCTCGGCGGATGTCGTCGGCGAGATCGGCCCCGACCTTGAGTTTGAAATGGGTGAAGCCCTGCGCGATCCCTTCGGCGCAGCGTCGGCGGATCTTCTCGTCGGGGTAGCCGAGCCAGCCGGCGGAGGTCGTGTAGGCCGGGTAGCCGCGCCCGCGGAGCTCGTCCTCGCGGGCGGCGCGGCCGGGGGCGAGGCGTTCGAGCGAGGCGAACGCCTCCTCGGGCGTGAGGGCGTCGGTGAGGTAGCGCCAGTCGACGAGCTCGACGATCGCCGCGGACGGAAGGTCGGCGAGGAGTCGCCAGAGGGGTTTGCCCTCGAGCTTCGCGCGGAGGTCCCAGAGGGCGTTGACGACCGCCGCGGTCGCGAGGTGGATCACGCCCTTCTCCGGCCCGAGCCAGCGCAACTGGCTGTCGCCGGTCAGCCGCCGCCAGCAGGCCCCGGGCGTCGTGAGGAAGTCGGCGACGGGCAACCCGACGACGAGCGGTCGCAACGCCTCCAGCGCGGCGACCACGACCTCGTTGCCCCGCCCGATCGTGAAGGTGAGCCCGTGGCCCTCGACGCCGTCGCCCCGGTCGGTCTCCAGGATCACGTAGGCCGCCGAGTAGTCGGGGTCGGGGTTCATCGCGTCCGACCCGTCGAGCGCGAGCGAGGTGGGGAAGCGCACGTCGAGCGCGCGCATTCCGGTGATGGTTCCCTGCGGTCTCATCGCCGGCCTCACTTCCCGGCGGACCAGCCGCCGTCGAGAAGGAACGTGCTTCCCGTAACCATCGCCGACACGTCGGCGGCGAGGTAGAGGGCGGCCGCGGCGACTTCGTCGGTCCGGATCATCCGGCCGGCGAGCTGGGTCGCGGCGAGCTCGCGGCGCGCCTTTTCGGGATCGGGATACTCGGCGATCCGGGCCTGGACGAAGGGCGTCTCGACGCGGCCCGGGCAGATGGCGTTGAAGCGCACTCCCGTCGCGGAGTGGTCGAGCGCAAGCGCCTTCGTCAACCCGACCACGGCGAACTTCGTCGTGGTGTAGGCGAGGCGATCCCGCACGGCGACGACGCCGCCGACCGAGGCGAGGTTGATCACGCTGCCGGCGCGCCGCTCCAGCATCGCCGGCACGAAGGCGCGACAGAGGTTGAACGGTCCGCGGACGTTGACCGCGTGGAGCCGGTCGAGGTCGGCCGCGCTGGTGTGCAGGAGGTCGCCGACGTGCCCGATCCCGGCGTTGTTGACGAGCACGTCGAGCGGCGGCACGCGCCCGGCGAGCGCGTCGACCGCGGCGGAGTCGCTCACGTCGAGGGCGGCGAATTCCGCCGCGCCTCCGGTCGCGCGGATCTCCGCGACCACGCTCCCGCCGGCCGCGACGTCGCGATCGACGACATGGACCGTCGCGCCCCGGCCGGCGAAGAGGATCGCGATCGCCCGGCCGATCCCCGAACCGGCCCCGGTGACGAGGGCCGACCGGCCGTCGAGGCGGAAGAGCGGATCGGGCGGCGCGGCGGGGTTCATCCGCGCGTCAGAATGCACCTCCGTCGGCGCGTGTCCCGCACAGACTGACCTCGAGGCCGAGTTCGGCGGCGAGCGCGGCCTTGGTGTAGAGGGCGAGGTCGGCCTCGCCGGCGGAGTTCGCGTAGACGACCTGGATGTGGTTGGCCTTGTGGCGCGCCATCATCTGGTCGCGCGTCACCCCGTAGGTGACGGCGTGCAGGATCGGCCACTGGGGCGTGGTCTCGCCCCAACGCCGCTCCGTCTCCACGGCGGGGAGCTCGATCGCTTTCGCGCGGCCGAGGTCCATCTTCAACCTGCCGCGCTCGAGGAAGACGCGGCTCCAGACGATCTCGCCGGGCCGGGCGATCCCGCGGACCGTGCCGCCGCCGAGCCGGAAGTACATCGGCGGCTGTCGGTGCGAGTCGGTGCCGGCGTATCCACCGATATGATGCGCGGGCGGCGCGCTGCCGGAGATCAGGAAGACCCAGACGTAGGCGTCGGTCGTGCCGCTGCGGTCGACGT
This sequence comes from Opitutaceae bacterium, assembly GCA_036770745.1. GTDB lineage: Bacteria > Verrucomicrobiota > Verrucomicrobiia > Opitutales > Opitutaceae > DAIPIQ01. The sequence goes on along the minus strand of DAIPIQ010000155.1, from coordinate 2,597 downwards.
CGCCCCACCGCAGGTCGTGGAGCGTGTTCTCGACCGGCTGGCCGAGCGCCCGGTGGACGCGGTGGGTGAGGAGCCCGTCGAGCCCGGCGCATTCGTCGACCTCGTTGAAGTGCGGGATCGGCGCGCCCTCGCGGATCACGCGGCCGCGGGCGTCGGTCACCGGCGGCCGGTCGGAGTTGTTGAGGATCCCCTCGACGAGGTCCGAGGCGGGCAGGAGGTCCTTGAGGCCCTGCTGGTACTGGATGCCGATCGTGTCGCAGCCGAACTCGTCGGCGAGCCGCACCGCGGCGACGTAGGTGCGGCACTGCCAGAGCACCTGGTTTTCCGTGAGCTCGGTCGCCTCGTCGGCGCCGAAGTGGAAGCGCATCCCCTTCGCCCGGAGCCAGTCGAGGACGGCGCGCCCCTCCTCCTCGGTCACCTGGGTGGCGGCGTAGTAGAGCGCGGATTGCGAGAGGCGCTCCTTGTAGACGCCGATGGGGAAGAGCAGCTCGTCCGGAATGATCGCGTTGTACATCCCCATGCAGCCCTCGTCGAAGACGCCCATGATCGCCTTGCGGGTGCGCAGCTCCTCCGCGAGCCCGCGGGCGACGCGCGTGGCGCGCGCCGGGATCCTCGCGCGGCGAAGGGGTCGCACGTGCCGGGTGGGGTGGACGATGCGGCCCTCGCGCAGCCACGTCGCGAGCCCGTCGGTGAAGAACGCGTCGGTGAAGTCCTCCGACCAGAGCGTCGAGTAACGCACCCCGGCCTTCGTGAGCGAACCGTTGAGGTTGAGCATGCCGACCAGCCCGGGCCAGGCGCCCGACCAGTTGGCCACGGTGAGGATCGGCCCGCGGTGCGAGACGAGCCCGGCGAGGACGTGGTGCGAATACTGCCAGACGCTCTCCGCCACGACGAGCGGCGCCGCGGGATCGATCTTCGCGAAGACCTCCATCCCTTGTTTCTGCGAACTGATGAAGCCGTGCCCGGCCTTCCGGTCCACGGGATGGGCGCGGACCAGTTTCCAGCCCTCGCGGGCGAAGGCGGCCGCGAGCCGGCGCTCCATCGCGGCCTGGGCGGGCCAGCACTTCTGGTTGGCGGAGGCGCGGAGGTCGCCGTTGGCGACGAGCAGGGCGGTGCGTTTCGGAGTCTTCGGTTTCATGATGCGGAGGAGGGGCGGGATCGCGGGTGACGACCCGGGAAGTCTACACTCGTCGCCGCGGGGGATGGAATGGACAGAGCTGCCAATGACATGGATATAAATCGCGCTCATGGCCGGGCTCACACGGGAAGCCGCACGGCGGCTGATTTCCGAGAAGGCGCAGGGAGAGTATTTTTTCCACGATCTCGGCGCGCACGCACGCGGTCCGCTGCGGATCGCGCTCGGCGGCCGCGAACGCTGCCCGAAGGACTACCTCGTCGAACGCCGCACCTATCCGTATCCGACCCTCGAGTACGTCGCGGCCGGTCGGGGCGAGCTGCGTCTCGGCGACGGCCCCGTCGTGCCGCTGGGGCCGGGGAGCGTCTTCGCCTACGGGCCCGGCCTCCCGCTGCGGATGCGCACCACCGAGGCGGAGATGACCAAGTATTTCCTCTGCCTCGCCGGCCGCGGGGCCCGGGCGGCGCTCCTGCGACCGGTCGACCTGTGGGGCCGGTGTGCGGACTTCGGCGGACACGCCGAGCCCGGTGAGGTCGTGGACGCGATCTTTCGCAAGGGCCGGGCGCACACCCCGGGCTCGGCGCGCCTGTGTCTCAACCTCTTCGAGCGCCTGCGGCTCGAGCTGGCCGAGGCGCGTTGGTGGCGCGAGCGGCGGCGCGACGCCTCGCGCGAGGCTTTCCTGCGCTGCAAGGCGGTCGTCGACGCGGCCCCGGAGCGCTTCACCTCGCTCGCCGCGTTGGTGGAGGCGACGGGCCTGGGAAGGCCCGCCCTCCACCGACTCTTCCGTCGGCACCACGGCTGCACGCCCTACCGCTACCTGCAGCTCACGCGGATCAACCGCGCGGCGCACGACTTGATCGGCGGCGATCGTCTGGTCAAGGAGGTCGCGGCGCGGTGGGGTTTCGCCGATCCGCTGCATTTCTCCCGCGTCTTCCGCAAGGTGCACGGCGTCCCGCCCGTGCGGCTGCGGGCCTCGCTGCGGACGTGAGATCCGCCGTCGTGCGAACGGGCGTCGCGCGGGTCCGGTGCGGCGGGCGTCACCCGCCCGGCTCGCGGTCGAGGCTCGACCGCAGCAGCCGCAGATCGCCCTCGATCCGGGCGAGCAGGGCCGAGACCTCGCGCGGCGGCAGGTCCGGCTCCGGCATCGAGGAGAGCTCCTGCATCGTGGAAACGATGATGCCGATGAAGAGGTTCAGGATCGTGAACGTCGCCACGATGATGAACGGCAGGAAGAAGGCCCACGCCCACGGGTGGGCCTCCATCACGGGCCGGACGATGCCCATCGACCAGCTCTCGAGCGTCATGATCTGGAATAGCGTGAACAGGCTGCGGCCGAGCGTCCCGAACCAGTCGGGATGGGTGGCCCCGAAGAGGCCGGTCGCGAGCACGGCGGCCGTATAGGGAGGCCCTAAATTCTCCGGCGGGGTCTGCGTTGAGGGCCGTGCCGGCACGCCGCAAGGCG